>NZ_JAAHFZ010000027.1:4518-83959 GCF_010672795.1 Moorena sp. SIO1G6
CCTCAGGAGTTGGGGTCACAGATGGTGAGACCGGAATCAAATCAATGTAGTTGATGTTGAAGCCCCCACTCAGTACATCCAGGCGCAATTGATGAGTCCCGGCACTGAGGCTGAGCACTTGGGAAGACTCGATCGTCTGCCAAGTTCTCCAGCCACCAGTGTTGCCCAAATTCACACTGGCCTGTTCTCCGTCTAGACTGACTTGGAAGCTATGATTGCCATTGAGTGCAGAAGCCACACGAGCTTCGAGTTGATAAGTCCCGGAACTGGGAATGGTGACCTCATAGGTCAGCCATTCTCCTGACTCAATCCAACCCACCAGCGGCGTGCCATCTACATCGCCGCTGTAAGAAATATCCACATCCTCAAAGCGATACTCTCCACCATTATTGCCAGGGTCAAGATCGTAATAAGCTACCCCTTGACCACCAGTATTGTAGTCTTCTGCTTCGATGCGAACAGTAGAGCCGCTTGCCTGAACATCAGTTATAGTATCAATTCCGTTGCCCTGATTAGAGGTGTTGTTATCTGTACCACCATTATTGCCGTTGCCGACCTCAGGAGTTGGGGTCACAGATGGTGAGACCGGAATCAAATCAATGTAGTTGATGTTGAAGCCCCCACTCAGTACATCCAGGCGCAATTGATGAGTCCCGGCACTGAGGCTGAGCACTTGGGAAGACTCGATCGTCTGCCAAGTTCTCCAGCCACCAGTGTTGCCCAAATTCACACTGGCCTGTTCTCCGTCTAGACTGACTTGGAAGCTATGATTGCCATTGAGTGCAGAAGCCACACGAGCTTCGAGTTGATAAGTCCCGGAACTGGGAATGGTGACCTCATAGGTCAGCCATTCTCCTGACTCAATCCAACCCACCAGCGGCGTGCCATCTACATCGCCGCTGTAAGAAATATCCACATCCTCAAAGCGATACTCTCCACCATTGTTGCCAGGGTCAAGATCGTAATAAGCTACCCCTTGACCACCAGTATTGTAGTCTTCTGCTTCGATGCGAACAGAGTTCATAACCTACTCCTAATAATTTTTATTTCCTATTACACGAGTAGGTAGATGCTTCTTCAAGCTTGCTCAAAGTATACCACTTTGAGCAATGTCATGGAGTCGAAGTAAGCCAATACAGCGTTTGTGTTTATCCACCACCGGCAACACGGAGATTTGAGAAGTCCGATTTTCCATAAGCTGTAAGGCATCGTAAGCCAGTTGGTCAGGTTGAACCATTACCGGATTGGGAGTCATAATTGCTACTGCCTTGAGGTGTTCTAGCTCAGTTGGCTTGATTTTGGCAATCGAACGTCGTAAATCACCGTCAGTAATAATTCCGAAAAGTTCACCCCTATCGTCAACTACATTGACTGCTCCCAAACTGCCTTTAGTGATAGCACCAACAATTTCAATCCAGCTGGCTTGAGGGGAAATCACAGGGTTGTCTTGGTCTTTGTGCATTAAGTCTGCGACTCTCAAAGTCAGGCGCTTACCCAAACGTCCTGCCGGATGATTCAGAGCAAAATCTTCTGGCGTTAGCCCCTTAATTGGCATTAGTGTCATTGCCAAAGCATCTCCAATTGCCAGAGCAACCGTTGTGCTGGTAGTTGGAGCAAGATTAAAAGGACACACTTCTTGATCAACGGAAGCATCAAGCACAACATCTGCATTGCGAGCAAGAGTAGAGTTCAGGTTGCCCACAATCGCAATAATCGGTAATTGCCGACGCTTGAGGTAAGGCATTACAGCCACAAGCTCATCGGTTTCACCACTGTTGCTCAAAGTCACAACCACATCTGAAGAGGTGACGCTCCCTAAGTCACCGTGCATAGCATCCCCTGGATGTAGATAGGTTGCTAGAGTCCCCGTACTCGTCAAGGTAGCAGCAATTTTACGCCCTACAATTCCTGACTTGCCAACTCCCACCAATACCACCTTACCTCGACAATTAGCTAAAAGCTCAACAGCTTGCTCAACTTCCTGAGGTTGAAGTCGATTGGCAGCTAGAGTAATTGCATCAGCTTCTATTTTTAGCCTTTCAACAACCTGTGAAAAGCAAGTTTTTTCCATTAGGAACTGCATATATCTGTCTATAATTGGGGTAATATAAGTAGATATACCCTAAACTAAATGATTTAATTTTTATCTCCTTAAATTCCCCATACATAAGTCGATTATAGGCTATTTTATTGGAGTTTTAAGTAACTTAAAACCGTAAGTATTCAGCTATCAGCGTGTCGCGTATCAGCTATCAGCTATCAGCGTGTCGCGTATCAGCTATCAGCGTGTCGCGTATCAGCTTTTGAATAACATAGGCATTCGTCACAGCGTCGAAGCCTGTGCCACAAACTAGAAGCCTGTGCCACAAAGCTGTTCGCGTAGCGTGAGCTAAAAGCTCACGGCTGACGGCTGACTGCTGACCACTGACTGCTGACCGCTGACCGCTGAATGCTTACTTAAAACCAACTAGTTTTTTTAACGGATTTAATCGCCCTTTTTAAAGAAACTATTTCCCGAGCCATGGTTGAGAAATTTCCCTCTAGTAAATCACGCCTGACGTAGGAACGAACAAGGCTTAAATCAATATCATTTTGGGTTATATAACCGCAATCCCTAGCTTCCTTAAAGTACTGAAACCATAGATCTCCATAGGGATGATTGGTATACTTCCAGGGTTGAGTGTAGAGGTTCGTATAGTGGATTAACTTCGTATCTTTGTCATAGTAATCAAAGACATTCCAAAGGGGGTCTAGTTCTCCGATCTGGTAATTGTGATGAGCAAGAAAAGCAGGACTCATACGGGCAAGGTCAGGGTAAGAATACAGACCTTGCTCAATTTCGTCGTAGTAGGTTTCTAAATCAAAGTTGCATTTTTGACAATCGATCAGCATTACGCTCAAGCCCCAAAGGTCTTTAGCTTCACTGCTATAAGCTCTTTTTACTAGGAAATCACAGCCATTCAAAGGTGTGTCTAATAGTTCACCAATATCAGTCAAACAGATAGTATCTGAGTCAATATAAATAGCTTTACCTTGATAGTTACAGAGTTGTGGAATCAAATATCGGTAGAGACTAAACTCAGTTGTATTCCGATATTTAACTCTTAAGGACATGGGAGCGAGATAAGGCTGATCATCATTAAGTTCAATAGCATTGTGGGTGCCATTGAAAACATAAATATCCAGTTCCCTATGGCTATGCTTACGAAGAGAGTAAATTGAGACTTTCCTCTCCAGTAGACTCGCTTCGCCAGATCCGATAAATACTCGCACACGCTCTTGATTTTTCATGGCTAATTTTCATAATAGTGCTAGGAATTATTTATTAGTAATAATTTGATTAGATAAATCTATTTGACTTTGACTAGTCTTGGAAAAAACTTGATCCTGTTTACTCTCTTTAGGTTCACCACGTTTACGAATAACCTTGCCTGGTACTCCTACAACTACGGAGTAAGGCTCAACACTCTTGGTTAAAACTGTCCCAGCACCGATGACAGAACCTTTACCTATTCTGCAACCATCAAGGATTCTTACTCCCGCTCCTATCCAAACATCATCTTCTATAATGACACCTTTCTTAGTAGACGGTTGAAGGTCGATAGGCGTATCAAGATCATCAAAGGTATAGTTTGAAGTAACAATTACAGTATGGGTAGCGATTCTGACCCAGTTTCCTATAACTAAGTCACCTGCACCATAAAGAAAACAGAAAGGGTTGACACTACAGTCACTACCAATTTTTATCTTACCCTGTGCAGATATGAGCATTGCTGAACTTCGGATAATTGAGCGATCGCCAATATGAATAGCAGAGTCTTCCAAATTACATTGAAGAGTTACATTATTTTCTACAATGACTCGATTTCCAATAAATAATTTACTTAAATTATTTTTGATTACGCTTTGGCCTATATAACAGTCTTCCCCAAGATTTCCCAGGTTTTTACGGTAATATTTTTGTATTAGTTGTTTTTTATAATTATTCCGTAAATTACGAATTAACTTAAATAAGTTATACATCTATTATAATGGTTATAACAACAATATTTTTTGTTATTGGGGTAATGCTTTCCATTTTCTAGGTTGATAAAATTGACATTGTGTCATTAATGAATTACTTTTAACTTTGAAGGTTAATGATACGTGGTCGTAGATATACTTAGGTGGCTTTTTGACCCAGACTCTACTAGAGTAAGAACCAGGTCTTAATCCAAGATAAGGCATTTCTAACTGAAGTTGAACTATTCCATTATAAATTTTTAATATTGTGTTGTCTAGGTTACTATCCAGGTTTAATAATGGTTCCCCTTCTCCAGAAATTTCTCTAATCATAATACAAAGGATTCCATGAGAAATTTCTGTGTGAGCTTTGCAATTAACACACAAGTATACAGGTTGACCACTCAGAGGATATTCAATCCTATTTCCTTGTCCATCTTTAAAGTAAACGGCAAGAATATCTAAACCAGTGCTTTCTTCTGGTGGTTTTTCTTGAAAGAAAACAGCGCCCTGTGATTCCTGTTTGTTATCTAGGAACAAATCTTCATCATATTTTTGCATTACCACAGCCGCCTTACCAACTGCTAGTAATTTTCCTCGTTGAAGATAAATTGCTGAATCACAAATAGATAGAATAGAATTAGGATTGTGAGCTACTAGAACAAAGGTTGTACCTTTATCACGTAATTCAGACAGCTTTCTATAGCATTTCATCCTAAACAGAAGATCGCCGACTGCTAGCACCTCATCAATCAGAAGAATATCTGGTTCTGTATGAATTGCACTAGCGAAGCCTAACCTTGCTGCCATTCCAGAACTATAGGTTTGTACCGGCGAATCAATCGCATCCCCAATTTCCGCAAACTCTAGAACTTGATCAAACCGCTGATCAATTTCTTCCTTCGACAACCCCAAAATCGACATATTGGCATAAATATTTTCCCGCCCTGTCAAAATCGGATTAAACCCTGCTCCCAAAGCAATCAATGGTGCCAACCGACCTTTAACTTCCACAGAGCCAACATCCGGCTTAATCAAACCACTAATAATCCGCAACAATGTCGATTTACCACTACCATTTGTCCCCACTAAGCCAATAGCTTCTCCTCGTCGCAATTGAATACTGACATCATTCAGTGCCCAAAACTCCTTTTTCCGCAGCTTCTCATCCTTCTGCCTCAATCCTACTAACTCAGTGGCAATATCATGGACCCCATATAATAAAGACCGCTTCAAGTCCCGACAAAACTTTTTAGAAACCCCATTAACCGAGAGAATGACTTCACTATCCTGGGATTTGTCCGCAACGTCTCGCTCAGTGCTACTAATCATAATTAAGAACTGATCCTCTCAACTACAAAAGGGATAGATAGACGATAGACAATCCAAGCTAGGAGCAATCCCACAACAGCAATCCCACTCGTAACCCAAAATCCCAGAGGTTCTGATATCACACCTGTCGTTGCCAACTCTCGTGTTGTCACCAGCAAAGGAGTGACTGGATTCAATTTCACAATAGCGCCAAATACCCCCTCACTAGGAACTGGGTAGACAACTGGAGTCAGAAACAACCAAAATCCAGTTGCCAAAGTAAGACCCATAGAAAAATCTTTATACAAGGCTCCCATCGGGGCTAATAACAAGCCAATAAATGTTCCGAATAAGACAAGATGAATGAAAGCCACTGGTGCTATAATCACGCTCCAACTTACTGGCATCCTGAACCAGATAAACAAGCCCACAATCAGAATCAGCTTGATACCAAAGTTAAAAAATACTTGACCCAGTTTGCTAAGAATAATGGCTTCACGGGGGAAATTAATTTTAGCCAACATCGCCTTTGCCTCGGTCACCGCTTGGACAGGACCATTCAGTGTTTCCACAAAAGTCTGCCACAGGGTCATGCTAAACATCACATAAGCTGGATAGGGCAAGCCCGTGCTACCAACATTAATCACCCCATTACTCTTAGCCAAAGTAAAGCCAACAGCCGTCACAATTGGTGGTATAAAAGCCCAGATAATTCCCAGCAATGACTGGCGGTATTGAGCACTGATATCCCGGACCAGAAGTCGCCAAGCTAGTTCTCTAGAAGCCAGCAAGTCTCGCCGCATCTCTTGAAATAATTGAAGCGGATGCCTCATCTGACTCTCAGGGGTATAAACCACCCTGGGTAATCTCTGATCTGATCTTTGAGTCCGTTTCAAAACTATCTCCTCACTAAAATCCCTATGGTTACTCTGGTTTAAACTTGTGGAATAACAATCAATTATTTTATCGATTATATAATAATAAATTTTAAATTAATTTAAAATTTATTATTATCATAGCTTTACCATAGCGCCCTGCTAGGTTTTAGCTCTGAGGTATTTCTACTTATTTAAGGTATTTTTTTAAAGAGTGTAATGGCCATCAAACGTAATAATATAGGTTTTAATGCTAAAATATCAATGGTTTACAACTCTTTAAAAATTGAATAATTTGATACTATTTTTTTTGCTATAATCTACAGGTTATGGTGAGATTTTAAATCGATAATTATGGTTTATAATAATTATCTGTTCAGTTATTCAAGAGTTATTGGTTAAATCTGGATAGTTTAGCCAATCAATTAAATTCATTGGTTCAGAAAAAAAACTCTACCCCAGTTGACCAAACTATTCTTCAGCCAATTTTTTTTCCAATCACCAGCCTTGATATCAAGTTGCGTTCAAAGATATCACGATTCACAATCAGGAGGGGGAAGAGGGGAAAGAGTCCAGAGTATACCATCGGGCACCTCTGGTTTAGAACCGGACTTTCCGACCCGTCTGTTGCCGGTAATATCATGTCAAGATAATTACCCTTAATAAAAATCTCCCCCATCTGGCCATCTGGCCATCTGGCCATCTCCCCACACTTCCCACCCTCCCCAACCTCCCCGCGCCCCCCAAAATTGATGGGTATTCAACCAGACTTGATATAAGGGGTTAATCATTTCCCGACTCTTCGGATTTCAGCTCTCGGATCACTTAGCAGTTGCATAGTAAAAGATTTAGCTAAAGCTTCAAGAATCCCGGTCTATTTATAGCGGGGAGACTCAAGACAACCCATACAGGGCAATCACCAGTGGCGGAATAATCAATGCCATCAACAAACTTAATGGGGCACCCACCCTAGCAAAATCCAAAAACCTGTAACCCCCTGGCCCATAAACCATGGTATTGGTCTGATACCCAATCGGAGTCATAAAACTATTAGATGCGGCAAACATCACCGTAAACATAAACGCCAGAGGATTGAGACTCAAACTCTTAGCTACCTCCACAGCAATCGGCAATAGTAACACCACCGAAGCATTATTAGACAGCACCTCTGTGATCAGGACAGTAACCACATAGAACAGTGTTAACAACCAATAACCAGGGAGATTACCCCCTAGTGCCACTAGATTTTCCGCTAACCATTGGGTTGTGCCTGACTCCTTCATGGCTATTCCCAAAGGAATTAACCCAGCCAGCAGGAAAATAATATCCCAGCGTACTGTTCCGTACAGTTCCCCAGGCTTGAGACAACCAGTGATCACCATCAAGACTACTCCCAACAAGGCACTCACCATAATCGGTAGTACATTAAAGGCAGCTGCTAAGACTACCCCTACACTAATTGCGATCGCAATCCCTGCTTTGTCTCGCCGTAGGGTTTCTAAATCTCGCTGTCCAATCACCAACAAATCTCGACTGGTTTGCAATCCCAACAAACTTTGCCTCGGACCTTGTACCAACAGCACATCACCAAAGTGCAAGCAAACTCTTCCAAGTCTTTCTCTGACCAGTTCCTGTCCCCGTCGAATTGCCAAAACCGTACCGTTATAGCGTTGTCGAAACCGCATATCCTTTAAGGTTGAGCCAATTAAATTAGAGTTAGCCAGGATCAACACCTCAGCAATCCCTTCCTCCCCAGAGGTAAGACCCGTTTCCAAGGGTTGCTTTCCAAATTGGACATCAGCTAAGATTTCTATCCCTCGTTCATCTTTGACTCTCAGCAGACACTCCCGACCAGACCTCACAATCAAAATATCCCCTGGTCGCAATACTTTATCTGCCAGCGGTTGGGGAAAACGGCTACCATTGCGAATCAGTTCCAAAACGTCCAAATCAAACTTCCGCTGAATTTCACTGGCACGTAGGGTTTGCCCCACTAGGCTGGAATCTGGTGTAATTACAATTTCACTGACATACTCTTTGAGATTATAGTCCTGAGTGACAATACCATTGCTGGCTACTTTACGGTTGGGCAAAAGTCGGGGTGCCACTAGAGCCAAATATGCCAATCCTATGGTGAATGTAATTAGCCCCAATCGGGTGAATTGAAACAAGCTGAAATCACCATAGCCCAACTGTTTAGACAACCCACTGGCCAAGACATTAGTGGAGGTGCCAATGGTAGTGATCATGCCCCCTAAGATAGTGACAAAGGATAAGGGCATCAAAAGCCTAGAAGGGGAAATACTTTGCTTGCGGCACCAATCTTCTACAATAGGAAGTAGTACAGCCACCACAGCGGTATTGTTAATGAAGCCTGTTATGGGCCCAGCAATTATTCCCATGGTAAAGATTTGCTGGGTTGACTCCTTGCCTCCCCACTTCAGCAGTAGGTCATTCACGATTTGAAGCGCCCCAGTTCGGGCAATCCCAGCACTGAGGATAAACATAGCCATCACAGTGATCGTGGCAGGGTTGCCAAAACCGGAGATTCCCTGTTCTGGGGTGACTAGCTTTAGAAGCATAAGTAATACCATCACTGCGATCGCAGTGATATCCACTGGCATCCATTCCCTAATGAAACTGATTAAAGCTAGTAGGACAACGCTCAGGGTTAGAAATATAGTCATAGATAGCGATCGCTCTCACCAAAAAAGACTACCTTAGTTAGGTAGCTCATGGACATCCATCAAACATTTTGATAAATTTACCTATCCATGGAATTTATCTCGCCATATACTAGCCAAAATGATTCAATAACGCTATTAGTTAGCGTATCCTTTATCAAACTAATTTATAGTTATAGCAATGAGCATAAGCCTTAGGAAATCAAATTAATTTAAAGGTAACTTCGGAACTTCGGAACTTTGGAACAAGCATGTACTAATCTTTATTCCCCGAATTCATCCGTGACTATGAACTTAATTATTCATTATTATCTAGTCAAGTATATCCCTTAATTAAAACTTTAAATTAAGACACCCTTGATTTAAAAAAAATTAATAATAAACTGTCAATTATTGTTGACTGTTAACTGTTGACTGTTAACTGTTGACTGTTAATCTTACCATCCCGCCAACAAAAAAATCAATTAAATTAAAATTGAATAAACTCCTGGGGGTTGCTCTGAGGATGCCAGGGGAACAGGTAGCTTCTGGAGTAGGGGAGTAGGGGATATTCCATGTCCGTCCCGATTCCCCCATCCCCCCATCTTCTTCAAAGTAAAGCGTGGTAGCTCACGCTTCGAGCAATTTTCCACTTCCCATCAAGCAGAATTCCCAGAGGGATCACCCTTACTACCCTTGTCAATACGCTTGATCGGTTTCGGTCTTGGTCTTTGGGGTTTGGGTGCTGTGGCTGTAGCCACGCCATCCTTTTTACGAGGAGGGCGTGGCTTCGGGTAACTCTTTTTAGCACCAAAACGTTTTTTATTTTTATTAAATGGTTTCCTCTTTGGTCCAAATTTGTTGAGAAAACCAATATCGTTTCCTTCCTGGATCACCAGGGTATTGGCTTGCAGCTGTGCATGTAAATCCCAAAAATGACCAACGACCCTTTCTCCCAGGCAACCCTTAAGCTTTAACTTGAAAAACTTAGGCTTATCTGACTCTTTACGAGGTAATTGCCTAATTTTAACAACGACTTGTTCCTTCTCCCGCGAATGGTAGATCACCTCGCCACGAATGGAAAAATAGCCATCCTTCGGAATCGGTTCCGCCTCAGCTTCTGAGGAGTCATTTGATGTCTCGACTTCTGCTTCGGACTGAGCAACTCCCGAGTCAGTTGTTTCAGCTGAAGCTGTGGGTTCGAGAGTTTCTGGTTCCCAGACGCCAACAATTTGGACATGTAAGTTATCGTCTGCTTGCCTGATGCGGGGATAGACAACCCAGAGGTGGGGCTGATTGAGATCTAAGTGATTCTTGACCAAACTCATGACCCGACCGAGTAACACCGCATCAATCAAGGTTCCATCTGCCGCTACAAGTGTTCCCCTGGTCAACTGCTCTGCGGAAGGCATATATTTGCCATTGACCAGACCAATGGCGCGGTATTGCCTAGGTTCACTGGGGGCAGGAATTGGGTGCTGTCTTGAGACCTTACTTGAGACCTGAGTAGTTACTTTCCCATTAGATTCAGCTAAGGGAGCTGATTTGGTGGTATCTTGAGAGCCACCAGTTGGTGTTTCTGGGGGCTGGTTTTGCACACTGGATACTTCCGGTGGTTGGATTCCAGATGACTCAGCTGAGTCGGGAAGCCGATTCACAGACGAATTCATATAACCTCCTAGCGGCGGAGACACATTCCCATGGGTGGTTTTGACTGACATTGGCAGCATTGTTTTGTCAACATCTTCCAGCTTTCCGGTGTCCTTTCCAGAAAAAATTATCCTGGATTCTTGCCACCACAAAACTGGAGGGTGAGCGCACTTGGTACTAGTCTACCCACTGTACAGAATGCAGTGAGATAAAGGCTAGATCCGCAAAGTTTATGGAATCTTTAATCTGAGCGGTTTCTAGCCGATTTAACTGAGCTTTAATGCTAGCTTATTTAATAGATAGGATTTATGGGAGGATACTTTAAAACCCCCAAATCGTTTCATAATGGCAATAGAGTTCAAGAAGGTTTTGTGTCTCAAAAGCGCAGTCTGTGGATCAAAATAGTGCTAGTACTAGCTGTGCTAGCCTTTATCGGTATTTCGATGATTCCTTTGCTAGGGAATATTTTCAAGGATAATCCCGCCTCTGTTGGGGCAACACCTACAGCTACACCAAATATTTCTGCCCAGCAGCAAGCAGAACTAGAAGCTCAAGCCAAGGGTTATGAACTAGTCTTGCAGCGAGAACCAGAAAATTTAACGGCTTTGAGAGGTCTGCTGGAGATACGGCTGCAGCTAAGAGACATCAAAGGCACGATTGAACCCCTAGAAAAGTTAGCCAAACTCAATACTGACCAGACAGATTATGGAGTCTTGCTGGCTCAGGTAAAACAACAAATTGGCGATCGCGAAGGAGCAGCTCAAGCCTATCGGGACATATTAAACGCTAAGCCTGGGGATATGAATGCTCTGCAAGGGTTAGTTAGTTTGCTAACCCAGGAAAACCGCCCAGAAGCAGCCATCGGTTTGCTGCAAGACACCTTAAAAAGTTCCCAGCAAGTCAATGAAATTAAGCCTGGGAGCATTGATGTCATTTCTGTGCAGTTGTTGTTAGGTCAAGTTTACGCGAATCAGAAGCGTTATGACGAAGCCACAGCTATATATGACCAGGCAATCAAAGGCAACCAAGATGACTGGAGACCAGTGCTAGCTAAAGCCATGATTTTTCAAGAACAGGGTAACACTGAAAAGGCTAAACCCCTCTTTGACCAGGCTACATCCCTAGCACCAGCCAAGTACAAAGACCAAGTCAAACAGTTGGCAGCCGAAACTCCAAAAACTCCGGAAACTCCCGAAATTCCCGAAACTCCCGAAGATTAGTGATGAGTAACCGACACAGAGTACTAACGCTAGTTACCCATGACTCGACCACTGAGGCAGTCTCGGACTAGTAATCAATACTTCCGCTCTTTCGGTTCAAACAAGGTCATGCTTACCGGTTTATATTGCAGGTCAATACCTGCGGATGAGTAAAAAGCTAGGGTGTGTTTGAGAAAATTGGGATCATCCCGTTGGGGATAATCCTCCCGGCTATGGGCACCCCGGCTTTCTCGTCGGTTCAGGGCAGATGTAAGAATGATTTCTCCGACTATCATTAAATTGCGCAGTTCCAAGGCTTCGATAATTTCCGTGTTCCAACAGTTGCCTTTGTCATCCAAATAAATTTGCTGGTACTGTTGTTTCAATTGTTCCAGTTGGTTTAACCCCTCCTCCATGGAAGCTTGGTTACGGAAAACGCCACAGAATTGGGTCATACAGTCTTGGAAGGCTTGACGCAACTGGTTAAGCCGTAAGGTGCCAGATTTTTCCACAAGGGCTTTGATTTTTGCCTGGGCTGCATTGAGGTAGGATTGCTCATCAATGTCTGGTAACTTCCGGTCTTGGACGTATTTTGCGATCGCAGCACCAGTTCTTTTGCCATAAACCACACATTCCAACAGGGAATTACTCCCGAGGCGATTTGCCCCATGAACAGAGATACAGGCTGATTCCCCAGCGGCAAAGAAGCCCTCAATTAACCCATCTTTACCACTATGGACTTGCCCATCGGTGTTGACAGGGATTCCCCCCATGGAGTAGTGGGCAGTTGGTCGTACTGGCATTGGTTGATGTACTGCGTCAATACCAAGCAAGCGATGGGCTTCTTCCCAGCAAAACGGAATCCGACTCATAATCTTGTCTTTGCCCATATGGCGCAGGTCAAGGTAAACAAAAGGTCCACCTGCACTGCCATCAGGATGAATTCCACGACCAGCTCTGAGTTCTAGGGTAATCGCTCTTGAAGTAATATCCCGGGGTGCCAGTTCCATTTGTTTGGGGGCGTAGTCGCTCATAAAGCGATCACCTTCTGAGTTAATCAGATAAGCCCCTTCCCCTCGTACCGCCTCAGAAATCAAAACCCCCACCGGATACAAGCCCGTAGGGTGAAACTGTACAAACTCCATATCTTCCAAAGGCACCCCAGCCAGAGCTGACATTGCCAGACCATCCCCAGTGGAGGCAAAGTCATTGGAGGTCGTATTAAATACCCGTCCATAACCCCCGGTAGCGAACATGACAGCTTTTGCCCGTACTACTTCCACCTTCGTGTCTAGGAGCTGGAACATAACCACCCCTTTTGCCTGACCCTCTTCCAAAATCAGCTGCATAACGTACCACTCATCGTAGAGTTTGACACCGTTATGCCGGAGATTGTTCACCAGTTCATGCAAAATGGCGTGACCCGTCTTATCTGCCGCGTAGCAAGTGCGCCGATGGGAATGACCTCCAAAAGCCCTCTGAGCAATCCGACCATCCGGTAAGCGGGAAAACAGCACCCCCATGTGTTCCAGCTCAATGACTACCTCTGGAGCCTCTTTGGTGAGGATTTCTACTGCATCCTGGTCTGCCAAGTAGTCAGACCCTTTAACCGTGTCAAAGGCATGGGCTTCCCAGCTATCGGACGCATCAACATTCTTCAGAGTAGCTGCCATACCCCCTTGGGCAGCCACCGAATGGGAACGAATTGGGTGAGTTTTAGCCACAAGGGCGACATCCAGCTTAGGCTCAGAGCGTTTAATCTCTAAAGCAGCGCGACATCCAGCTAATCCCCCACCGACAATAATGACATCGTGTTCTAGCATCTCGGTCGTATTATGGAATCCGAATTCCTATTTTATGCTCTAGGTTATAGCCTCTAGGCATCTAGCCTCTAGGCATCTAGCCCCTAGGATTCTGACAAAGAATGAAGCGCCCCTCATCAAGCACGGAGGCTCTCAACTCTCCTTCCCCGGGTTCTGAAAAAGCCGGGGATGGTTCGGATTCTCTTCAACCGGTCGCCTCAATCGGTTTCTGTCTAGGCGCTCTGCCGACCGCTGTTGATGTGGTTTCCTCCTCTTCCATCTGAGCAATTTCAATATGGTTTAACAATGTAGTCACGAAGGCAAAGAGCAGGAAGGGCAGAGATAGTACCAAAATCAGCCCGACAGTTGCCAGAGCGTAAATTTGGCGGTCAGCACTCCAAAGAGCTAAGGCTGAGGCGAGACTCAGGAAAATTACGATTAACCAAACCATAATTTGTCCATAAATGTCACCAAAGCTTAGGGTGCAGACAATGCGATATCGTTGTAAGTTATCCATGGCATCTCTTGACACATTTCTTTATTTTTGTGACATACTCCCGACGCTGACAAGCGCGGTACAGCGCGGGCTTCTTACCAACTCCAGCCATCGCTTCGGATACTCGGTAAGCTTTATTAACGACACGGGATGCCCCTCCGCGCCGGAACAATACAAGAAGTTCTAGAACCAAAGTACTGCAGGTGCGAGCCCGTTGGTGCGACCCAAGGCCGGGGAACCCGGCCTTGGGTCGCACCGCCACGCGAATTTAATTCGCCGACGGAAAGCGCACCTATGGAATTTTACCCATTCACAGATAACTCAAACTATCGAGTTTTTCTGAAGGTCACCCCATATTCTTTGTTGTCAAGGTTTAATTAGTAGGTGGCGATTAGCTCTTAATTTGATGTCCCTACTATACCTAGTATGTCACAGTTAATTGGCAAGCTCCGTTACGACCCTTGCCCCGCTGTCATCCTAGAGATGAAACCTTAGAATAGGGTCGCCTTAATCAATGAGTTTTAACCTTTTTCCGCATAGCCTGCCAACCATAAAGGCGACCCTATTCTTACGGTAACTTCAAGACACTTACCCTATCGGGTAAAGTGCGGGGCTTCTCGCGGTTTAGCTAAGCATATGCGTCTCATCCAGGTTTGGGGGATTTCTCAATAATTTTTAAGAGGAGCGCAACATCACTTTACATTTAGACCTTAGTCCTATGTATTTTGTGAGCCAAATTAAGCCAGATGGTATTGACTTTTGACCAATAACCAAAGAGCGCCCTCGGTAGGATTTGAACCCACGACCCAGGGATTAGAAATCCCTTGCTCTATCCACTGAGCTACGAGGGCATAGCTATATCATACATCAGAAAAAACTGTTTTTGCTTGGCTGGTGATCGGGTACCAGTCTCTGTGTGGCTAATACCTAGTCCTATCAAGGCGCTTTGGGGGTATTCACTCCTGTGTCGGTAAACCATAAACAACTATTATACCAATTTCAAACGGGACAGTCAAGGTCAAGGAGGAACAGGGAACTTAGGATCAAGCAACAATGGCTCCGGTAACAGAAAGCATTCCCCGTTAACCGTTGCCCGTTCCCCGTTCCCGATCTCAGGAGAGCCTTGGGCTTAAGTGGATAGCCACCACAATTATCGATTGCTTGTCTCAATTAGCGGTAAGACTCAAGGCACTTAGCTCGAACCCGAGTTAAGGTAGGTACATAGTCAGTGTCACTGATCAGAACTTAGTCAGACCCTGTCACAAGGATTCTGATCAGGAGATAGTGACTAGTACTCTGTCAAAATTGAATTGAGGGGTAAACTATACTTTTCCGGATTAGGCACGCTTTTACTAGGCATTAGGTATGACTTAACACCTTGCCACCGTGCCACCGTGCGACCTTGCCCTAACCCTCAAAACTAAATTGACAGAGTACTAGGGGGTTAGAACACTTCGTCAACAGCACCCCCTGACCCTGTCAGGAGTCATGTGCCAGTATCATGTTTATTTTGAAAAGGCAGGATGTTGAAATCTCTAGTATTCAGCACCCACAGAGGGAGCAGCAAATCCCGATTCTCAATTACCAGGGGCAAACCTTTCGCCTGCTCAGTGTATTTGGTTCCACTCAGGAAGAGGAAGCCATAGCTTTCTGGCGAGACCTCACCGATAATCGGGGCAAAGCTTGTGTATTGTTGGAAGAACCTGACCGCTACAGCGTTTGGGGAAAAATCCGTCTGGAGCAATTAGGCACTGAACCCAGCTCTGAGGGCACTAGGGTATCCTACATTCAAGCCTGTCTTTTGCTACTACAGACGGTGTATATGGATGTGGAAGACTTCTTAGGAGCTAGACAAGCTGGGTTGTTTCAGAAGGATATCGCCAAGATCTTGATAGATTTAAACTTTCCCCAGGTTGAATCGACCCAAGCTGTACAACAATTGCTCAAAATCGACCCCCTTACCAACTCTGATTTTCCTACCTGGGAAGAACATGATTTGATCACCCTGTTGCAAGAACTCTATCGCTTAGGTAAAGACTATTTTGGCAATACCAACTTTGCTCAGGGGGTTAGCGATATATTGCAGGATATGCCCCCTCAGGAGCAAACTCAGTTTATCAACTGGCTTAACAACTCTGATCTTGGTAATCTATGGCAATAATCTACAATTGAAAATAAGCTTAAGAATCATAGATATTTTAGCTGCCTAACCATAGTCTTATTGTGCTAGTCAGTGATAAGTGTGAAATTCCTTATGAGCAGCTCTGCAGAACGGTCATCAGGTAATCTATCCCCCCTCAGCAGCAATACCATCATCTATGGTGGTATTGCTTGGGCGATTATCTCCCTATTATTCTTCTTGCTGTTTGGGATTACATCCCCTGGGCAAGAAAGTCCATTTTGGTACCTGATTACTACCTACTTTTTAGAATGTATACCCTTCCTAGTAGCAAGTATTCTCTGTTTCAGAAATTGGCGTAGCCCTCAGATTGCCAGTGGACGAAATGTCTGGCTAGGACTTGGTCTGGGGAATCTGTTCTATTTGATGGGTGACTTGATATTCGGTGTGTGGGAGCTGTATTTTCACCTTAACCCTGATGTATCACTAGCAGATGTGTTTTACTTATCGTCCTACGTATGTCTTGGGGTAGGCATGTTTTTAGCAGTTATTCCCAGGCGCTTAAACTTAGAACTTTGGCAAGGGTTAACGATTGTAGCGATTGCCATAGTGGGGATGGCCTTAGCTGCTTTGCTGTTACTTGCCCCTTCCCTCGAATCCAGCACTCCTGAATCTGGTGATTTGATAATTGCGTATTCTATTTCTGACTCGACCACAGCAGTTCCGGTCAAGGACAATAATGCTATGGTCATCTCGGCAGAGCCATCTGAAATAACCAACTCTGAGGCAAATCAGAGTACCGATCATAATTCTCCAAGGTGGGCTATTGAACTTGACAACTCACTGAGTGCCTATTCAAACCAATTGACGACCCTCTACATTGCTTTCGATGTAATTCTGCTGATTATTGCCTCATCCCTACTGTTAGCTTTTTGGGGTGGACGTTTTTCCCAATCCTGGCAAATGATTGCCGCTGCAACATTTTGCCTGTACATTGCAGATATGTGGTTTAAGTATGCTGAGACTAGACCGAACTACGAAAGTGGCGGTTTACCAGAAGTCTTTTTTGTATTCAGTGGTGTATTGTTTGCAATAGGGGCTGCCCTGGAATATCAAATATCGAGCCGTTCCCGTCGTGGTTCACGCAGGCGAGCTGAAAAAGTAGCATGAGTCCAAGAAAACTATCTGATGTCGATAAACAGGACATCCTAGAACTATATCGACAGACAGCAGAGACAACCTCAACGCTGGCTGACCGTTATGGAGTTAGTAACTCCACCATTAGCCGTATCCTTAAGAGCAACTTGTTGGAGCCAGAATACGAGGCTCTAATCCAACAAAAGCGCTCTAATCGTACTGCTGATCATGTTTCCTCTTCTACTGTCAAAACGGCTAAGCCTGTGGTAGAATCAGCAGCTCAACCATCACTAGTTGGACTCGAAAATGAACCATTAGCAAATGAACCATTAGCAGAATCTATCAGTGATTTATTGACTTCAACCTCTACTGATGGACGTCGGCGGCGTAAGCGTTCCTCTGTGGCTGCTCAACCACCAGTGGAGGAAGAGGAGCAACATACCCAACTGCAACTAGATATTACCACATCAGGTTCAGATGAAGATAAGTCTGTTGATGACCAAGATGAATTCTTACCTGAGGATAAGGGACTAGCAACTAGGAGATTCGCTGAGTTGCTGGACGAAGATTTAGGGGATTTGGATCAAGATGATGATTTAGAGGATTTGGATGACCTAGATGATCTAGATGACCTAGATGACCTAGATGATCTAGATGACCTAGATGAAGATTGGGACGATGACTTGCCAGATCCTGAGATTCACGAATCCATCAGAACCTCTGTGGCTAAAAGCGGTTCTTACATTGAAATTTTGCCCCTCTCGGAAGCTTCTCTTCCTAAAACCTGCTATTTGGTAGTCAGCCGAGCGGCGGAGTTAATTGCTCGCCCTCTGAATGAGTTTAGCGACCTCGGACAAATTCCTGACGAAGAAGTTCAAGAGACAACCTTGCCAGTATTTGAAAACCATAGGGTAGCACGGCGTTTTTCTAACCGTTCTGAGCGAGTCATCAAGGTTCCTGATGCTCAGATGCTTCAGAAGACCTCTTCCTATTTGCAAGCTAAAGGAATTACCCGATTATTAATTGATGGTCAGGTCTATTCTATTTAATATCAAGTCCCCTGGCTTCTGGGTGAGGGACTTTCGCCCTTAGGGTTTTAGGGAGTCGGGAGTCGGGAGTCGGAATTCCCCCTACTGCTGGCGGAAGGGTGGGAGGGGGGAAGCAAATGGAATGTACTTCATAAGTATTTGAAACGCTATAACTATTGATATAACTTACTTGATATAACTTAAGCGCTTTGAGCGAGGGCAAATAGTTGCTCAGCTGTGGACTCAATCAGCTCCCGTTTAACCAGTCGGGAACGCCAAGATTCTGGTATCCCTTCCTCTCCATAAAATGCCCCTGCCAATTGTCCGTAAACTGCCCCGGTGGTATCGGCATCATCACCTAAGTTGACGGCTAACAGACAGCCTTCCCGAAACGAGCTACTGTGCTCAAAGGCCCATAAAGCTGCTTCTAAGGATTTCACTACATAACCTGTCCCCTTAATTTCTGGCGGCTGGCGGTATTTGAAGGATCCTGTCGCAATTTCGTGTATTTCCCCAACCATTGGGTTTTCTTGCCAGTATTGAGGAATGGGGCAATAGAGTTCCGAAAGCAGTTCTTCTTTGCTTACTCCATTAACTGCTCCTACTAGCAGCGCCCCCAAGTAGCGACAGGCATCTACAGCGGTTGCTACTCCATGAGTGGTGCGTGAACTATCACCAGACTTCTCGATCGCTTCTCTTGGTTTTTTAGCATAAAACAAAGGCACAGGAGCTAAGCGCATGATAGACCCATTACCAGCACTACGGGGAGCTGTGGAACCACAGTAAGGGTTTTGGGTTATTTGAAATTGCTGCAAGGCTTGGGATACTGTGTTTCCAATATCAAAACACTGACCTGTGCTGCTTAGATAACCTTCTTGGTACCATCGCAGATACTGCTGTAATTGATCAACTGGATCAAACCCCTGTTGCTCAATCAAACTATGGGCTAAACACAGAGCCATGGATGTATCATCAGTCCAGTAGCCAGGCTTCAAACCAAAAGTCCCACCACCCACCATATCTTGAATCGGGGTAAAAGAGCCTGGTGGCTTAAACTCTAAAGTAGTACCGACTGCATCCCCGACAGCCAATCCTAAGAGACTGCCACGGTAACGGTTAATTAGCTCCATGAGATAATTCCTCCTGTGACATACTCCCACACTGACAAGCACGGTTCAGTGTGGGCTTCTTACCAACTCCACCCAACGGTATCGGCTTTCGCCGACGCGGGGCGCGTTCGGATACTCGGTAAGCTTTATTAACGACACGGGATGCCCCTCCGCGCCGGCACAATACAATAATTTCTATTTTTAATTAGTAGGTGGCGGTTAGCTCTTAATTTATTTTCCCTACTACATCTAGTATAGACGATATTCAATTGTAATTGTTTCCTTATTCCATGCAATAAGAGCGCAAAATTCATCCCATAAGACGCGCGCCTTAGATAGGGTCGCTTTACTACATGCATATTTAACCCTTTTACGCATAACCGACTAACCATAAAAGCGACCCTATCTTACGGTAACTTTAAACACTCATGCTGCGCATGTTCGTTGTGGGGCTTCTTTTGCTAGAAGCTAATCCATCACCTCTGCTACTCTAGTGTTGGTGTTTTTTGCATCTTCGCGGTTAATCAAAATCCTGATGAACCCAACACCCTTACCCGGAGCTTGTTCAACCCATGAAACCGTTACTCAGACTCTGGCCTATAGCCTTGGTAAATAAACTGGTTTCCTTTCAGCAAACCATTAAACGTCAGGGTTGGTGGATTTTGCTATTTGTGATCGGGATGATAATTCCTCTATGCCAGCTTTCCCCATCCTACGCCAGTGGCACCTTTAAAGATGTCCCAGACAATTATTGGGCACAGCCGTGTATCACCAAACTAGCACAACAAAATATTATCAGGGGTTACCCAGATGGTAGCTTTAAACCGAATGCTCCGATCACCAGAGCTGAGTTTGCTGCACTGCTTCTGAAGGCTTTCCCTAGTGCTCCTCAAGTCCGCACTGACAAAAAATTTGTAGATGTACCAACTAATTACTGGGCTAATCAGGCTATTCGTAATGCTGATAAAACGGGATTTTTGGCTGGCTATCCTGGTAGAGTTTTCCGCCCTAAGCAAAATATCCCTCGTGTCCAAGCGTTAGTATCTTTAGCTAGTGGATTGAAGTATCAACCGGTTAACCCTTCCGTAGAGACTTTAAAGGAAGCGTTTACTGATGCTACGGCAATTCCGAACTATGCCCAAAATGCGATCGCAGCGGCTACGGAAAATCAGATTGTGGTCAATCGCCCTAATGTGAAGCAATTCAAACCTAACCAACAAGCTAGTCGAGCTGAGGTAGCTGCTTTCTTGTGCCAAGCTACCCAAACTACTGGATTGATTCCTAATCAATACATTGCTAAGGTTGAGCCACCAACTGCTGCTTCTACTGAAGCGGAGTTAAGAGGGGTATGGCTGACAAATATTGATAGTGAGGTACTGTTGTCTACTACAGCAGTAACGGATAGCCTAGAAAAACTTAAGGAGCTGAACTTTAACACGGTATATCCTACAGTGTGGAATTGGGGTTATACACTATATCCGTCTCAAGTAGCTAAACGGGTAGTGGGACTGGAAGCACGAATATCCACGGAGTTAGAGAAAGACTTATTTGACCCAAAGAAGGGGGTGCAGGGAGGACGAGATGTTCTCAAAGAGATTGTCGAGGTGGGACATGACAATGGTTTGAGAGTTATTCCCTGGTTTGAATTTGGGTTCAAAGCACCTTCTTATTCTGAATTAGCCAAACGCCACCCAGATTGGCTGACCCAAACCAAAGATGGGGTCAAGACTCAAACTACTAAAGGATTAGAACCAGAGGATGAAAGACTACAAGAGATTGTTTGGCTCAATCCTTTTAAACCAGAGGTACAGCAATTTATTCAAGATTTAGTTATCGAAGTTGTCAACAACTATGATGTTGATGGTATCCAATTCGATGACCACTTTGGCTTGCCAGTGACCTTTGGTTACGATGATTTCACAGTAGAATTGTACAAAAAAGAACACCAAGGTAAATCTCCCCCCACTGACCCAAAAGATGAGGAATGGGTACGGTGGCGAGCAAATAAAATTACGGATTTCCTAACCAAGCTGTTTCGAGCAGTTAAAGACAGTGTTGAAGACAGTAACAATGATGTGATTATTTCCCTATCTCCCAATCCCCAGCGTTTTTCTTACCAATTCTTTTTAGCTGATTGGGCAACTTGGGAACAACGGGGTTTGGTAGAGGAACTAATTGTCCAGATTTATCGAGATAATTTCAGCACTTTTATCTCGGAATTAGACAAGACAGAAGTCAAAAGAGCACGGAGTCATATTCCGGTAGGAATTGGGATTTTAAGTGGTCTCAGAACTCGCTTAGTTCCGGTATCACAAATTCAGCGACAAGTGGATGCTGTGCGACTGCGGGGATTTGCTGGTGTGTCATTTTTCTTCTATGAAACCTTGTTGAATATGAGTGATGAACCAGCTTCTGAGCGTGAGAGGGGTTTTGAGGTCATGTTTCCTGAGTTTGTGAAAGCACCAGATATAGAGGATTGGAAGAAATCGAATTGATCTGGTGTCTAGTGGTTTCGGTAATGTTATATTATCTCCGGTTGAATACTTACACGGATGCATCTCATCTTTGTAAAGGTGCGCTTTCCGCATCTAATTATTAAATTCGCCACGGGTCGCACCTAAATGTTGCGTAGGGTGCGTGATAAGACGGGCTCACCCTAATTTTATCGCTAGCGAGTGTTGGGAGAGTCCGTCCGAAAATTGTAACGGGCAAGATGCCCATTCCACGCACCGGGTCAAACTAGGTAAAGGCTTGCTTTATTTATCCTGAGGGTAACTTCAGTTTTAATAATCTTTCAAACTTGGAGATCATTTCTATTAAGTTAGGTCGATCGTAACCATTGATATAGTAAAGATAAACCTCTTTGGGGTCCTCTGGGTGATAGCGAAATGGTAGTCCATGCTTGGTCATTCCGAATTCATTGACATATAGCTTGCCTGGATTTGGTAAAAAACCGGTTCCAAACAAATAACCACCGTTGCTATATAACAAATCTTTATATAATAGTTTTAACAGCTTGAAAACTGCTGTAGACTGTCTGTAATGTTTGCGAACTGCCAACCTTGTTCCTTCCACTGCCAATTTATCTTGTTTGATAAAATCGGGTAATTCGTGATAGCGTTCTAGCTCGAATTTTCCCTTAAATCTCCTACAAATTCTCAGACATCCCACTAAGCTATTGTGTTCGAAAACCCCTAACCAAGTGGCAACGGTATCATAGTCATCCCATAGCACCTTGCCTTGTGGAAGGTCTTTGACATGCAAACCACTGGGATTATCTGCTGGCAGTTCCCATTTTTCTTCTTTAACTAGAACTTCATAAGCTATTTTTTTGGCCTCAATTATCTCTTGTTCTTCAGTCAACACTCTAGCATTCATTATCTGATCTTGATGGCATCAGCTTTATGGGTTGATCACGATTGGGACTAACTAGAGAATAGTTGCCCTGATCGGGCAGGATGATGATGGGGGCTGACAAGCAGGATTAATTTCCTAAATTATAGCGTTTCTCTTAGCTATGAGGTACAAATTATTTTTTCCCTCTTCCCTCTTCCCTCTTCCCTCTTCCCTGCTCCCTCTTCCCTGCTCCCTCTTCCCTGCTCCCTGCTCCGAAGTCCCTACTCCCTGCTCCCTAAAACCCAGAAAATTGTACCTCACAAGTCGTAGAATTGCTATAGTAGGGACTATTAGTAGGGACCAAACAAGAAGTTTCCGGGGGCATCTGGGTCATCGCTGTGATGGAATTGCCTTACTAATTCCACAAACTCGTCTTTGCTGATGCTTCCATTACCACTTAGGTCTAGCTTGGGAAAAATTTCTGGAGCTAACTCCTCAGGAAGCCGCCAACTCTTATAAAATGTCTTGTATTCTTCAAGAGTAATGACCCCATTTCCATTCAAATCTAATAGCTCGAAGATCTGATTGGCTAGGTCAATAACAGTTTGATACATATCCGGGCTATTTATACGGTGGTCGCCATGTTCGAGCCACTCTGCTAGCTCAACTTTACCGTCGTTGTTTTTATCCGCATCTTTTTGCAGATGCTCCCAGTCCTCGATCAACTTGGCATGGAGCTGCTCGTATGATGGGGAGCCGGGGGTTAAATTACGGGCTTCGGCAACATTTTGGAAGATTACCTCAAAATCGTTTTCTTCCACCACGTTGTTGCCATTGGCATCATAGACGTGAAAGAGCCGCGTCCATTTTTTTGTTTGGAGTTCCGTAAGCATCCCTTAACTTGCTAAATTTGTTTTTGCACCCTGTAGACTACAGGTGTGAGTATATTATCATAAATCCAGCCATAGTCAGGTACTAATTTTTATCTTAAGATTTAGTTAATAAAATTTCTCTCAAACTAGCACTAATAAAGACTCGAAATTCTTCAATTTCTTAGCTTCATTATTATTAGCATATCCATAGACGCGAGGAAGTTGCTTCGTGCTTAAAAGTACTTTTCTGACCTCAGAGTTGGATACATTACTTAGGTTTCTGCCAGAAAGAAGAGCAGTAATGGCAGCTATCCCCAATGCCTGACCAACACCAGCATTGAATTCCACAATTCTACCAGCGGATGAAGCAAACCCTTGAAACCCAGAACCAGGACTAACAACGGCTAAATTAGGAACTGTCTTAATTTGGGCATGCTGGATGCCAATGTTGAAAATTGGCTTACTAAAACTTACACTTTTTATCCCGTTCTCAGAGGCTCTGTTACCAAGACCTTCGATACCCCCGCGCACATCAAAATGATAGCCAAAGGTTCCCAAAGCAGACCAATTCGGTGTGCCACCTAAGAGCATTTGGGAGCCATAGAGAGGGTCTACTACACCAGTAATATTGCCTGCATGGCGGATATAAAGTTCAGATGCTGGCTTAACGGCTTTCGCTCCGATACCCTTGAGCCAAGTTTCCACGAAATTCATCTCTTCGAGAATCAAAGCAGAGGGTTTAGCACCTGCTTTAGCCAATTCTTCTGCTTCACTGCCATTGACCTTACAGAGGAGGGCATTCCAGGAAAGCCTACCCCCTGGAAGAATTGCGACATTTCCTTTTAATTTTCCAGGTGGGATATTTTCTCCTTAAGCAGACAAACGGTAATCTTAGCCTGCTCAGTACTTATTTGCTACAACGAGATAGCTACCATAGATTGACATCAACGGAAAATGCCAACCTAAATACTGGGATACCCTACCTGATCCATATAATTTAACTCCTGAGAATCCATGCATTTGCAATCTCAATCGCAGAACTTCTGGAAAATGCTGAGTTAAATGGCTGACACCGTATACTGACATTCCAATGATTTTATTTTTTATGTAATTAGGATTGGGAGTGGTAAGCAACAGCCTTCCGCCAATCTTCAACACTCTTTGGAATTCACATAATGTTTGATCTACATCGGCAGGATACAGGTGTTCAAGAAACTCACCAGCAGTAATCACATCAAAAAATCGATCTTCCATAGGTATGTCTGTTGAAAGACCATAAACTTTTTGTGAATAGCACTCAGGCAAAACATCTAATCTTTCTTGTACACAATCAAGACCAAATAATGTCAGGTTCGGGTTCAACTCCTTAAAACGTAATCCACCTCTACCCGTATTGCAACCTACGTCAAGAATCTTTACAGCTCCTTTCTGAAAAAAACTGAAGAACTGTTCGTACCTTTTCAAGGTAAAAGGGTCGTGTTGTGAACGATTTTGTTGAACATTCTGAACTTCGTACTTCTTATGCAGATTGACCATGTTTGCTTCTCCAATTCAACATAGAAATGACTAAACTCCAAAGCGTTACTGAATTACCGGATAAATCAGGGATAGACAGGTATGTGCCTCGGTGGCACCGGCACCTCCGGCTAACTTCAGGTAATCCACTAACAGTCCGATCGAATGCTTCAGCATTTCTATTGACTTCGAGTCACACAAAGTCTTGGGATGTAGCCGAGCCAGATAGTGCCTTAATCGAGTGAAATTACCCTAGACTCGGGTCATATACAACGGGTTGACGATATCTGGTCACCATCGATGGATGTAGTTGGGATACACCTTGAAACCATCTGTAACATAGAAGAAACACTCCCACAAACTCTTCGTACGCCCACACCAGTTCAAAGGTCATTGTACTACGCTCTCCGATTCCGTAAGCTAGAATACCAGTCAATAGTCAGTTTCTCGGGTTTCTTTTTCCCAGGTGGTGTTAAAGCCAGTAGCAGGTCGAGTTGTAGTCTAGTTAAGACCTCCACCGCCGCAGAGTGAGGAGCATTTCGCTGTAGAGCTGACGGCTGACGGCTGACGGCTGAATGCTTACCTCAGGTCAATCGATTCTATCCGTCCTACATGCTAAATGGAAACTCTTCGATGTGCCGAAGGTAAACCCGAAGCAACTGGCTGTCTGGGGGGGCGCAAGTAATACCAGACTTAGCAAGTCCCTTAACAGTATTCTCGCAATCCAACTTTGACGTGAAGGAGGATGCCTCTAAATAGGTTAGCTGGGTTCCAGGAATTTTTTTGGTTAAAAACGGCAAGATGGGACTTAAAACATTTTCTGGGTAATTCAAGATCACATCCCGCATTTTTGATTCCCACTGGGGATAGTCTATTTGCTCGATAGGGTAGCCGATAGAACGGATGAGATCGACTAGCTCCCCTATCTGCAAACACTGAGGATTGACTAAGTGGAAGCTTTTTCCTAGGGATTCTTTCTGCCTAGATAGATCAACAATGGCTTGACTGACATAGTCTACTGGTGTCAAATCGAATTCAATATTGAGATCGGGAGCAATGCCTTGTTCGACAAAGCTCTTGAGCAGGCGACCTAAGGTTTGCTCGGCATTAGATGCGCCAGTTTTACTGTGCCCGCTAATCGTCCCTGGTCGGTAGATACTAACCGGAATACCAAAAGAATGTGCGGTTTTCAACAATTTTTCTGCTACCCATTTACTTTGAGCATAGCCTCCATAGACCACTTCACAATCTTCCAGAGGGTCTTCTTCTCGAATGGATGGCTTGTTGAAATACCCTGTTGACTTAAAAATAGCGGGTGAAGAGATAAAATGAACCGACTTGAGTTTGATTTGACTGGCTAATCTCAAGATTTCCTGAGTTCCTCCCACATTGGCTGCTCGCATAGCTGTGTAGGGATAGGCTAAATTTAAGAAGGTAGCAGCGTGATAGATAATATCGATTTCCCGCCCTAGCTCCTCGAACTGTTGGTCGTGTAGTCCCAAAAGTGACTGGGACAAATCCCCTATCACTGGAATAATCCGGGAGTTGAAACTTTCATATTCCAGTAAATAGCGATCTAGGTTCTTAGTAATTTTCTGCTTGCCTTCAGCAGTAGTCTTACAGCCACGAACCAGGCAATAAATCCTGGCTTGGGTTTGTCTGAGGAGTTCATCGAGTAAAAAAGCACCGAGAAATCCCGTTGCTCCAGTCAAGAAAATAGCATTGGGTTCGGCATAAGACCCAACAGAAGTAAAGTTCGGTTTGATGGTTGGATCTAGAACAGCTTCTGAAAGCAACTCTTCCACAGTCATGCTTTCAATCCCTGCAACTTCTTCTGAGTTGCTGAATTTATCGATTACTTCAGCCATGTTAGCTACTGTGGGTGCTTCTAACAAAGTGCGTAGGGGGAAATCAACTCCAAAAGCGTGTCTTACTTGGAAAAGGAGCCGAATTGCTAGCAGAGAATTTCCTCCTAATTCAAAGAAGTTGTCCCTCAGGCCAATTGGATGGATGTGTAAAACCTGACTCCAGAGTTGGGCTAATTTTGTTTCTAGTGAGGTACGGGGTGGGACAAATTCTTGCTCTAAAATAGGTCGTTCGGGATTAGGGGCTGGGAGCGATCGCCTGTCTAACTTACCATTAGGGTTTAGGGGCAATTCTTCCAAAACGATAAATGCGGCAGGAAGCATGTATTCTGGTAGCTTGGCTTGGATAAGTCTTCGCAATTCTGGCACAATTGCTGTCCGAGATTCGTCACCCAGAGTGCTGACAATATAAGCGACTAAGCGCTTGTCACCCGGAATATCTTCCCTAGCAATTACTGCGGCTTGTCTCACTACAGGGTGTTGAATAAGTACTCCTTCAATTTCCCCTAGTTCAATGCGGAAACCGCGAATTTTTACCTGATGATCCCCACGACCGAGTAACTCAATATTACCATCGAAAAGATAGCGAGCTAAGTCTCCGGTTTTGTATAATTTTGACTTTTGACTTACTCTTCGAGAAGCCGCTTTCGCGTCTATGACTTTTGAATTTTCAAACGGGTTAGTGATGAATTTTTCGGCTGTTAATTCTGGGCGGTTGAGATACCCCCTGACCAGATAGTCTCCGCCTACGTAAAGTTCCCCAGTTTCTCCTCTGGGAACGGGTTGCATTTGCTGGTCTAAAATATAAATTGGCAGGTTAGCAATCGGGCGAGTTATAGAAAAGTTACGCGGTTCTGGTTCTGGTTGACAGTTCCAGGAGCTAACAACAATGGTTTCAGTAGAGCCGTAGATTTCAATTGCTTCGCAATTGGGAAGGCGCTCCCAAAAGCGTTGTTTGAGAGCAAAGGGAAATGCCTCCCCACCTACAAAGATTCGTCTGAGATTCCTGCAAGTCTTCAAGTCCGGATCTTCCAGGAAAATCGAGAGCATAGACGAAACAAAATAAGCAACGGTAATTTGCTCTTGAGCGATTAGCCGAACTATGTAAGCACTATCTTTTTCACCGTCTGGTTTTGCTAAAACAACGGAAGCTCCAGCCATTAGAGGCCAAAATAACTCCCAGCGACTGGAAACATCAAAGCTGAGAGAGGCTTTGTGTAAAATGCGATCGCTCTTAACAAAAGGAAAAGTCTCTTGAAGCCAGCGCCAGCTTTGACAAACTGCTCTATGGGGCATCATTGCCCCTTTTGGCTTTCCGGTTGACCCAGAAGTATAGGTAATGTAAGCTAAGTTTTCTGCTCCAACCCTACCGACTGGGTTAGTATTGCTTTCTACAGCTATTTTCTGCCAATCTGTATCCAAGCAAACTAGATGTCCTTGATATTCTGGAATTTCCGCCACCAATTTCTGTTGCGTCAACAGCACTGACACCTGGGTATCATGGAGCATGAACTCCAAACGCTCGCTCGGATAGGATGGATCTAAGGGCACATAAGCCCCCCCTGCTTTAAGAATCCCCAAAAGTCCGACCACTGTATCAAGAGAACGCTCCACACAAATCCCCACTAGGGTTTCCGGTTCTACACCCAAGGAGCGCAAATAGCTAGCTAACTGGTTCGCTTTGCCATTAAGTTCTCGGTAGGTTAACTGCTGGTTGTCACACACAACCGCAATAGTATCAGGTGTTCGTTCTACCTGGGCTTCAAATAACTGAGGTATTCTATCCATATCCTTTTCCGATGCACTCTAGCGCACGTATGAGGCTCCATTAATATCAATGTTGGTTCCAGTTGCCGAGGGGACTTGTCCGGATAAGAGGAAAACCACCATGGCAGCAATTTCTTCTGGCTGGGCGATGCGCTGTAGGGGAATACCAGATACAATCTGAGACAGAGGATAGTTTTGGGTAAATTCCGCAGTCATCTCGGTATCAACAAAGCCGGGACAAATAGAATAGGCTAGTATGCCATCCGCAGCGAAGTATCGAGCAATACTTTTGGTTAAATTACTCAGTGCTGCTTTGGAGGCTGCATAGTGTATATACTCTGGGGTGTCGCCTCGGTGAGCTGCACGACTAGAGATGTTAACAATAATTCCTCCTCCCTTGGACTGAAAGTGTTCTATAGCCCGTCGAGTGATGGAACTAACAGCAATCAAGTTAACCTGAAGAGTTTCGATCCATTTCTCTTCCCAGACTGAGGGATTATCATCCAAGCTGAGTTCGGTCATGATGGCGGCATTATTGACAACACCATCAAGGGAATATCCCAGATTGAGCACTTCCTCCAGTAATTCTTGTCCTGCTTGGGGTTGGGATAAATCTTTTTGAATTACAACACAATCAGTTTTTGCTTCGGATGCTAGCTTCTGGGCTGGATCAATGTGGGAATTATAGTGCAGCACAACTCGTGCTTCTGACGCAATAAGATGTTCAGCAATCGAGTAGCCGATTCCTGTTCCCGCACCTGTTACCAGGAAGGTTTTTTCTGTGATTTTTAAGTTTTCAAGATTCATTACAATCACAAATTAAGAAGGGTTATCAGTAAAAAAATATGGTTAATAAACCACTAAAAAATTAAATTAATTTCCAGATTCATTTTTAATTTGATGTACTTTTACTGGGAGGAATAATATGCTATCACCCCTGTTTATAACATGAGTTGTTACCTCAATTACAAGGGATGCTTCACCCTCAAGGATATAGAAAAAATGTCTCGAGACTTCGTGGTGATGTACTACTCCTTCACTTCCTGGGGGCATAATCTCTTCTACGATGCTCAACTCATCACTTTTTAATAAATGCCATCAATCACAGGCAGTTCCCCATTTTAAATTCTCGGCATTAGCTTTATTGATCGTTTCTTGATTTGACATTGCTGTTTCCTTTTGAATTTAAAGTTACTTTATCAAGTACTTAAGTTTTAATTTATTTTAATCACACTCGATAGTTTACTTTGTAGACACTAAAGTTTTTTAGTTGATCGACTCCAACATTAAGTCAACAATTTTGGCTAATTTAGGATGCATGATAAAGTATTGTTTGCCTTCATTAACTTCCTGTTTAATACCCCTTACCTCACCCCGTTGTACTTTTAGTAAAGCTTCGATAAATACTTGCCATTTATTGGTGTAGTAATTGCGGTCTGTAACTGTTTTTATGGTGTCTCCTGGTTGTAACTCCAATTTCCTTCTGACCAGAATTTCCCCCGTGTCTAAACCCTCATCAACTAGGTGGGCACTAACACCGACTGACCCTCCTTCCAGAATTGCCCAGCGCCTACTGTCTAAACCACGATACTGGGGTAAGATGCCTGTATGAATGTTGACTGTAGCAATTTTAGGTATTGCTAGTATTGGTTTACGTAAAATATTGAAAACATTGACTGCTAAAACATCCGGTGCAATTGCTTTTATCAAAGCCAGACCTTCCTTGCTATTCGGATCGTCAATAAAATGTAGGTTGAAGCGATCGTTATGAGCATTCTCCCTCAAAAGATCGTATTGTTGACTGTCATTGCCCACAATGACAACATCAGCAAATTTAATATTCTGGGTTTGTGCTTGGTAAATAATATGAATAGTTATCAAGGGTGGGGTTGATAATAAACAAAATTTCATCACACAATTCCTAATCTCTTTCTCAGAGTCTCCAGGCAATGACTCTCTAACTCTTCAATCTCCCTAATTTGATTTGTTCCTGAGTATTCTTCTCGCAAGCGGTCGTTTAATTTCAGTGCTGTATTTAAGAAGCGATAATCATGACTTTCCATCCCATGAGCCATAAAACTTAGACTGAGTGAGAGCATTTCGGGGAGAGAAATTTCGGATTTTACTCCTTTCCATAGCTTTCTTATTTCTACGCGGCGCATAGATTTTTCTAATTCTGTTGCTGTCTGAATCATTTTTGAATTTTTTGTCATTTGATTTGCTTTTTATCTATTTTAAAACTGCAATAGCTTAAGTATTTTTTAGTCCAGTATCTACTACTGTACAGATACTAATTTACTGTCTTTGACATTCATAAATGCCAGGAACTTATTCTGTGCTGAAAGAATTGGCTCAGAAAATATTTATAGGTTTTTGCCTGCACATCCAATGATTTATTAAAAGTCATATTTTTCTTGTAACTTTAACAGATTGGTGTCACCTGTCAGTATAAGATTTTCTTAACTTTATAAAGTTTTGTTGACTTAAGTAACAAAAACACCTAGCGGAGCGATAACCTCGCCTGTAGAGTAGAGCTGGGGGGGCGACAAAATAAGCTAAAACCCAGACTATATAAGCAACCTAGCCCTTAGACTTCGTTGATAATACCTGAGGGGGCTCATGTCACCCCCTCAGACGAAAAACTGGAATAGGAATGGTATATTAGTCTAGGTTTAACTTAATCTCTAAAAGAAGGGAATAGTTGATGTCAAGTAACTTCAAACAGAAAATCCGCAATAATCAGGTTCTTTTAGGATCTGTAGTCACAATCCCTTCGAGCACTACCGCAGAGATAATGTCCTTAGTTGGATTTGACTGGCTTTGGATTGACATGGAACATGGTCCTCTGAGTCTAGAAAAAATCCAAGAAATTATGCAGGGAGTGGGCAATCGTTGCACTTGTCTAGTTAGGGTGCCCTGCAATGATAGGGTTTGGATTACCAGAATACTTGATAGGGGCTGTGATGGAATTATTGTTCCACAAGTTAACAGCGCTGAGGAAGCTAAGCAGGTAGTTAATGCCTGTAAGTATTCTCCTGAAGGTAACCGTAGTGTTACTATTAGTAGGGCACAAAATTATGGCATAAACCTGCAAGACTATTACGAACATGCCAATGAAAATATGATCATTGTTTTGCAAATCGAACATATTGAAGCTGTTCGGAATATAGAGTCAATAATTAATGTGCCCGGATTTGATGCAATTTTAATAGGTCCATTCGATCTTTCTGGTAGCATGGGCAAAACTGGACTGATTAATGATCCTGAAGTTCAAGAGGCAATTGCTACCGTCAAAGAAGCTTGCTTTAAGAAAGGTATTCCTATTGGCATTTATGTTGATGATGCACAAGGAGCAATATCAGCGAAGAAAAATGGCTTTACATTTCTTGGTGTTGGCATAGACTTTATGTATTTCTGGAAGTCGGCAAAACGGACACTGGAAGAAATTACTTCAAAAGAAAATTAATTCTATAGCATTTCCTAATCAAAAGATCCATGAGTTACTTTCGTCCATCTGTGGATAGGATGACTGGCTATAGGCCGGGAGAGCAACCTAAACCAGGCACGTCCATCGTTAAACTCAACACCAACGAAAACCCCTATCCTCCGTCTCCACAAGCTTTGGACGTTCTCAGAAATTTCGATGGTGACTTGCTACGGCGGTATCCAGATTTCTTTGCTAAGGAGTTTTGTCAGTCAGTAAGTGAGGTTTTTGGAGTACCTGCGGATTGGATAATTTTAGGTAACGGCAGTGATGAGTTGCTGAATCTGTTGATTCGAGCTTGTGCTGAGGGGAGTGATCGTAAAGTAGTCTACCCCACACCTACCTATCTCCTCTACCGCACTCTAGCAGCTATGCAACCAGCCCAGGTAATAGAAATACCCTATCCTGATGATTTTCAGTTGCCGATAAAGGCAATTATTCAGGCCCAAGGAGCACTAACATTTATCGCCTCCCCTAATAGTCCTTCAGCCCATATTGTACCTTTGGAGGATTTGCGATCGCTAGCTCAACAATTGTCTGGTATTTTGGTGGTTGATGAGGCCTATGTGGACTTTGCTACCGGTTCAGCTTTGCCACTACTGGAGGAGTTTGAGAATGTGATTCTGCTGCGAACCCTATCTAAGGGATATGGATTGGCAGGATTACGGATTGGCTTTGGGCTTGCCCATCCACGGTTACTATCGGGACTATTTAAGGTCAAAGATAGCCATAACGTGGATATAGTTGCCATGCTGGTTGGGGCAGCAGCAATTCGCGATCAAGCTTACAAAAATGATTGTGCTGAGAAAGTAAAGGCTAGTCGGGCGCAACTTATAACTGATTTATGCAAGCTGGGGTTTGTAGTGCCAGATTCTCAGACCAATTTTGTTTTGGCAACACCTCCAGGAGGTGATGCGGAGCAGCTATATCTAGCCCTCAAGGAGCGGGGGATCTTAGTCCGCTATTATAAGGAACCGAGATTAGATGATAAGTTGCGGATTACTGTGGGGACTCCAGAACAGAATCAAGTCTTATTGAAGGAGTTAGCAACCCTGTGCTCGACTCTATGTTATAGTTAGCCCTTTCAATTTACAGCATGACAAATTATCTAATAACGGGTAATAGTTTTAGCTCCAGTTTATTCGCTGAACTAAGCAACGATCCCCATTATAAAATAATTGATCAACAAGAGTTGATTAATTCTGATATATGTTTTGATTCGAGAGATAAAATTTGCGTTTCTTTGGAAGAAAATCTAGATGAGGTTTACAAACATCATAAGGATGAAAAATGGGTAAATAAAATCAAAATGATGAAAGATAAATATGAATTTCGTGAAGTGCTAAAAGGGATTTTCCCTGATTTTTATTTTGAAAAATTGGTTAGCAACGATATTCCTAAGCTCAAGATTCCTGAAAACAAAAAAGTTGTAATTAAGCCTGTACGTGGATTTATGGCAACTGGGGTTAACTTCGCCGATAAATCAACTGATTTAGAACAACTTAGAAATAAATTACAGGCAGAAATTTCTGACAGAGCTAAATATTTTACCAATTCAGTTGTCTCATCAGAGGAAGTAATAGTTGAAGAATTTATCCAGGGAGACGAGTATGCTAGTGATAGTTATATAACCAGCAATGGTGAGATAGTAATTCTCAACATCACTGCACACCCTACCCACGATAAATTTCATTATTTGAATGCTTTATATCATACGAATTACGAAATGTTCTTTAAACTATACGATAAAGTTAAGCATATACTATCAAACTTCCATTCTATAGTCGATATCAGCAACATTCCTATCCATGCTGAGTTTAAATTACAAGATGAACAATTGATACCAATTGAGTTTAATCCGGTTAGGTTTGGCGGAACGGGATATGCCGATCTTACCTATTATTTTTTTGACGTTAATCCTTTCAAATCATTCTTTGAAGGAAAAAGTCTCAATCCCAGTCAATTATGGCAAGGAAAACATGATAAATACTTTGGTAGGGTGCTGGCCTATAATGGAAAAGGTCTTGATATCAACAACTATAAACCTGACTATGATAAAATACAATCCGAATTTTCCAAGGTGTTTAAATTACACAAATTAGATTATCAAAACTACCTTACATTTGCTGTTTTATATGTGGAAGAAACAAATCTAGATAAGATTATGAAAGTGCTAAAATTCGAGTTTAGAGATTTCTTCAAAAAAATCTAGTGATCCGGGCGGAAGTAAAGATCCAGTAAGATAGTATAGAATGTTGGTTGTACTTACAGGATAAATCTACCATTTAGATTCCAAGCCAGGATAGTCCTGCTGAAGATTCAGCTTTTTTCTTCATGTCCATTCGCCACTTACAATTTTACCTTAGAGGCAACTAAATATACCAGAGTACTAGCAACCATACCGGGAAATATTTCCAAAATGTCACTCGATAGATTTAATCCAAACCGCCAAATCAGTGACACCGCAACACCAGTCGCCATCATCGCCACGGCTACAGGAACACTCACAGGTTGTCGCCAAGCACGCACGACCAAAAGAGGACCGAGTCCACTGCCCAGGGCAGACCAGCCAGCAAGTACTGATGCAAACACACTCTGGTTATTAGCCAGAGCAAGGACCATTGTTATTGCTGTCACCAACACTGTTCCTAGCTTAACCAGCTTGTAGGAGTGGGCTATTTGGGGAAACAGATCTTGGGTTAACGCTGCCGAACAAGAAAGAATTTGAGAGTCCGCTGTAGAAATTACAGCGGAGAATATCCCAGCGAGAATGACTCCCACCCAAACAGCGGGCAACATTTTTATTGCCAGTTGGGGTAGTGCCAACTCTGGATCTATATCAGCCAAATCAGGTATCAGAATCCTGGCGGTCAATGCGACCCCAATGGCCGTAAGGGTAAACACAAAAGCTAAGAGCGTGTAGATGTTGCGAGTCAAACCAATCTTTTCGGGAGAGTTGATGACCATCGCCCGAATCATGATGTGAGGTTGACCCACCACACCCAACCCTTGAAACAACCAACTGATTACAAACGGTAAAAATCCAAACTTGGCATTTGGAGTGGGGTCGAGCAGTTTTGGGTCAACCTCTCTAAGTTGAGTCCAAAGACCATCAAGTCCTCCAGAAGCTTGCACCCCGAGGGCCACCAACAGCAGCATAGCAAACATCATTAAGATTGACTGCACTGCATCTGTCCAGATAGAGGCCCTGATTCCACCCGCAAAGCAATAAACTGTAACAATGACTGCCCCCACGACGATTCCGAAAGCGTAATCCCAGCCGAAGATTGCAAAAAGCGCTTTGCCTCCTGCTAACAGTTGAGCAGCAGCATAGGCACCAACAAAAACAATGGTAATCAGTGCCGAGAGCACCACGATCGGGCGCTCTCCACCCTGACCTAGGAATGATCCGATCGTCTCTGAGCCCGTTTCCTCTGAAACCACTCGCAACTGCTTATGAACGAACAACCAGGCAATATACTGCCCCAGTAATGTTATTAGCATCGGCCAGAATGTGGAAATGCCTACTTGATAGGTCCAACCAATCAGCCCAATAAACATAAACCCACTGTAATTTGTGGCGAAAGCCGATAGGGCTGTCAGCCAGGGATTAACATTTCTGCTAGCAAGTAGATAATCAGCCGTATTGTTTTGCTTTCGAGTTGCTGAGTAAATTCCTACTCCTGTAAACAATAACAGAAATGCTAAAAAACTTATTACGATCGCTACTTGATTTTGGAGCATATTAAATTTTACAGATGGCTAATTTATATGGGGCTGGGTAAATCTTTTCCACAATTACTCTTTTTAGCGCTTCTGCTGCTAACTCTCTTGGTGTCCAATGACTTAGTGGTATTTCTGATTTTTCGGGAGATTCATACCAAATTTTCCTTGGTGAAAGGGTGTTTTTTAAAGTTACAGTCGTTGCTACATCAGGGATTTTGCGATGGGGCAAGTCTGCTTTTATTATACCTGGATTTGGTATCACAGGCGATCGCGACAATTTGAACCACTTGTTCTACACTAAAGAACTTTGTCGTGGGTGGACGTGGGCGGTCAGAAAAGATTTGCGTGAAGCTTCACCATTAGCTTGTTACCAGATGTGCTGGCGGTTTTGCTGGAATATTGCTTTTGGGATCCATAAAGGCAAAGAACTTATTTTGTGCTGCAATAATTCGCTCGGCAAATTTTTCTAACTCTTTACCTTCAGATGCAATGATTTCCTCAAAATCATTAAATGAGAACATACCTTTTTCTAGAGCTAGCAAGAAATACTTGAGTCGGTTCAGTGCTTCATCAATGTACTCTTGACTATTGTTAAATCCTTCTAAAGTCAATGCTTGTTGACCACGCATCAGATTAATACGTACCCCAAAACCAGGTATTCCCATGGCAGAGGGAATACTACAATGAAGACCAGTTATCAAACTTAATGTCTGGCAAAGGTGTTGAGCATCTCGACAAGATTGCTGTTCCAGAAAAGAAGCGTCAAATTGGATAAAATAGTTAATGCCAGCTTCCGGGTTAGCATAGGGACTAATCAGTTCTTTTCCTAATTCTTGATTAATCTGGGCAATTTTTTTGGTCGCATAATCAAAGTTGTTAAATTGGTACTCTACCGAACCTCCTCGCTCAAGGAACTTTTCCATGATATTTGAGGCCACAAGAGTTTCCAATTGCGAGAATTGAGAAATGGTATAGAAGCTATTGGAACCAAAAAATATTGATAGCTTTTGTTTTAAGGTTTGGTTACCACAAGCAATGGGGGTAATTAGTCCCCAGTTGGCAGCAGGAATTTTCTTCCTCATGCTAGTTGTATAGATAGCATTCTTCCGAATTTCTGGATATTCATAGAGAGAAGGAATTTTATCTTCCCTGAATAATCCACCATTATAGGCATCGATTAAGATAACCATGTCAGGATACTTAGCTAGGTATTCCTTGATCAGTTCAGCAATTTCAGCAAGAGCCTCATTTCGCAAGATAAATCCTAGGGCAGTAGGTTCCTCCCAAATAAAAGCTACAGGTACTCGATCACTTTTTTGGGCAGAATCAAAAGCTTCTTTAATCGATGCTGCGGTTACGGTGAATTTGTTACCACTCGATTGAGCATAAACTAATTCACCGCCAAGCAAGTATGGAAATGAACCGCCACACTTGAAAGACCCTTCAACTCCGATAACACAAGGCTTTTTATATAAAAGCTTTTTTTGATTTTGAGTATCGTTAACCTGAGCTGGAATTGAACCAAAGATTCCATCATGGAACTTTTGATAATGGTTTTGAAAGGCAATACTCAATACATAATATATCGCAATCATTGAGCTGCCCGGAAGCACAAGCACATCATCAATTTCGACTGGTATTTGCCTTTTTAAAACTTGATAAGCCAAGTTGATGAGCTTTTGGGGCTGATGACCGACTGTTTGAGCTAATTCAATTGGTGATAGGGAATATTCCTGAATATATTCATTGAGTTGCTTGAGATCCTGTTGGAGATCCGAAGCTGGCTTAATATCCCACGCCTCAATCTGTTGTAGTTGTGAGCTTTCTCCGATTTGCTTTACTAACGGCCTGAAATCTTTAGAATATCTGAAGTACTCGCAGAAATTTGAAAAACCTGGATTAATAGCAGGATCAAATTCAAAACCAACGCTAAGCATAATCTTAATACCAAACTTTTTTATCGCTGTTTACAGGTGTAGAGTAATTACAAAGGATAAACTTGACTTAATCAGACTATCATGCTCTTTTAATTCAACACCTTCGTCAGCTAACACTTTTCTGGCTGTAGGGTTTTGATCCGATTGGACTTTGGTGTCATTGCTCTGTTGTTTCTGTTCTAAAACGGCTTTGTTGTCAGGATTATCTGAGCACGGAGCTGGATAGCTATTTGTCGAGTTCTGTTCCCATCTTTGCCATGGCTCGACAGCCAACTGATGGAGATTAGCAGCCACTGTCACGAATCTCTCGGGAAGGAGAGATTGGAAGTAGCCCCAGTTTATTTGAGCTAGATCATCTTTGTTGAGTCGAGCCATGAAAACTACTCTACCCGATACTGGACACAATCTACTCTACCAGATAGTGGAGCCATGAAAACTACTCTACCCGATAGTAGACAGCATCTACTCTACCATATAGTGGACAGCTAATCTTGCGGTTCTTAATTAGGTGAGGTACAAATTAATCATTAACTAAAAAAATAATAAAAACAGTTTTTGTGTACCTCACTAGGATAGTAAAAATATATCTATTCCGGTTAATTAGTTTTGATTAAACTGTTGATTTAACTGTGGGTGGCCATCAAGGATAACAAGCGATCGCTTGTTATCCTTGATGGGTTGTTCAACAAAATTTAGCAGCGCTCAAATAGAATAACCTCCAATTCCTGGAGGTTTTCAAATCAGGGATTGCCAATCCCTATAGTTTATTAAACACTAGTCAACCGGACTGGATATGATACCAAATCCGCTTTACTGAGACTCTATTCAAAACAATCAAAGTCCTTGCCTACAGAAGATTTGAAGATTTGTGTAATTAATCTATCATAACCGGATTTAGTATGACTAGTGCTTACTCTGTTTATTGATTAGGCTTTGGATTAGATGAGCTGGTACCTGAGGGGCTGATCGCTAAATACTGGTAGCACCTCAAGTAGCGTGGCCATTCCCGTAGCGTGGCCATTCCCGTAGCGTGGCCCAAAGGCCAAGGCCAAGGCTCAGATCTCAAACCAGCACTAATAAAGACTCGAAATTCTTCAATTTCTTAGCTTCATTATTATTAGCATATCCATAGACCCGAGGAAGTTGCTTCGTGCTTAAAAGTACTTTTCTGACCTCAGAGTTGGATACATTACTTAGATTCCTGCCAGAAAGAAGAGCAGTAATGGCAGCTATCCCCAATGCCTGACCAACACCAGCATTGAATTCAACAATTCTACCAGCGGATGAAGCAAACCCTTGAAACCCAGAACCAGGACTGACAACGGCTAAATTAGGAACTGCTTTAATTTGGGCATGCTGGATGCCAATGTTGAAAATAGGCTTACTAAAACTTACACTTTTAAACCCGTTCTGAGAGGCTCTGTTACCAAGACCTTCGATACCCCCGCGCACATCAAAATGATAGCCAAAGGTTCCCAAAGCGGACCAATTCGGTGTGCCACCTAAGAGCATTTGGGATCCATAGAGAGGGTCTACTACACCAGTAATATTTCCTGCATGGCGGATATAAAGCTCAGATGCTGGCTTAACGGCTTTTGCTCCGATACCCTTGAGCCAAGTTTCAATAAAATTCATCTCTTCGAGAATCAAAGCAGAGGGTTTAGCACCTGCTTTAGCCAATTCCTCTGCTTCACTGCCATTGACCTTACAGAGGAGGGCATTCCAGGAAAGTCTACCCCCTGGAAGAATTGCCACATTTCCTTCATCGAGGATGACACCACTTTTTGCTAGAGAGAAGGTCTTACCTCTAAAAGAGTGGTAAGCTACGGATAGGGCTGGGGAGCGAATGTCGATGTAATCCTTACCCACCCACATGGTTTTGAGATTACCCCTGGGGTCTCTCATATTCTTCCTGAGTCGTTCAGCAAACTGAGCATCAGACCCAGCAGCCTGCTTTAACCACCGTTGAGCTTCGTGATCAGCAGGATTAGCGAAGCGCTTGAGATAGGCATACTCTACCTGCTTTAGTCTTTTGATACTGAGTCCCTCAGTTTCAAATACTAGGGTGACTGGTAGTTCGGATTCGGGCAAGCCAAAGGTGTTAAATCCTTTTAGTTTCCTAACTCCAGCCGCTTGGGCTAATTCTCCATTGACTGTGGAATCGATAAATTGCTTGGCAAAATAGGTTTCGCCTCTGGCTAACTTGATGCCAGCTAGCTCTGGACCGTCTTTAATCACTGATTCAATCTTGACTTCCCGGATCAGAGCCACACCTGCTTCTTGCATCATTTTCTTGAGGGTGGCATCAGCTTTGCGGGGGTCAAGAGCAATTAAGTTGACACCTGAGCGCTTTAAAAATTCTTTGTAGAGGCTAGGGGGTGAGCCAAAGGTGTCGAGCTTGAGGGATTTACGCAGGTTACGAGGAATCTGGCACCGATCAAGGTAGGCCAGACCTCCCCTGACGAGATGACCACCAACACCTTCATGTTTACTGCCTTTGGACATTAACAGAATGCGTGGATACTTACCTGTCCGGCGGCGATACTCTTTACCTGCAGCGATCAGCGCTAAGATACCTGGAACTTCATCACCAAATCCAATGACATCGTAAGAACGTTCTTGATTACTGGCCATGTTTCCCTCACCCCAATTCCTGAACAACCTGATGAACTGATAATTCTAGTGTTCTATAGCTATTGGTCTTTGACAGTACCCTTCGGGGTACTATTTATTTTCACTATTTATTTTTAATTTTGGTTCTTGGTGCTGGAAATAGAGAAGGGTGATTTTTCGGAATTTGCCTACATTCTCGATCAGGGCTACTAGGGGGAGAGTGGGAGGGTGCATCTCATATTTGTAAAAAAGAAGGGGAAGTGTGGGAAGTGTGGGGAGTGTAGGAATTTTCGCGGGAATTTTTGCCTAATTGCAAAAGCAAGGGATGTGCCGACCTGAGGGGGTTTCCCCCACTCGCGCTTTGCCTCAAGACAGTGAGATGCACCCCGGGAATCTTAGCCTGCTCAGTACTTATTTGCTACAACGAGATAGCTACCATACATTGACATCAACGGAAAATGCCAACCTAAATACTGGGATACCCTACCTGATCCATATAATTTAACTCCTGAGAATCCATGCATTTGCAATCTCAATCGCAGAACTTCTGGAAAATGCTGAGTTAAATGGCTGACACCGTATACTGACATTCCAATGATTTTATTTTTTATGTAATTAGGATTGGGAGTGGTAAGCAACAGCCTTCCGCCAATCTTCAACACTCTTTGGAATTCACATAATGTTTGATCTACATCGGCAGGATACAGGTGTTCAAGAAACTCACCAGCAGTAATTACATCAAAAAATCGATCTTCCATAGGTATGTCTGTTGAAAGACCATAGACTTTTTGTGAATAGCAATCAGGCAAAACATCTAATCTTTCTTGTACACAATCAAGACCAAATAATGTCAGGTTCGGGTTCAACTCCTTCAAACGTAATCCACCTCTACCCGTATTGCAACCTACGTCAAGAATCTTTACAGCTTCTTTCTGAAAAAAACTGAAGAATTGTTCGTACCTTTTCAAAGTAAAAGAGTCGTGTTCTGAACGATTTTGTTGAACATTCTGAACTTCGTACTTCTTATGCAGATTGACCATGTTTGCTTCTCCAATTCAACATAGAAATGACTAAACTCCAAGGCGTTACTGAATTACGGGATGAATCAGGGATAGACAGGTATTTGCCTCGGTGGCACCGGCACCTCCGGCTAACTTCAGGTAATCCACTAACAGTCCTATCGAATGCTTCAGCATTTCTACTGACTTCGAGTAACACAAAGTCTTGGGATGTAGCCGAGCCAGATCGTGCCTCAATCGAGTGCAATCACCCTAGACTCGGGTCATATACAACTTGTTGACGATATCTGGTCTCCATCCGGCATGTAGTTGGGATACACCTTGAAACCATCGGTAACATACAACAAACACTGCCACAAACGCTTCGTACGGCCACACCAGTTCAAAGGTCATTGGACTACGGTCTCCGATTCCCTAAGCTAGAATACCAGGTTCGAAGTGGTTGACGACTGTCGGGAGCAGAATTGGTTGCATTCTCTTGATTGCGTAGCCAAGCCCACATTTGGTCTCCGAGGCAAAAATGCCACCACTCTCTAGGATGACACCGGAACCCAGCCGAGTACATTAAATTTTTTAACAGCTGTCGATGGTGGTGATCAGGCAAGTCTTCTGGTTTTTTTAGACCCTACAAAGGGCAAGCAACTCCGAAAAGTTCCCCCACTTCTGGAGTATAGTCTGGGTCATAAGCATCCCGAAGCAGCCCACCCACCTGCACAGGCCCAGGTGATGATGGTTTTATGATGAACGCCCTTGACACGCTCGTACCCCCGAAAGCCCATGCCATTGACGTACATTTTGAGGCATTCTTGTCGGACTTCATCGCTTTAGCCTTGTCTCTTGGTTAATCGTTTATCGCCAAAATCACATTGGCTGTATGGATTGAATCCTAACAAACTCATTGGCAAAAGTTGACTCACCCCAAAGCTGTTATCACTTTACCAGTGAAATCTCCGTTGTCCTACTACTACGATTTGGTTCGCGGATAGTAGCCGCGAACCATCCCCCCTTTTCCACATCCCGTGAAAAGTCAGATTCCCTGTTCCCTATTCCCTGTTTCCTATTCAACACTTCTGATCTGCTTTATATAATTTATCCAATCTTATCTATTGAAGCATGGCTGCGGGAGTAGTTTCTCTCATCGGTTATTGCTTTGAAATAAAACATAACTATGGCAAGCATTTTACCTCTTTTTGACTTATCGTTAGTCAATTATTTTTACTAATCTCTAAGCATAAGTGCCCGTTCAACAATCAGATATAATTTCCGGCTTGCGCGAAATCCAATATTTACTAACAAAGTGATTTTTAGTTTCGACCTGTTCAAAGCCAGCTTTTTCGAGACGTTCAACTAAGTTATCTGTGATGTAATTTCTGTAATAAGGCTCGTGAAACATAGCCATAAAATTTTCCATCGATACCTCAAACTCAGGAGAATCCAATAGTTGCATCGAATCACAGATGGTGAATACTCCCCCTGGTTTAGTCACTCGGAAGCATTCCTCAATTACTCGCTGACGAGCTGCTGTTGGTAATTCATGGAATAGAAATACACTGCTTATGCCGTGAAAATAATTATCTGAGTAAGGTAACTTTTCGGCATTGGCCTGCATGAGTTGAGGCAATTCTTCAGGATTTTCGGAAAGTAGTTGGTTGGCTTTGCGTAGATAAGCTGGGGATAAGTCAACCCCAAATAAAGATGCTTTAGGTAGGGTAGCGCGAAGGAATTTTAGGGTTCGTCCCGTCCCACAAGCTACATCTAAAACCTTGATTTGGTGGGGTGGTACAGAAGCAAAGACACTTAATCCTTGCTTGATTGGAGCAAGGATTCGCCGACGCATACTATCTGCTGCACCATAAAACAGAATTTCTACCTGCAAGTCGTAGAGATTAGCCGACATATCACTTAAATAGCCGTCTGTCTGATAGTGAAAATTTTGCAGGTAGTAGGGCGGATAACCTTGTAGCTCAATCTCAGGAGAAAACCTCTGATATTCTTTTCGTTGCCACCTTGACCAAATTTGAGGCAGATATCTCCAAATTTCAGGATAGTAACGGAAGAAATCCTGCCAAGGATTATCGAATAATATATCAACTGGATACACGCCCTTTTCGGCATCTTGCCAATCAGCTTCACCCAGATTTTTTCGTCTTTTTGCGAACTCAAGTAAGAGTTGTTTAGAAAGGGGTTGGGTTATTTTATTTAGTTCTGGAAAAAAAATGTTTCTCAAGCGGTCTCTAATCGCTGAATGAGCAATACTAAAAAAACTTTTGCTTTGTTGAAATACCTGGTAAGCGAATTTAATTAACGGCTCACGGATAATTGTGAATTGGTTGATTTTGGAAGTAGATTCCATAGTGAAACTTAAACTAATTGAGGTACAAAAGTTTGGGATTTTAGGGAATAGCGATGCATCGCTTTTTCACCATTACTCCTAAATTTGCTCATCGTTAAGTATGATTAACTAAGGTTGAGAGTTTCCCGCAAGAAGCGTGTAATTCTCAACCGACCCTACAAAGGACGCTTATGGCGAAAAACTTAACAACCTTGGCCAAAAGGCCACGGGTGCGCGTTCAACTTTCAACCGTTCAACCTACCCTTCACCGAACGCCAAAGGCGAACAACCGTTTAACCTTGGCCTTTGGCCACGGGTGCGCGTTCAACCCTTGAAATTAACCCCCAATCCCGAGCCTTCCTGCCAAAGCGGGATTAATGGGAATCAGAGTTGCGACCATTAAAAATAATGCCAATAACCCCCACAATGCTCGAGTATCATCGAGTTCGGTAATTTCATTGAGGCTAGGACGCTCCAAACCCCGCTGCAAGAACAAAATCAAGATTCCCCAGTACAAAATTATGGGATTGGCTGGATTGATTAAGGCCAAAATCCCCAAAATTACTAGGGTGGCAATGGTAGCAAGTCGAGCGGTTTTGCGTCCGTAGATAGCTTGGACAATTCGCCCACCATCTAGTTGTCCTGCGGGCATTAGGTTCAAGGCTGTTATGGTTAAACCTAGCCAACCTACAATGGTCAGAGGGTGAACATCCACTAAAGGCTCTTGGAGAGCACTACCGAGCAATAACTTTGCCAGCCCTCCGACTAAAATTGACCCTTGGAAGAATTCCGCTGGCACCTGAAAGGCACTGCCTTGATGAGAAAGGACTAATCCCGCCATCAGCATCAGTAGAGACACTAAACCACCTACGGCTGGTCCGGCTAGAGAAATATCAAATAATACTTTTCGATTGGGTAATAGGGATTCGAAGCGGACAATAGCACCAAATGAGCCGATTTGCAAGCTGGGAAGGAAAAAGGGTATGCTGAGGCGAACGTCGTGAGCTTTGGCTTGCCACCAGTGACCAAGTTCATGGGTAATCAGAACTATCCAAATTCCGATGGTAATCGGTAAGGCTTCCCGAAACCGTTGGGGTTCACTGAATAAATCAAACTCAAGCAGTAACCCAGATACTTCTAAAGTGGTGAAAAATGTAACAATGAGCAGGACAAGGGCCAAGATTTTCTGGGGAACTGTAGTGGTTCGTGGGTCATTGGTACTGGGCAAGACAATGACAACTGGTTTCCCTTCTGGATTATCGACTAAAAATAGCCGATAGCGATCGCTTAATTTTTCCTCTAGATTAGCTGACAAACGAGAATGTACCAATTCGGCATCGTTTCCCCGCAGATTGCCTGTAAAAATTGCCCCTTCCTGATATTTTATAGTTTCCGTAGCAAAGAACGTATCAATCCCAAAAATCCCTTTAATAACTTGTAGGTCTTCATCAGGAATTGTAGCTACTCCGATCCTGGTGGTATTCGGACCCTCGGATACGGCAGTTAAATTTTTGTAAGCTGCAGTATCTTGCTCCTCAGACTTTTGGGCATCCTTGCTTTGTTGTTGCTCCTCGAACAGTTTGGTGGCACGCTCCCGCCAAACTTCATCTTGACCTGCTGCACGTAAGAGCCTGCCCAAGTAGATGTATAGGCCGGTGGAAGCGACTAGCAGAAATAGGATCCCAACGATATTCAGGTAAATTCCCATGCTGACTAAGCCAAAGAATAATAGCCAGGGCAGTGTCAAGACTACTGACTGCAACCAGGCTAAAATTCCTAGCTTGCCGTAAGAACGAGCGCGGTTATAGCCCCAACCTAGAACACCGAGGGCTACGAGTATGATCACCAAAGTGACAGTAGTCTCTGATCCGTTAAACATTATCAATTCAATTTTGATGGAGTACTAGTTTGTTTCCAACTTTGGAGAGCGGCCCTGAGATCACTTTGGTTTTGCTCTAGGAAGCTGGCTCCCTCTAGCTGGTCTAATCCTGTCCAGTACATTAGTAGCGCTAGTTTTACCTGCCTGCCACTGCGCTCTAGTAAGTGAGCGCAGTCTTCTCGGCTGAGGTTGGTCAGGTCTTTGAGGATGCGCAGGGCTCGGTCATGAAGTTTCTTGTTGGTCACTGCCACATCTACCATGCGATTGCCGTAGACTTTGCCAAGCTTTACCATCGCTCCTGTAGAAAGGATGTTCAAGGCCATTTTAGTGACAGTACCGGCTTTGAGGCGAGTAGAGCCAGCTAGGACTTCCGGACCAACTAGCAGCCGAATATCAATATCAGCATCAATACTGACCTGTTCAGGGGGGACACAAGCGATCGCAATCGTGGTTGCGCCCCGCCCTCGTGCCTCTTGGAGTGCGCCGTGGACAAAGGGTGTGGTCCCACCTGCGGTAATGCCTACCACCACATCTAGGTCATGTACCCGGCGATGGGCGATCGCTTTTGCACCATCTTCCTGTCGGTCTTCCAAATCTTCAGAACTCCGCACCAACGCCCCTGCTCCTCCAGCAATGATCCCTTGGACTAGGTCTGGGGGTGTACAAAAGGTGGGGGGACATTCGGCAGCATCGAGGACTCCCAAGCGTCCACTGGTACCAGCTCCCACGTAGAAGAGGCATCCTCCTTGACGCAATGCCTTTGCAGTGCAGTCAATGGCTTGAGCTAGCTCGCTACGAGCTGCTGCGATCGCATCTAGGGTTTTGGTATCCTCTTGATTAAATAGATCGACTAACTCTAGGGATGTCAGCTGGTCAAGGTTCTGACTATTGGGATTAATCTGTTCGGTCAGTAGATGTCCCCGTTGTTCTAAATTTTGCATTATATTATTTAGTCATTGGTTGAAGGTTGAAGGTTGAAGGTTATTTGGTTGAAGGTTATTTGGTTTAAGGGTTTAAGGTTGTTCGCTTAGCGTGGCCTTTTGGGCAAGGTTGTTCGCCTTTGGCGTTCCCTTAGGGTAGTTTGTTTGCCTAGGGTGGCCTTTTGGCCAAGGTTATTTGCCTTTGGCGTTCGGTGAAGGATAGGTTGTTTAGTTGTTTGGTTGTTCGCCTTTGGCGTTCGGTGAAGGATAGGTTGTTTGGTTGTTTGGTTGACGGCTGAAGGTGGACGGTTCAAATGTATTCCTCAAATTTTTATCAGCTTACAATAAATTTTCCAACTGACGGCGAATGCGGTCTAGATCTGATATTTCTGATTCTTCGGTTTTCTTGAGGTCAGGTTCTTCGGTTTTCTTGAGGTCAGGTTGCCAATCCGTCTTTTCTAGATTTGTTTCCGGTGGCATGGCCAACATTCCTTCACTAACCAACTCCGACTCATAACCAGCCGATTGGCAAAACTCCTCAATCTCTTCTAGATCGATAGCTTCCACGGTGGGTGTTGGGAAATCCTGAGCTTCGAGCAATAAAGCAAAGCGGGTAGCATCGTCTTCTTTTTCAAACATCAATACCGTTTGCTTATCGCCAATTTGGATAGTGTGAATTCCCTCGTTTTCTGTCCGGGCATTAAATAAAAGGACGTATACTTGCTTAGGTGCCATCATAAATCTTATATAACCTTAAGTAATCGTTATTTTTTAATTGTTTTTATAGGATATCTGATACCATTTTGCTTTAATGCCAGGGAGAGATAGCAGGAGGGCCAAGACAGGCAAGAGGGGCAATAAAAAATGGTCTATTTGTAGCATTCTTTGAGCTACTTGATTAATAATTCCACTACAATGCCACTGCTAAACCATCTTAGCAGCAACTGAGCTATCACCACGCTCCCCATTTAGCACGCTCCCCACTTAGGACTGACCCACTCTCCGACTCAGTCTCAGGACTCAACAGGCTCCGCACTCAACACCACCATATCGTGCCATCAAGGTATTGGTTGAATCTTCTTGATTGCGCAGCCAAGCCCACATTTGGTCTCCGAGGCAAAAATGCCACCACTCTCTAGGATGACACCGGAACCCAGCCGAGTACATTAAATTTTTTAACAGCTGTCGATTGTAGTGATAAGGCAAGTCTTGCTGATTGGCGTAATAATCGGGATGGGAGCGTGGTGAGACTTCATCAATCTCAGAGCCCATATCAATGGTTTCACCGGTGGCATCCACCAGGGTAATATCTAAGGCAGCACCTGTACTGTGAGGGGGTGGAGTCATGGGGTTAGAGCTGGGTACTGCCCAAAATTGATAGACTTGTTCCCAAATCGCTTGCTGTTGTTGTTCCGATAGGATGCTTGGGTTGAGTTGTTGTGCCTGAGCTACTTGGGCAAAAGTATGGTCAACCATGAATTGTTGGACTTCCACCGGTCGATAGCCATCAAAAATCTGGATGCGCCAACCTGGATGCTGCTGTTGGAGTTGGCTTTGAGCCACAAAGAGTGCTTCTATCACACTCTCGCGCAGATAATAAGGGGAAGCCTTACCATAAGGTGCCCCCAGTTTTTGGTAGGGGTGAGGGTTACGAGCGGCAAATTGTGCTAAGGGAATGGGGATGAGGGGTTCTCCACACTCTACAATTGGGATTTGCTGATAAGGTTTCATAGTTGCAGTTCTCAATTGCTTGAGGTAATTACTAGCAGTTGGTTGCGAGGGAGTCGGGAGTAGGGAGTAGGGAGTAGGGAGTAGGGAGTAGGGAAGTCGGAAGTGGTAAAAATTCTGTTTACCTCATTACTCTCATTACTATGAGAACCGCTATAGTTTTTCTTTTGGGCATTTTTGGAGTTATCAAAAAGCGTTGATCAGCGCGAAGCATATCTTTTGGCAAAATTAGAAAATATTTAAAGTCTTTTAACGGTCACATTTTTAACACCTAAAAAACTCAACCTAAAACCAACTTTTGCCTTTTGCCTTTTGCCTTTTGCCTTTTGCCTCTTGCATGATTTAACTACTTTTTTACCATACTCAAACCACAAGAGCCACTAATTATTCCCTGTTCCCTGTTCCCTGTTCCCTGTTCCCTGTTTCCTGTTCCCTGTTCCGAAGTTCAACACTTCTAGATTTATCCCTATTACCATTAGGATAAACGTCAGGCACGGGATCATAACCCCCTGGATAGAGAGGATGACACCGTAGAATACGCCGAATTCCTAGCCAACCACCCCGACAGACACCAAACCGCTCAATCGCTTGGATAGCATACTGGGAACAGGTTGGGCGAAAGCGACAGACTGGAGGAAATAGGGGCGAAATAAAAGCTCGATAGCCTCGAATTAGCCAAATCAGTAAAAGTTTCATGTAATGGTCACCCCATCTAATACAGTAATAAATAGGTCTTAAAGTATGCTGCCATCAGATCCTTGTTTAATTCTGTAACCTGGATAGAATCAATCCCAACCCTATGGCTGCAAATTGCACTGATTGCTGTCGGTCTCGGTGTGATTGTGCTGCTGGCGGAAACACTACATCAGCGCACCGCCAGGGATTCAGAAATTACCCGTAAAATTGTTCACATTGGCACCGGTAACGTTATTTTAGTGGCTTGGTGGCTACAAATACCTGCCTGGGTAGGTATCTTGGCATCAGTTATCGCTGGTGCGATCGCTCTTTTGTCCTATTACATTCCTATTTTGCCTGGTATTAACAGCGTTGGACGCAAAAGCCTAGGCACTTTCTTCTATGCTGTCAGTATTGGTGTCGTGATTGCCTGGTTTTGGCCCTTACAACAATTCCAGTATGCCGCTATTGGTATTTTAGTGATGGCATGGGGGGATGGATTGGCAGGACTGATTGGTCAAAAATTTGGCCAACATCCCTATAACGCTTGGGGGATGCAAAAAAGCTGGGAAGGGTCTGGGACCATGGCCATAACTAGCTATGTCGTCAGTAGCCTGATCCTTATCGCTGTTCAAGGTAATGTCTGGCAAACCTGGTTGATGTCAATTGCGATCGCATTCTTTGCCACAGTCTTAGAAGCCTTCTCCAAGTTCGGTATTGATAATCTCACAGTTCCTATCGGTAGTGCAGCAGTAGGGTTCTTTTTAAGTCAAATTCTCAGCTTGGGTTGAAGGGCTCTTCAAATAGCTCAGGTTATGAGCCTGTGCAGGATAGTAGCCAACAGTATTCACACATCAGTGCTGATTTTTCGTAAACCGGTACCCTGTAGCGGCAAACCGGTACCCATTTGTTAGACAAAAATACTGCTTTCTGGGAAATCGATACTGTTTTTTCCTTAACCGGTACCCAGTTTTAAGACAACAGTACTCTAGAGCATCAAACTAGATAGCAATCACAGCAATCCACTTAAGTCAAGTAGAATATGTGATCAATATTAGGGGAAAAAGACGAGCAAGTTCCATCTATCAATACAAAATTGGTGTGAGCAGTTAACGATAGGAGGCTTAATAACTAGTAATTTATAGAAAAGTGATGCTCCGTTCGCGTTCGCGCAGCGTCGGCTTTGGCGAAAGCGTGGCCTACGGCCTCAGTCCCTACTCCCTGCTCCGAACGCGCCCCGCGTGGCCTACGGCCTCAGTCCCTAAAACCAAGAATGATTGACTTACCGATAAAAACAAAACGCCTAGTTATTCGCAGATTTGTTACCAAAGACATGCCAGCATACTTGGAATTGATGCTTGATCCAGAATCAACCAAATATCTGGCTTTTGACCATGAGCAAAAAACGCGAAAAGGTGCTACAGAACTGTTCAACTTTGTTTTGTCGTCTTATGAGTCAGATCAGGTAATTCATGCTTACGCGATCGCCCTAGCGAATACTGATGAGTATGTGGGTTCCTGTGGCTTCTCTCCCTACCAAGGCAGTATCGTTGAATGTTATTATACTAGAAATCCTCAACATCAACGCCAAGGCTATGGTTTTGAAGCCATAACAGCCTTGCTAAAATCCTTAAAGGCTTCTCCATCAGTTACTGAAATTCGAGCTTATTCTAATCAAGACAATATTGCCAGTATTAATCTGGCCAAAAAGCTAGGGATGGACTACCTAGGTAATTCAGTTCACCTACAGTCTGGATTGGAGGGTGTCTTTTACCGGATTAAATGTTAACAACATGGTGTTATTCCGTAGCGAAGTTAACTGGGAAGTGGTAAGATGTTTTAGATTGTGTCTATCCTGTTGTAATCCGGTGGTTTCGGTAGTTTTCCTAGATAATCGAAGTTTTTTTCGGTAAAGGGTAATGGGTAATGAGTAATCGAACAGTAGTAATCACAAGTAGCAATTACCAAGTACCAATTACCAATTACCAAGCTTAACAATACCAAAGCTACCGAACTGGAAAGTAGATCTTCAAATAAAAATCAATCAAACGTTGATAGTAAGGGAGAGTTGAGTCAATGTTACAGTTTTACAATAATCCTATGTCCAACAATGCCCGACGGGTATGGATTGCTTTATTAGAAAAACAGATTGACTTTGAGCCTGTTGAAATAAAATTAGATGGAGATCAATTTACGCCAGAATTTATTGAAATCAATCCCTTTCATCACATCCCAGTCCTAATCGATGATGGATTTAAAGTGATAGAATCCTTAGCCATCTTAGATTATTTAGAAGCTAAATATCCAACTCCTGCTCTGATGCCTACTGACCCCCAAGCTATTGCTACAGTGAGGATGATACAACTGGTCAATGTCAATGAGCTTGCTCCTGCTATCGTAACCTTTATGCGCCATAACTTGGAGATTGAAGTAGAAGCAAAAAAATTAGAACAAGCTCAAAAACAAGTTGCCACAGTGATGAAATTTTATAGCGAAAAATTGGGCGATAAAAACTACTTTGTAGAAGGGCAATTTACGTTAGCCGATATTGTCGCCGGTTTGTCAGTATATTTTCTCAGCAAGATCGGCGTTTCTTTAGCAGACTATCCCTCAGTGCAAAATTGGCAAACAGCTTTACAGGAACGGGAAAGTTGGCAGCAAGTTCAACCAACACCAGAAGAGTTTGAAATGTTTAAAGCAAAAGTGAAAGCAATTTTGTCGTAAGCATTCAGCGGTCAGTGGTCAGCCGTCAGCCGTTAGCCGTCAGCCATCAGTGGTCAGCGGTCAGTGGTCAGCTTATTTTATTCAAAGGTGCGCTTTCCGCATCTAATTATTAAATTCGCCACGGGTCGCACCTAAAAGCACCGATTGCGCTACTTGAGGTGCTGCGCGAACAGTAGCCTGGCCATTTCCGTAGCGTGGCCAATGGCTGATAGCTGATAGCTGATAGCTGATAGCTGATAGCTGATAGCTGATAGCTGAATGCTTACATTTTGTCAAGGTAAACCACTAGAAAATTGGCAACCGCTGAGTTAATGGGAGTAGGGAGTAGGGAGTTATGAGGTAAGCATTCAGCCGTCAGCTATCAGCTATCAGCTAATGCGCTACGGCCAAGCTACTGCATCACAGTGTTCGCTTCCAGCTTAAATCATCCCACCAATAGGCAACCCCACAACACCCTTAAGGGCGCACGGCGTGCGCCCCTAAGGGTGTTTTGTATTCCAGCAAGAACCGCTATAATCCAGGGTTCATATTATAGCTAAAATCGAATTTACCAAGATGCCTCTTTCTGCTCAAAGGGGTCACCGCTAAAGGGTTGAACACCAATAGCAGGATAAATGTCATCATTAGGACCAAAAATCCTAGCTACTGCTTCAGAAAGATATTGAATACTGCTTTCCAATAGTTTGTAAAAAGCCATAAAATTGCTCTCCTGAATTAGTTGAGTTAGAGTTGAAAACAGCAGTGGCTATAATTAGCGCGAACCTTTCCCTTTTATGGTGGTTCGTGAGTACTGCCATGCTGTCATCAAATTGCTGTTCTCAAATTATTGAGTCTTAACTGTGAGTACAGACTGAAAGACGTTTCTGTCTGGTGTACTTTATCTTATCGAGAATTATCGATTTGGTACCGGGATGAGTAATATTTGTTTGGTAATATTTGCAATACTTTTCTCAAGCTTAACTAATCACTAAGATTTGTTTGGTAATTTTGAGAGGATTGTTAAAAAATCTGTACCTATTTAAAGTTCCTTTACCTTATGTTAAACATTACTCCTTAAACAGTACTATTATGAACCCTAAAGACCAGGAATTAATACCTACAGCTGAGGACTATAGCTTATTAACTGACCTGTATCAGCTGACCATGACAGCCTGTTATAGCGGTGAAGGCTTAGCCCAAAAACCAGCTTCCTTTGAACTATTTGCGCGACGTTTACCTAATGGCTTTGGTTACTTGATTGCTATGGGACTCGCTCAGGTACTGGACTACCTGGAACAGTTTCGCTTTAGTCCCCAGGCACTGGACGCATTAAAAGAGACAGGCATTTTTCAGGGAGCACCGGAACAGTTTTGGTCACTCTTAGCAGAAGCAAGCTTCACCGGTGATGTCTGGGCAGTGCCCGAGGGAACAGCAATATTTGCTAATGAACCGTTTTTGCGGGTGGATGCTCCTCTGTGGCAAGCACAGATAGTAGAAACTTACCTACTCAATACAATTAACTATCAGACCTTGATAGCAACTAAGGCAGCACGGCTAAGAGATGTGGCGGGGGCCGAGGCTAGCTTACTAGAGTTTGGCACACGACGGGCTTTTAGTCCTCAGGCATCCCTGTGGGCAGCACGAGCAGCTATAGCAGGTGGGTTGGATGGCACATCTAATGTATTAGCAGCCCTGAAATTAGGATGTCAGCCTAAAGGAACCATGGCTCATGCTTTGGTCATGGTGATCACAGCATGAGCAAAGCATGAGCAGGATGCTTTTACGGCCTTTTATCGCTATTTTCCCAATGCTCCCTTATTAATAGATACCTACGATACTGTAGCAGCCGCTAAGAGTCTGGCTCAACGAATCGCAGCTGGGGAAATCCAAGTGACTGGAGTACGTTTGGATTCTGGGGATTTAGTGACCTTGTCCCAAAAAGTGCGATCGCATTTACCCAATGTCTCAATTTTTGCCAGTGGGGATTTAGACGAATATGAAATAGCCAGACTCAAACAGGCTGGTGCTTGTATCGACGGTTATGGACTCGGAACTCGCCTAGTCACTGGAAACCCCATCAATGGAGTCTACAAATTAGTAGAAATTGATGGCATTCCCACCATGAAACAGTCCAGTAGCAAAATCACCTATCCAGGGCGCAAGCAAATCTATCGCCAATTTCACCAAGATACAGTTATCAAAGACCGGCTAGGATTGATGAGTGAATCCTGCCAAGATCATGAGCAACCTCTGCTGGAACAAGTCATCAAACAAGGTCAACGACTCAAGCTGCCAGAATCCTTAGACGTGATACAAAAACGCACAGCTGCTTCTGTTGCCAGTCTTGCCACCTCAACGCGACAACTTCATCAGCCCACCCCACTACCTGTAGAAATTTCTGATGCCCTACAACAGCTCACCATAGCTACCTCCAAAAGGTAAAAGGCAAATGTTAAATTTCAAATCACAATTAACAATTAACAAATTGCTACAAATACCGCCAGCACAGAAGAGACGTGTAAACTACCAAAATTACTGGAAACGCCACTCTTCCAAACTCCATTAATTTGCTAATCTTGATTTTACCAGACTGAAACCCCTCACTATTCCCAATCACCACCATCAACAACTGTAAGCCATTGAGTACGTAAACGATAAAAAAGGCATAGTCGAGAGCCACTACATAGCCAACCCCCTCCGGTAGTCCTTCTATCAAGCTCAAATGGTAAAATACAATCGCTAGTAGCAAGCCACTTACTGCTTCTACGGACATGTGATCGAAAGGGAGAAACATGAACAGGTATCCCACCACCACAAAAAACAGTAGAGGCAATAGATTCTTGATACTGAAACTGACTAAATCCCGCTTGATTTTAATAACCACATTGAATCGGGAATATTCGATATCTGAATCTGTGTCGATAAATCGTCGATTGCCCAAAGTGGAATCGTTAATCACCGTATCCTGGAAAAAGGTAGCATTCTCAACACTCCAATCGGTAATCTTCTCAAACACTTTAGCTCTCTCCCAATTTTTGAGAACTTCTTCTGTAGTGGTATCTCGCATTCCCACGAAGTCCACTACATAAATTAGCTTGTCCCGAGTTAGGTTAATATGTCGAAATCTCGCTGATAGAGTCTGATGGTCAAACGGGTAATCATGAAAATCAAACTTTTCATGAAAATCGCCTTTAACCCGGTATACTTTATAATTTATATCATCGTTTAAATCTGTATCTATCGGTTCCTTTAAGGTCAATTTTTCTCCTGAATCTAGCCGCTCAATGCCATAATTTGTGAACTCGATTTGGTCTGCAGTAATATCGCCTTGGTACCTAAACCAAATGTAAAAATCCACCAAATAGGAGGACGTTTTTTCATCTATGTGACTAATCTCATTGATATCCATCCCGGTGTAAACGATATGGGTTTTTACCATATAGTTATTACCAACCTTTACAATTTCACCACTGTCGAGCTGTTCTTGCAGATTAGCAACAGCCCGTAAGTCCGGTATTATTTGCAGCTGGCTAAACGCTGAAATAAAATTTCTTCTATCAAAAATACCCACAAAAACTGGTGCTACTGCATTGCCGTAATAGTCAAAATAAATATTTCTGGTTGCCCCCTTGAACGCCGTTTCCTGGCTATTAATAGTTGCTAAGCTCTCTTTGAGCATCAAACGGTTTTTGGGTAAATCGTCCCAGGTAAGATCAGAGCGCTTAATTGCCTCAACAATGGCTTTTGCCGCATCATAATAGCAAGTCGCCACCCATCCCGGCGCTTGTTTGTACTTCTTTTCAAATTCGTTTCTGAACTGTTGACCCCCATCATCAGAAATGTCAAAAATAATCGGAGCAATGGCATAAATTCCATTGGTAAAGAAGCCTGGTTCATCCATCTCCTCTGGGGAGTCTTCAAACCGTTGCCCCAGGGATATTTCGGCTAAGGAGTCACCGCCAAAAATGGGGAAATTCATCCCAGAACTCCTCATTTTTGCAATTAATCCAGCCACTTGATTGCGATTCGCTGTCATCACAATCACTCCTGGGTCTTTCCCGCTATTGTTTAAAGCCAATAAATCTTGATAAATCGTTTCTATGGCTTGGTCTATATCATCCCCTAATACCCACTTACTTACTACTTCTCCCCCTAACTCCCGAAACGTCTCTTCAACAGTCTTCCCTAAGGTCAAGCCATAAGTGCTGGGGCTGTAAACTAGGCTAATCTTGGAAGATCCCAGAATCTTTTGGATATAATTGGCGATAAAAGTACCCTGAGCACTGTTAGAAAAAATGGTGCGAAAATACCAAGTGTTCGATTGGGTGACCGCATCAGCAGTAGCTGAGCCGGTCACCGCAGGAATCTTATGGTCTTGATAAACTTTGCCAGCAGCCGTAGATACCCCACTACTGTAATGACCAATCACTGCGATCGCATTTGATTGAGCAATCTTCTGAGCAACCTGGCGTGCCACATCCGGATTGCCTTGGTCATCATAAACCTCTAGCTTCAACTTTTTGCCCTTAACACCGCCAGCCTTGTTAACTTGGTTAATGTAAAGTTCAGCACCGTCTACCATTGCTCTGCCTGAGCGTTGTGCTGATTCACTAGCATTGCTTAACGGAGCTGCGATCGCAATGGTTATCCTATCTTTATATCCCTCGAAGCTATCAATTGCTACAACTGTACCGAAGGCAAGCAGTACGATAGATACTAATACGATGGCTTTTTTTAGCATATATCACCTGATCAGTTGAATGGTCACAGATTACAGGTTACAGGTTACAGGTTACAGGTTGAAAGTTACAGGTTACAGCTTGAACGCGATCGCGTGGCCGAAAGGCCAAGGTTACAGGTTGAAGGTTACAGGTTGAAAGTTACAGGTTGAAAGTTACAGGTTGAAAGTTACAGGTTACAGGTTTAACGTTACAAGTTACAGGTTTAACGTTATAATGTGCATATTTAACTTTAAAGTTTATATTTGACAGGTTTAACGTTACAGGTGGCCAGTTATACATCCGGCTTTCAGTTCTTAAGCCTCTAATCTTCAACCATCAAACCTTCAAACTATCAAACCATCGACCTTGGCCTTTCGGCCACGCGATCGCGTTCAACCATCAAGCTTGGCCTTTCGGCCACGCGATCGGGTTCAACCTTCAACCTTCAAGCTTCAACCTTGGCCTTTCGGCCACGCGATCGCGTTCAACCATCAAGCTTGGCCTTTCGGCCACGCGATCGCGTTCAAGCTGACCTGACTTCGTGACTGGGCAATCATGCCCTTGCTGCTTTGGGAAGATTAAGCGCTTCTAAAAACCACGAATTAGAACTGTCAATAACATCATTTAAAACAGGATAAAAGCTGGTTAACAATGACCAATGACCAATGATTAATAGACTGAAGTCTAGCCAATTGAACGTTTTTCCAATCAACCCTGCCTAAAAAAAACAAAACATACCTTAGGACTTTTAGGCTAAAATAGTTGGCAATTTTATCAATACTTTTTTAATTTAATTATCTTTCTTCACTCTCTTATATCTATTACTTATTTTTAAAATAGCGGTTATCATATTCATCAGGTAGACAGGATTTTTTCCCGATTCCCGATTCCCGATTCCCGTTCCCCTCCTGGGAGGGGTTAGGGGTGGGTTCCGATTCCCGATTCCCGTTCCCCTCCTGGGAGGGGTTAGGGGTGGGTTCCGATTCCCGATTCCCGATTCCCGATTCCCTGTAATAGCACCATAGCAATTGCTTTAGGTAATACCCTCAGGGTGATGACCGTGACTTCCGTGCTATAAGTTGGATAAACTAATAGCTCGTAACCATTCAGCGCTCAGCCCCTCAGCAGTCAGCTTTGGAAGGGTTAAGTTCTATTGCTCTGATCTGAATGTGAGCTTTTCCAGGCTTAGATACCTGTCTAATTGTCTCATTAAATAAAAAAATACACTAAAAAATACACCATTAAAACTTTTACGCAAAGATTATGAAGCATAATTAAAAACAGGGATAAATAATGAATAAAATGTGAATAAAATGTTAAATTAAGCTGAAGTGATGATCTGATCTTAAGTTGTGATCAAATGGCGCAGATCGACCTAGGCGTTTCCTGTCCATGGAATACTGTCAAGAAAAACGTTTTGAAACTTTCATGAACTTATGGCTATGAGGCGGTGGATGAACCTTCCTGTAGTGGTATCAATTTAATTGTAGTTAAGAATATAATTTATATTTAATGAGTAAAGTATTGTATTATACTGAAAGGTTGAGCTGATTTGTTAAGTGAACAACATAATTATTATCTTGGCTGAAGTCAGCCTGGTCATCGTAGTTTTCTGTCTAGTCAACTGGCTGGTGAGTAGACTATTCAAGCAACTGATCAGGGTTGCTTGGTTCCAAAAGGTGAACAGCAATGCTAGAAACCTCCGCCGGAACCTCCAGGCGCTGATCGTTATCTGTTGTATAGCGCTATGCCTTGTAATTGTTGGTGGCAACAGTTGGCTGATCTATCGGGGGAAAGACCTCAAGGAATACACACTCGGGTTAGTCAGTAATATTCCCAAAGGATTCTGGATAACCCTTGGCACTGGGTTAGGCAAATGCATCTGCCTTCTGATGCTAGTTGCCTTCGCCATAAAACCCTTGCAGCGTTTGCTCAACTATGGCTGTGTTCGGGCAAAGAAACTAGAACAAATCACTGCTAGTGATGAAAGCATTGAGGATTTCTTTAGTTACTTAACCAAAATCCTCACCAGTGGACTCTGGCTGCTTTCCCTAATCTGGTGTAGCCAGTTTCTGAAAGTGCCAGAATCCACAGCTAAGTATCTGTACGTTCTTCTGAACATCTATCTGATTATTGGAATCGGGTTGCTCATTCTGAGATCCATTGTGGTAATTATCGATAGCATAGACACCCTGACTGTTCAATACTCTAGCCCTGAGAATATCCTGCGATTCTATAGCAATCTCAGGCATCTGATTCCTTTCTTTAAGCGGTGCCTAGAATATATAATCTATGTTAGCATTGCCACCCTGGTGGTTGAGCAGATAGAGATAATTGCTAACTTAGCCACCTATGGATCGAAAGCTGTCAAAATTATCGGTATCATCTTCCTGAGTCGCGGCTTGATCGTGATCGCCAATTTGTTCCTCCAAGAAGCACTGCTGAGGTACCCGAAGCTGACTGATGTGCAGCGAAAGAAGCGGTTAACGATTATTCCCGTACTAGAGAGTTTACTGAAGTACTTGATTTACTTTGGTTCGGGTATATTGATCCTCGATACCATAGAAATTGACGCCACCCCAATCCTAGCGGGTGCTGGCATTGTGGGGCTAGCAGTGGGTCTTGGGGCGCAGAATCTAATTAACGATATGGTTAGTGGATTCTTTATCCTCTTTGAAAACTACTACCTGGTAGGTGACTATATCCAGACAGGGGAAGCGGAGGGGATTGTGGAGGCGATTGAACTGAGAACCACCCGTATTCGACACGTCAATGGTCAAATGTATATTATTCGGAACGGGGATATTGGCTCAATTACCAACTACTCCAAGGATTATATCTATGCTGTAGTGGAAGTTGGCATAGAATATGATGCTGACCTCGATCAGGTGTACAGGGTGATTGAAAAGGTGGGACACCAGTTAAAAGAAAAGTATTCGGAGGTACTTGAACCGACCAAGGTGGATGGAATCGAGGACTTTGGGGATTTTGATCTGTCCATACGAACCATTACCAAAGTTAAACCAGGAAAGCACCACCAGATCAAGCTAGTGCTTCGTAAAATGATTAAGGATTTCTTTGACCAGGAGGGAATTGAATTAAACGCTCAGGATCCGGTGTTTATTTTGAAACAATAGGCTTGAAACAAGCTTAGCCTAGGCAATGGAGGTGAGATCGCAGCAGTTGATTGGCCTTGGCCAAAAGGCCACGCTACGGGAATGGCCACGCTACGCGATCTGGTGGTTGAAACTCCCGCAGTTTGAGGGCTGTTGCACTTTTACAGAGATGATTGGTGGTGGGATGGAAGAGATGGAACAGTGGGAAGAGGGGTAAGTAAGCTGTCAGGCATCTATATCAGAAATATATCGGTCGCATCTACATCTAATTGATTTATAAATTGAATCGGCAAGGGGAGAGGATTGTAGAGTTTTTCCCGCTGACTCAAAAATAGACTGTCATGCCCCCTAGTTTAAGGACTTTTGTCAATCAACTAGGGGGCTCTCACCATTGGTCTCAGGGCTGAAGCAAATAAGCTATATATAGCGTGTAGCAGTTGAAGCGTTCGCTTAATTGCGGGACGCGCATCCATCCCATTCTGTTTCCTTTGAGTGTACCCTAAGCCGTGGCGCGTTTAAATTTTAGAATTCTGAAGCTAAAACCCAAGCCTAGGCTTAGATCGCTTTTCACGCACTAGATACTGAAGAGCAAACCTAATCTCAAACCCCTTTGAGCTTTTAACTAACTTTTAACTAACTATGGTCAATATAGCCCTGTTTGGTACCAGTGCAGATCCCCCAACTTGTGCTCATCAATCCATTCTCCAGTGGCTATCCCATCACTATGACCAAGTGGTGGTTTGGGCGTCAGATAATCCATTCAAGTCTCATCAGACTACCCTAGAACAACGTTCCCACATGCTCAAGTTACTGATTGAGGAGATTGACCCGTATCAAAATCCGATCCGTGTCAGCCCCGACTTGAGTAGCTCTAGAACCTGGGAAACCATAGCACTAGTTAAACAGCGCTGGGGATTACAGGCAAACATGACTCTGGTGATTGGTGCTGATTTAGTCCGTCAGATGCCCCGTTGGTATCAAATTGAACAATTGTTAAAACAAGTACAGTTGCTGGTGATACCTCGTTCAGGATATGGAGTAGATCAGGCTAGTTTAGAAAAGTTGAAGCATCTAGGAGCACAATTAGCGATCGCTGATATTACGGTACCATCAGTTTCCTCTACAGCGTATCGTGAGAATGGTGATACAAAAGCACTGACTCCTCTGGTTAAGGACTATATCCATCAAGAGCAGTTGTACCAATGACCCAAAGCAGCACCAAACAGGTCAAACTACCAGCTCTAGCCAACGTCCAGGTCGGGGTTGATCCTGTGATTTTTTCCCTCAATACCCAACAAAGCCGCCTTTTGGTACTCCAAGAGGAAGCCTTCCTCGGTAAATCGAGTTTACCAGGAACCTTGGTGTCGGACGGAGAATCATTAGACAATGCTGGGGATTGGCCTTGGCCTTTCGGCCACGCTACGCGAATGGCCACGCTACGCGATTGGCCTTGGCCTTTCGGCCACGCTACGCGAATGGCCACGCTATGCGATCGGATTTGGGCAGAGAAAATTGGAGTTAACAACCTGAACCTAGAGCAACTGTACACTTTCGGAGAACTAGGTCGTTATCAACCAAAATTGGTTAGAGTCGAGGTTACCTATAACCACCACTATGCCATGGGTTACCTATCCGTCAGTTACTTTGCCCTAGTGGGACTAGAAGAAGCTAAATTCAACACAGATCATGTCAGTGGTATTACCTGGTATTCCATCGAGCATGTGCCGCAGCTCGCCTTTGAGCATAATCCAATTTTGGACTATGGTTATCGGCATTTGCGCAACAAATTGGCAGACAATCCTGTCGCCTTTGACCTGTTCCGAGATGTATTTACCCTCAATAATATCTATACTATTTATCAACTGTACACCACAGTTTTTTTTGAAAACGTCTCGGATTATTACAATTTTAGCCCTCGTCTTTTAAAGCTATTATTCCTGGCGGATACTAGTTTAAGAGTATCTCATGGAGCAGGTCGTCCCTGAAATTTGTACCGCTTTGATGCGGAGGCATATGGTCGTTTAAAGGATAAACCGTTGGTATTTATGTAGCAATGAAAAAACATCTGTAATTGTGGTTCAGAAAATCCTATTTATTGAGGATGACGATTTCAATCGAGAAGTTATCACTGAATACCTTCAGTTGCAAGGGTATGACGTTTGCGCTTTACCCCATGGGTTAACCATTAAACGAGACCTCGCCGACTTTCAACCTGACTTGATTCTGCTGGATCTCAAATTACCAGAAGTTGATGGCTTTACCTTGATCGAAAAACTCAAGAAATCCCAATGGGCAACAATCCCTATAGTTATCCTTTCTGCCTACTCCTTCCCAGCAGACAAAAAGCGAGCTCTCAGACTAGGAGCTCGTCGTTATCTAGTCAAACCAGCGCTTCTCAGAGAAATAGAACAAGCCATAGAGGAAGAAATAACCAATTGATATCCAGTCCGCTTTTTTTGTCATTTGTCTTGAGAGCCACAAGGCTGAGCCGCCTGCAAAACACTCTTGTGGTATACAATACCGATGGTACCGGAGATGATATGAGTTTGAAGTCTTAGGCAGGACTTACGCAAAACTCGGCCACAAAGGTGCTTCCACAAAAGCGCTTGGTTAGTTAATAACGCACCCTACAGATAGGGTTGTTGCGTAAGTCCTGTTAGGGAAATCATTGACCCCTTTGGGGAATTCAAAATTCAAAATTAAAAATTAAAAATCTAGAAGCGATGCAGCGCGGTCTTGGGGAGGCAGCGCGGTCTTGGGGAGGCAGCGCGGTCTTGGGGGTTTCCCCCACTCGCTATTGCCGTGGTCTCCCCCGGAGACGAAACCTGATTACGTTGAGCCTTTATGGTTGGTAGGTTATGCAAAAAAGGGTTAAAACTTGAGGCGCGACCCCGTAATTTAATTCTTCAAGCGGAAAGCGCGCCTCCATTGATTAAGGCGAGCCTGTCTTACGGTAACTATCGCCAAAGGCGACGCTTGGCCGTAGGCCACGCCAAAGGCGAACGCGAACAAACCATGAGCGACTGCCGTGGTTTCCCCCACTCGCTATTGCATCAAGACATTGAACAAATTTTGAATTAATTAATTCCGGGTACAAGCCCCCCGGGGAATTAAAAATTAAAAATTAAAAATTAAAAATCTAGAATTGTCCGAATCATTTTGAATTAATAATTTTGAACTTTGAATTGGAGCGTTCGCGCAGCGTGACCTACGGTCAAGCGAGTTGTGGTCTTCAATCAGTGGCGGGTACAAGCCCCCACTGATTGTCATTTTTAATTAATAATTTGGAATTTTGAATTGGAGCGTTCGCACCTCAAGGAGCGTCGGCAATGCCTATAGCGTGACCTACGGTCAAGCGACTTGACATTTATTGTCCATCAGTCATGGAATTAGTTTTTTTTGATTCTGCTGTAAGATAAATTACTCAAGGATTTGGCTCAGGTTCTCTATAGACCGTCCCATCTTAGCAATTTTTTATTCTGTCTGAGACAGTCCGAGAACTGCATTTTGAAGTTGGTTAGCTAGACTTTGAATCTCTTCTCGATAACGGTTTTATAGTTCTTCCACGTTCATGATTTATTAATGATAACTTAATCTACACTATCAAGGATTAGGTTTGCGTTAGGGTTTACGTTCGAGTTTACGTTTATGTTGACTTTCGTTGCCACCTGATTATTATTTATTAGTTTAAAACATCTAAACAACGGTAAAAAAATAAAAAAAATCGACATTTATACCCCTAAATACTTATCAATCTTAGTAATTTATGATATCATAAATTACTAAGATTGATAGCAAGTTTTTTAGTTGATTTGCCAATAATTTTATCAACTAATTAAGAAGTAAAAATATCAACAAAAAATGCTAATTATAAGCAAGTTATTGGTTTGAGAAAAAAACCGGATTGGTCAAGACGATATAAACTGTATATTTTGTCATTTAATTACTAACCAAACCCAGATTACTAAAGATTGTGTGAAGTAGATGGCCTAAACTATAAAAAACAATCAAAAATGATGAAGATTGCGATCGCTCAACTCAACCCCACCATTGGTGATATTACAGGCAACGCTCAACGGATTCTTGAAGTAGCCAACACTGCTGCGAGTCAGGATGTGCGTCTGTTGCTGACACCAGAATTATCCTTGTGTGGCTATCCACCACGAGATTTGCTGCTCAATCCCAAGTTTCGAGAGTCGATGACTACACAAGTGCAACAACTAGCTCAGCAGCTACCATTGTCTCTAGCTGTTTTGGTGGGGACAGTAACACCGAATACCAAAGCAGAGCTTGCTGGTGGCAAACCTTTATATAACAGCATTGCTCTACTAGAGGGGGGAAAAGTACGGCAGATTTTTCACAAGCGACTCTTGCCCACCTATGATGTTTTCGATGAAAACCGCTACTTTGAACCAGGACGGGAGAGTAATTCCTTCACCATTGATCACCAGCCATCAGCAATCACAACTCAGAATGCCCACTCTCCAATTAAAATCGGTGTTACCATTTGCGAAGACTTGTGGAACGATGAAGAGTTTTGGGGCAAACGCAGCTATCAAGTCAATCCGATCACAGACTTAGTTCAACAGGGTGTAGACCTAGTGGTAAACTTGTCCGCCTCACCCTATAGCGCGGGTAAACAGAAAACTCGGGAAGCAATGTTGCGCCATAGCGCTAGCCGTTACCATACACCTATCCTCTACGCCAATCAGCTAGGAGGCAATGATGACCTGATATTTGATGGGTGTAGTGTAGCATTTAATCAGGCTGGTGAGATGGTATGTCGCGCCCGTGCCTTTGAAACAGACTTAGTCATTTTGGAATATGACCGAGAAACACACGATCTGGTCACCCCACCAGAAACAACTATACAGTCTCCAGCATCGGCAGCAATAGCAACAGCCCCAGCCAGCCTAGACGAAGAAATTTGGTCAGCCTTAGTCCTAGGAGTCCGGGATTACACCCGTAAGTGTGGTTTTAAAAAAGTAGTAATTGGTTTGAGTGGTGGGATTGATTCTGCTCTTGTAGCTGCTATTGCCACCGCCGCCTTAGGACCAGAGAATGTCTTGGGGATTCTCATGCCTTCTCCCTACAGTTCTGACCACTCCGTCAAAGATGCTCTCTCTTTAGCACAAAACCTAGGTATTAAGACTCACACCCTAGCCATTGGTTCCTTGATGGAAGGGTTTGACCAAACCTTAACCTCTCTATTTGCTGGGACAGAGTTCGGTGTGGCTGAAGAGAATATTCAATCCCGAATTCGGGGCAGCTTACTGATGGCGATCGCTAATAAATTTGGCTATCTCCTGCTTTCTACTGGCAACAAGTCAGAGATGGCAGTGGGTTACTGTACCCTCTATGGTGATATGAATGGTGGATTAGCTGTAATTGCCGATGTTCCCAAAACCCGGGTCTACTCCCTATGTCGGTGGCTAAATTCTAGGGCAGAGGAGTCCCAGGTTAATCAGAAGTTGCAGGTTAGTACGCTCAATCTTGAACCTTCAGACTCCTCTTCTAAGCTTCAAGCTGATCAGCGTCAACCTGCTAACCTAACTGACTCGAACGCCAAAGGCGAACAACCTTTAAGCCAAACAGAAATTATTCCTGCTAATATTCTAATCAAGCCCCCCAGCGCTGAATTAAAACCTGGTCAAGTAGACCAAGATTCCTTGCCATCTTACGATACCCTAGATGATATTCTCGAGCGACTGATCCAGCAGCACCAAGCCCCGGAGCAAATTATTGATGCAGGTCATCAGCCCGAAGTGGTTCACAAAATCATCCGACTAGTCGCTCGTGTTGAATTTAAGCGCCGACAAGCCCCGCCAGGCTTAAAGGTTACTGACCGCGCCTTTGGTACTGGCTGGCGGATGCCAATTGCTAGTCGTTGGCTATAGCATTAGTCTATTAATGATTAGTCATTAATCATTAGTCATTAGTCTTTGGTCTTTGGTCTTTGGTAATTAGTCATTGCTAAAGACCAGAAGACTTATTGTTGACGACAATGGACTAATACTGGACTAATAACTAATCACTACCTAGCCAGGGAAGTCTTGTTCAAGAAATCCATAATAGAATAGCAGTTTCGTGATCGAGTAAGTGGGACGGTAAAAATAAACCTAATAGTCTGGTTGTTGACTGTTCACAGTCTATAGAACCCATTTGATAGAAACTAGGATTGATTGAAAAAGGGTACAGGAATCCCCCCTAACCTTAATAAGGGGGGTAGGTAACAGTAGGAAAGAGCTCCAAGTATTTTTTTGGTGTTATGGTAAGCATTCAGCTATCAGCTATCAGCTATCAGCTATCAGCTATCAGCTATCAGCTATCAGCTATCAGCTATCAGCTATCAGCTAATGCGCTACGCGCACGCTACGCGAACAGCTTTGGAATAAAACAAGTAAGCATTGGAATAATGCTGAGTTACCTCACAGCGTCGTTCGCACAGCGTGGCCAAACGCGCACGCGTGGCCGTTCGCGTAGCGTGGCCAAAAGGCCAAAAGGCCAAGGCCAAAGCCTGTGCCACAAGGCTGACGGCATTAGGCTGACGGCATTATGCTTACTTGTTATGACAAATCAGCATTGGGTTTCATGATTTATTTGGAAATACTAGATGACGTTTACTGTCAGCAGTGAACAGTCAAGGATCAACAAAAAACCTGGTCAATTGGAGCTAAACGGTAAGCCTTCAGGGCTCAGCTGCTCAGGAGTCAGCTAAAGCATCGACCCAAACTTAGGTATTTGGGTCTGGATGGGAGTAGATGATGGGAGTACATAAGTATTCGGGCGAGAATGTTCTTTCTTAAAGGTTGGTTGATTCAAGATTGCTTGTAGCTAAGGGCTGATTAGGAATGGCTGAATTCTGTTCGCGTAGCGTGCGCGAATGCGCATATGCTGAATGCTGACATCGTATTAATTTGCTTATTAATTTACTGGTGCAGTTGGTTAAAATTATGGTGAAAGGGTAAGAGGGAGAGGTAAAAATAAAAATTTCCCTCTATCTTGACTAGTTAAATTGAAATTTTTCGCCATTTTGGAATGAATTTGTTTAATCACAATCGCTATAATTTCACCAATTCCTACTGCTAGATTGTTGAAATTTGTGCTACACTCTTACCCGATGTATTTGAACCTAGACGCAGCAATTAATAGGGATCCTCTGATTGTATCTCCCGAAACTCTAGTAACAGAGGCAATTGCCCGCATGATCCAGTTCGACTCTAGTTACGTACTCGTCCAGTCGCAACTGTCATTAGTAGGCATTTTTACTGAGCGAGATTTGCTAAAGGTCATAGTCGAAGGGATTGGGCTTTCTGGACTAGCGATCGCTGACGTGATGACCACAGAATTAATTACACTACCAGCCACTGAAGTCGAGAATGTCGAGAATATAGTCAAGCTACTGTCTCGATTGCGCCAACATCGGATTCGTCATCTACCAGTTGTAGAGGATAGTGGACGACCGACAGGTATCATTACAGAAAATAGTTTGCTGCAAGTGCTAGAACCAGCAACAATGTTGGCTACTAATGAACAGCTGGTAGACGGAGTTAATCAGCCCACGGCTCAACTAGAAGCCACAAATCAGGAACTAGAAGCATTTGCCTATTCAGTATCCCACGAGTTAAGCGCTCCACTACGAAGGATTAAGAGTTTTATTAAGGTTCTATCAAAGGACTATCATCACCAGTTGGATCTCAAAGGACAACACTATCTCCAACGTATATCTGCTAACAGTCAGCATATGTGGAAACTCATTGAGGATTTGCTAGAGCTTTCGAGAGTTAGCGGTGACCCGATGCACTACCAGCAGGTTGATTTGAGCAAGATGGTTGCTGAAATTAGGTTAGAACTCACACAAACCCAACCTGAACGGAGCGTGGAATGGGTCATTGCCAAAGGAATTCAGGCTTATGGAGATAGTACGTTGCTCCGGATTGTTTTACAGAATCTACTCCACAACGCCTGGAAATACACATCCCATCATCCCCAAGCCAGGATTGAATTTGGAGTTTGCCCATTGTCCGCACCTCAGACAGGGGGGCAAGAGCAAACTAGTGATGAAGCGATCGCCTATTTTGTCCGGGATGATGGAGCTGGCTTTGATATGGCTGACGCTGACAGATTATTTATCCCTTTTGTACGCTTGCACAACGAAGCCGAGTTTACTGGCAATGGCATTGGACTCGCTACTGTAAAGCGTATTATTCACCGACATGGTGGCAGAGTCTGGGCTAAAAGTGCAATTGAACAAGGAGCAACGTTTTATTTTACCCTTCCACCCTTCAAAAATTATTCGCTATAATAACACCATTGCTTGGTCTCCTCCACACCTAAAAACGTAAGCATTCAGCCGTCAGCCGTCAGCCGTCAGCCGTCAGCCGTCAGTGGTCAGTGGTCAGCTTATTTTATTCAAAAGCACCGATTGCGCTACGGGCACGCTGCGCGAACAGTAGCGTGGCCATTCCCGTAGCCTGGCCTTTGGCTGATAGCTGATAGCACCGATTGCGCTACGGGCACGCTGCGCGAACAGTAGCGTGCCCGTAGCCCATTAGCTGATAGGTGATAACTGATAGCTGAATGCTTACCTAAAAACTATTGCAATCACTACTGATCTAATGATTAGCAATAGTTAAATTACAATTGATGATCTGTGTGCAAACATAAAAATGACAAAATGGCAGCCATGTGTTTCATTTTTATGATAATACAGGCTTTAAGATGGCTTTGGTAATTATGGCGCTTAGGCAATTTAAGCTGTTAGGAATTGAATTTACAGAAATCGCAGCTTGTTTGCCCCCCTGCTTGACGCGGGGGGTGAAAACAAGTTAGGGGATGCACACCCCTGGTCTACTTTCTTTGTGATTAGGAGGTGATATAACTAGTGCAATACGGGACAAAGAAAATATTATTATCTGGATTATTGTCTGGGAACATACCAGATGAAACTAATGACCTACTTGTTTTCTGGTGTGAACAAGCCAACAACCTGTACAAGCAGGCTTGGTAGGCAGTAAGACAGACTTATTTTGAAAACTGTGAGTATTACACTTACTTTGATGCTTATGACATGTACCGAGTTGGTCCCAAAGACGGCGTTGCTTAATAATGTAATGATTTTAATAGTAGGTGCGCGCCTCCAAGGCCGCGAGCAATCCCTCGCGGCCTTGGGTCGCACCTGTGGAATGGGCATCTTGCTTAGGTGCGCTCTTACTTGGCGAATTAAATTCGCCACGGGTCGCACCTGTGGAATGGGCATCTTGTGTGGAACTGGCATCTTGCCAGTTTCAATATATTGTCGGGCGGGCAGGATGCCCACTCTACTCCTATTCATTACTTGATTCAGAAACGCCGAGAATACAAGAGTATTAAGGTTAGCTATGGTCAACTTTGCAAAGCAAAGATTTCAAGGATAATCCGCACTACAAAGCACTAGGTGTTAACCAAGTTCTAGTCTAAGGAGACTTTAGGAGAAGCCATTTATCGGTTGGGATTAAACCTAAACTTACCTGAGTTCGACATAACCAACTATCCGGCAATTGAGGAGTCAGTAGTCAGGAATCAGTAGTCATAATAATTGATTTTCCATCCAGGAATTTTTAATATAAATTTGCTTGGTAATCCACTAATCGTTATTGATACTACCACTAACCTTGCTAAATTATTATCCTGATTTCTGAATTATGTATTCTGTATACTCCTCAAAACCAGCCAATTCAGGTAATGACATCGATTTGAGTTAAAAATTAGCCATAAATGTGTAGATGATGAGATTAGTAATATCATAATCCAAAAGCTTTCTAATCAAGTAGAAACTTATTGAACAATAGATAGGACATATCAATGAATAAACCACTGCGAATTTTGATTGTCGAAGACTCAGAAGATGATGCTGAGTTGCTGGTGGTTGAACTAAAAAATGGTGGCTACGAAGCAATTTATGAACGAGTGGAAGCACCAGGAGCAATGAACGAAGCCTTAGATAATAAGGGGTGGGATCTTGTGATTGCTGATTACTTCATGCCTAAGTTTAGCGCCATTGGTGCCTTACTACTCTTACAAAAAAAAGGGTTAGACTTACCGTTTATTATCGTCTCCGGCTCGATTAAGGAAAATATGGCAATCGCTGCTATGAAAGCGGGAGCCCATGACTATTTACTTAAACACCAGTTAGCACGATTAGTTCCGGCGGTGGAGCGGGAGTTAAGAGAAGCAAAGGTGCGCAAAAATTACCGGAAGGCAATCAAGAGGTTACAAGACCTGACGTTTTATGACGAATTAACCGGTTTGCCTAATCGGACATTGTTTTTATACTACCTGCGCCAGTGGTTTAAGCCAGTACAGCCAACTCACAATCGCAAATGTCTACCGATGGCATACCCGATTATACCAACTCTTTGCTGGGATGAACCAATTGTTGGAAACACTCAGAAGGATAATGTATTTGCTGTGCTATCTCTGACTCTCAGTCGCTACGGAATTATCCAATACAGTCTAGGTGATCTACTCAGTGAACAACTCCTAGTTGCTACTGCTCAACGCTTACAGGAATGCATCGGTGATCAGGATATATTGGCACGGATGGGAGAGAATAAATTTGCGATTTTGCTCTCGAATATCCAAGACTTAGCTCAGGTGAAAGAGACAGCTGAGCGTATCCATCAGGAGATTTCCATCCCATTCGATCTCAATGGGCGAGTTGTGTCTTCTAATTGCTACATTGGTATTGTCCTGAGTACCATGGGGTATGAGCAACCGAAAGATTTGCTGCGAGGGGCAGATACGGCGATGTATTATGCCAAATTAGAGGGGAAAGGAGCCTCAGAAGTTTTTCATCCTAGTATGCAAAAGAGAGCTATTGAGCGACTACAGTTAGAAACCGACTTACAACAGGCAATTAAATACGAAACATTGCATCTGAATTATCAACCAATAGTGTCCCTGACAACCGGCAAAACTATTGGTTTTGAAGCCTTGGCCAGGTGGCAGCACCGCACTCGCATCAAGGTTAGTCCTAGTGAGTTTATTCCGGTAGCAGAAGAAACAGGACTAATTATCCCCCTTGGTGAATGGATTTTACGGGAAGCCTGCAAACAGTTAAGCCTTTGGCAAGACCAGTTTCCTGATTATTCTTCTTTGAGTATCAGTGTGAATCTGTCTGGTATTCAACTCAACCAACCCCAGCTGATTGACCAGATTGACCAAATCTGCACCACGTTAGAATTGAGTGGGGCGAACTTGAAGCTGGAAATTACTGAGAGTGTGTTGGTAGATAATGCCTCAGTTGATAGCACTATCTTGCATAAACTCAAAGACAGAAATATAAAATTGTGTATCGATGATTTTGGCACCGGATACTCATCGTTTTCCTATCTAAATGATTTGCCAATTGATATCATTAAAATTGCTCGTTCTTTTATTAGCCAAGGATTTACAAAAAATGGTAAAAATTTTGATACGGTAGAAGCGATTGTAAATCTAGCTAAAAAACTAAAAATTCAGGTAATTGCTGAGGGTATAGAAACCCAAGAACAAAAGGATATTTTGCAAGATTTAGGCTGTGAATATGGACAAGGATTCTTATTTGGTGAAGCCCTCACTGCGGAAACGGTGACCAATTTGATGTTAACCAAGCCAGATAGGTTTTGGTAATCGCTATAGTAGGAATTAAGACAAGCAAAAGGGTATCCCCCAATACTCACCGACGATCGGGGGGCAAGCTTGGATGTAAAAGAGGCTAAACATGAAACCTGACTTGGAAAACAGATCCTACACTGCAAGAGCTGACCATAGACTAGGTTATTCAGTCTTGAGCACTTCTTACCACTCAGGACAATGGGCGTTGCTGAATCAAGTAATGAATAGGAGTAGAGTGGGCATCCTGCCCGCGCGAAAATCTCTTGAAACTGGCAAGATGCCAGTTCCACCAAGATGCCCATTCTACAAAACTCTTAAAATCATTCCATTATTCAGCAACGCCGGAAAATGCACTCAAGAGAATGGACTGAGCACTCAAAACTCAGCACTCAGTTTGCTTAAACGTTTACTAATTGCCACAGCGGTGCTGTTGGCTGTTGTCCCTACCACGACTAGTTGCAGTCTACTGGAACGGCAGCCTCGGTCAAACTCTACCTTGGTCTACAAAGGACCAGTAAGGCAGGAGGTGAAAGCTGGTTCATTGATACCAGGGACTGATATTCGGTACATCAGTAGGACGGAGGAGAAAACTGCTGAAGTGTTGATCAATGGACAACGGGCATTCAAGCGCAGTGGTGACTCTCTAGACTGGACTGGAAGCCCTCTGAGGGGAGTCGAAATGGGCCTGAACCAACGGGTATTAGTTTATAGTGAGGAACGCCTACAAGCTGGTGGTAGTGTTAGTCTAACGGTAGATGGGGTATCTTCTAAACCTGGTTGGGTACCGCAGGTACCGGACAAAACAAACCCCAGTCTAGTGGTTTACAAGGTTCCAGTTTTATACCGAGTCAAGCAGGGAGAAACAATTCCTGGAACCACTTTGAGTTATACCGGCAAAACTGAACAAGGTGCGCAGTTGGGTGGATTACCGACCGGAGAGTCTCCTTACCGCCAACGGGGTGACTCGATTAGTTGGCGAGGGGAATTACGCCCTAGAGTTTATCTCGATTTAGTAGTACGTACTGCCTTCTATAACGAAGACCGTCTGAGTGTGACTGGCTTTGCAACAGTTATCCTAGCAATCGGTGGTTGACGGTGGTTCGCCCTTGGCGTCCCTTTTTGGAGTTTGGATGTTAGAGTTAAGGGTTGAGATGGCTACTTGAATGGCGGGAAGACCCTACATTGGTCGATGGACAAATCTAATGCGATCGCAACTGAAAATCAGCATGCCCTGAAAAAACTGGCGTCGGCAGTAGAAGCCTCTCAGGGACAGTTCAAGCTGATTTTAGCCCGCTGCAATTATATCAGGGTGCGTTTCCGTTTGGTAGCGCAATTACCAACACTCTGCTCGGTTGACATTAATACCGTAACCCTTAAGCCATCGGACAACGTGCTCTATGACACCATTCGGTCAATACTGGCAGAAGAACGCCCTAGTGCTGTGATGGTGTTGGGCTTAGAATCGGTGCAGAATCTAGCACAGATGCTGAGTGTGACTAATCAAGTGCTCGAAGAGTTTCAGAAAAATCTTCCTTTCCCCTTGGTGTTATGGATTACAGATGACGTTCAGCAGCAACTGATCCAGTTTGCTCCAGATTTCGAGAGTTTGGGGACACGGATAGAATTTGCGATGTTCCTTGGGAACCGCTACGCGAACGCAACAGAAACCTTAATTACTGAACTCAAAGAGACTACCGATGCTATCTTTGACTATATTTTAAAATCAAACAGTATAGCATACTTTGTACCTACTGATATAGGTATTCTACGTCACCGGGAAATTGATGCTGCTCTGAAGGATTTACAGCATCGCGGTGAAACCCTTGAACCTGCTCTCAAAGCTAGTATAGAATTCCTTCGTGGTCAAGAGGCTTATGCTAACTATCAGTTGGGTAGTGCAGTAACTCACTATGAGCAAAGTTTGGCATTTTGGCAACCAGCTCAAACAGAGACTGAGAGATCGGGAGATCAGGAGATCACGAGATCAGGAGATGGGGAGAGTCGGAACAATGTTTCTTCATCTAATTTAGATAACTTAGAAGATGTAAATAGCTTAGAATATCTAGATAATTTAGATGATATAAATAGCTTAGAATATCTAGATAACTTAGAGGATATAAATAACTTAGAAAACGGAAGTGATACTACGGTAAATGAGATTACCGTTTCTGATCAGCAATTCCTGGAGCGTCAGGGAATCGTCCTGTTTTACATTGGGTTGTGTTATTTCCAGCAGGGGGAAAAGTCTCGGGAACCAGAAAACTGTCTCTATTGGAACGATGCTAGAGGATTATTCCAGCAGTGTCTTGATCGGTTTGAGCAGTTGAATCGTCATGATTTAGTCACGAAGTTTATCAATCAACTAGGTGAGGTGATGCAACGCCTAGAGGATTGGGATGATTTGTATCACTTGGCTCACAATGCCCTCGGGTTACAGCAACGCCAAATCCTATTAGGGGCGCAAGGTCTGGCACCACTAAAAGCCCAAGCTTACGGATTTTTAGCAGAAGTGGCTCTTAACCAATCTCGTTGGCAAGAGGCTAAGCAAAATGCTCAGAAAGCATTAGATACGATAGCGACAGTTTCCTCTGGTGTTGCAGAACAGGGCACAGAGGAAACACAGGAAACACAGGAAACACAGGGCACAAAACCATCTCTTAACTCAGGAGTCAGCATTCAGGACAATGCACTCCAGACCATGCACTCACTTCAAACCAGTCTGTATCTACTACTGTTAGCTCAATCTGAGCAACGGCTAGGTGAAGCTGAAGCTGCACTCCAACATCTAGAACAGGCAAGGGTTATTGCACCTGAGGATAATCCTCGGTTTTACACTCGGATTTTGCAGGGATTGCGATCGCGTAGCGGTCGGTTAGGGAAATCGCTTTATTTCCAGCAGGGGCAGTATCTCCAAGCTTTCCAACTTAAGCAATATCAACAATCGTTAGCGCAACAGTATGGTTGGGGAGGGTTTATTGGTGCTGGTGGATTACAGCCACGACAACAGATAAAGTTGGTGGGTTTGCCAACAAATTTGATTGGAGCGCAACGCCTTGCCCCCCTAGAGGATGAAAATCCAGAAACTATAGCGCTAGAAATTGCCCACTCTGGGCGACAGCAGGATGTCAATCGATTGATTGAACGGATTGGAAGCAATGATTACAGGCTAATTGTGATTCATGGGAAATCCGGGGTGGGCAAGAGTTCTCTGGTGAATGGGGGATTAGTACCAGGGTTGAAACAGACTGTAATTGCTACAGAAGATGTGTTGCCTGTAGTGATGGCAGTCTATAGCAATTGGGTAGACGAATTGGGACGGTTATTGGCAGAGGGATTAAACGGAATAAATATAGAGACATTGCATGGAACATCTCTACTAAGTCCAGAACAAAGCCCAGATACTATTATACAGCAATTGCGGCAAAATGAACAGCACAATTTGCGGACAGTACTGATTTTTGACCAGTTTGAAGAATTTTTCTTTGTTTACCTGGATAAAGCTCCGCGACGGCAATTTTTTGAATTCCTAGGAGAGTGTCTTACTACTCCGTCAGTTAAGGTGATTCTGTCGATGCGGGAGGATTATCTCCATTATTTACTGGAATGCGAACGGGCACCATGGTCGGGTAGCGGTAATCCCATGGCGAGTATGGACATTATTGGCAATGACATATTAAGTAAGCATGTGCGCTATCCTTTAGGTAATTTTTCCCGAGATGATGCCAAGTCGGTGATTGAGCAAGTAACTAAACAATCATCTTTTGACCTAGAACCAGCTTTGATTGAAGAATTGGTACAGGATTTAGCTGGGGAATTCTCCGAAGTACGTCCGATGGAATTGCAGATAGTAGGAGCGCAATTGCAGGCGGAAAGTATTACTACCCTGGAACACTATTGGGAAGGGGGTTCAAAGCCAGGATTGATGGCGCGGTATGTGACTGGAGTAGTGGAAGATTGTGGACCAGAGAATCAGCAGGTTGCGGAACTGGTGCTATATTTACTAACAGATGAAAAAGGCAATCGTCCCCTGAAGACTAAAGCTGAGTTAGCTAATCATTTAGGAACAGAAGCTGATAAATTAGAGTTGGTGTTAATGATTTTAGTAGAGTCGGGCTTAGTAATTAAGGTACCGGATACTGTTGCTGACCGCTATCAATTGATGCATGATGATATGGTTTCTTATCTACGACAACCAGCACTGAAGTTAGATGATTTAATGACAAAACTAAAACAAGCTGAGCAGGCTAAGCAGGTATTAGCAAATTCTAACCAAAAAGCCAGCCATCAGATTAGGATTGGGTCAGCAGTATTGAGCCTGACATGGGTTAGGTAAACGGACACAACAAATTGGCTCTAGCTTCGCTGGCACTGATAATTTCCATGGACCATCTAACTAATGTACAACTTATTGTACGACTTCCAAAAGCAATGCAGTCGCTCCTCATAAGCGACTGCATCAACACAATATAGCAGGAAAAGGAAAGGAAAAATTGGCTCAAACTCAGACATTCACGGTCTGGAGCTGCTAAAACCTGATCACCGCAAAACCCTATCAGTATTAGAAGCTTTAGGAGGCTGACTACGTCGGATATCCCGCCAAATTTGAGTAGCTGCTAATGCTCCATCGGCAGCAGCAATGACAACCTGATTCAGTCCTACCTTTAAATCACCAATGGCAAAGATCCGAGGATGGGAAGTGCGGGCCATTTTATCTGTAACCAGATTCCCTCCCTTCTTTTCCAAATCAAATTTGTCTAGATATTGGGCATGGTATTTGGAGCCCATAGAAATCAAGCCAGCTTCCAAATCAATTACTCGACCATCCGTTAATTCTACTCCAGTCATCTGATGGTCTTCCCCTAAAAATTGCTCAACTGGGGTTTCTATGATTTGATAACCCTGTTGTTGTATTTTTTGTCGCAATTCATCATTTACCTCGAACAATCCTTGGGTAAATAAAGTAATTTCAGAAGTAAACCAACCCAGAGGAAAAACTACTTCCGCATTACCTGCCGTGCTGGCAAATACTCCCACCTTTTTATCAGCCATTTCATAACCATCACAAATCAGACACACATGGAGGTTATAACCTGCGTAGTCATAGACATTTCGCATATTTTCCAAGGCTGGCAAATAGTCAATAATGCCACTAGCAGCAATCAGGTATTTAGCCCGAAAGGTATAGTATTCACTATTGTTTCGACCGACTTTTACTCGTACAGCAAACGTCTCACCCTCATCAATTACTTCTTCGACAAAAGCATCTAGTATATCACCACCGATAGACAAATAATGCTCTTTACCTTGTCTAAGAACAGAACGACCAGGGGTATCGGGAGGTAAACCCAAGTAATTGTGGAGTTCCTGCATCCAAAAAGAGCGCGCTTTGCCTTTATCAATAATCAAAGTATTGAGTAAGTAACGCTGGAGATAGATTCCAGCAGAGAGACCTCCTGCGCCACCTCCCACAATAATCGTGTCGTAAATTTTGTCAGTGGATTCTTGAAGATTTTGTTTTTTGAGTTTCATGATATTATCTCTGTAGTGATTTGGAAGAAAATCTATCGTAAGCATTCAGCGATCAGCGGTCAGTGGTCAGCGGTCAGTGCTCAGCAGTCAGCTGATATAACAGAGATTAAGCCAATGCTTACCTATTTGATTCAAAAGCTGAAAGGTAAGCATTCAGGCGTCAGCCGTCAGCCTTTAGCTGAAAGCTGATAACTGATAGCTGATAGCTAATAGCTAATAGCTGAAAGCTGATAGCTGATAGCTGATAGCTGATAGCTGATAGCTGATAGCTGATAGCTGATAGCTGATAGCTAATAGCTGAATACTTAAACTATTCAAATGAAATTTGAAATTAATTAAGATGTCCTGTTTTAACGTAAATTAAACAGCCTTCTTTACTAAAGGGAGTATGAGTACTGCCATGAGGATTGCGTATCCAAGTTCCTTTAGGATAAGTTCCATGTTCATCTTCAAACACCCCTTCAATCACATAAATTTCTTCTCCACCAAAATGACTATGGTGTTTAAAAACAGTTCCAGGTTCCCATTTAACTAGAGCAACATTCTCTGTACTATGAGTATGTAAGGGCATTACCTGTAATCCTTTAACTAAACCTGGAACCCAAGAGTTGTTAGTTGTATCGATTACTACTCGCTCTTGATCGTCAGGAGACATTTGCCATAGTTTCACCAGAATCGTACAACCTGATTCACTCTTAGGAGTATGGCTTGAACCTACGGGATTGCGGACATAAGTACCAGAGGGATAATCTCCTTTTTCATCAGAAAATATGCCATCTAAAACCAGAAATTCTTCACCACCACCATGAGTATGAGCAGAAAAGTAACTACCAGTCTGATAGCGAACTAGAGAGGTTGCTCTAGCTACTTCCTCTCCATCCCTTTCCAACATCCGACGCTGTACACCAGCCATAGGAGAATCAACCCAAGGTAGCTCTTCGCTATAGACAACAACTCGCTGAGTTAAATCTGCATGAATCTGCATGGCAACCTCCTGACATTATGTTTATTGTTGGAATCTCTAATTATTGCTTGAGATTGCTAGTACCATCACCACCAGCATCAACCCCACCATCCACAGGAAGAATCACGCCGGTAACCCAATTGGCATTAGCCAGATACAGCACTGCATCAGCAATATCTTTCGGTGTGCCAACTCTGCCAAGAGGCTGCTGCTGATTCAAATCATCCACAGTTTCTTGGTTCACTTCCCCCAGCAATGGTGTAAGAACAATGCCAGGGGCTACAGCATTAATCCGAATCTTGTCTGCTGCTAGCTCCACAGATAAGTTTTTTACCATTGCTGTGATAGCAGCCTTCGCCATAATCGGTGCAGAAGACGGCAAAGCCTTAATCCCATTAAATGCAAGTATTGTACTGATGTTGACGACCGCGCCGCCATCCCCCTGCTTTCTCATCTGTTTGACGGTTTCCTGGGTTAGTGCAAAAGTACCCCTTACATATCCCAGGTACCGTGAGAGCTCGTCAATTGTGTAATCAGTGAAGTTCTTGACGGCAAAGATGCCTGCATTATTAATCAAAACATCAACTCTACCAAACTTGGCAACGGTCTCAGTAACCATTTTAGGAGCGAATGTAGGATCAGTAATGTCCCCTGCTATAATCTGGATGCGATCAGGCTGATTCAGCTTTTGGGCTGCACTTTCAAGCTTTGAGAGAGTTCTGCCATTGATCATTACATTTGCCCCAGTGTTCAGAAACCCTTCAGCAATTGCATAGCCTATGCCAGTTGCGCCACCTGTAATAATAACAGTTTGAGTGGCCATACTATTTACCTCCAATTTAGTTCAACGATTCTTATCGGTTTACACCTCATGACAGCTAAGTAGTGGGAAATAACTAAGACTAATTGTTAGCTCTGTCTAAAGTTTTGCCAATGTTGACAAAACTTTAGACAGAGCTAACAATTTTTGTCCGACTACTTATACTGTCATTATACCTAATTATGGTTGACTAATTTTCCTGACTACTTAGGGGAATTAGAACGAACAAAGTTGCGAATGTAATTAGCAATCAACTCTAGATCTTCCTCAAGGGCAAAATGACCGGTATCTAGGATATGGAATTCGAGGTTTTTGAGATCCCGCTTGTAGGGATGGGCTCCTTCTTCGGGAAAGATGTAGTCACCTTTGCCCCAAACAATTAGGGTTGGAGGTTGAAACTGACGGAAATATTCCTGCCATTGTGGGTAGAGACTCGGGTTAGTACCATAGCTGTAAAACAGTTCCAATTGAATTTCTTTGTTGCCAGGACGGTCGAGCAAATATTGGTCGTGGAACCAATTGTCTGGAGCAATGGTTTCTGGATTGCGCACTCCATTAGTGTATTGCCACTTAGTCGATTCGAGGGTTAGAAAATCCGCTAGAACTTGAGCATTTTCAGGAGTTTTGTCCTGCCAGTAAGCCTTGAGTGGTTCCCAAAACTCTCGCAAACCTTCTTCATAGGCATTACCATTCTGCACAATCAGCCCTAGGGCGTGTTTTCAAAGTTTTCGGCAAGATTATGATCCCCCCCAGCCCCCCTTAAAAAAGCTATGCTTTATAAACATCTTTCTTAACATAAAACTTGACAAAAAGAGTCAAGTGTGCATAGAGAGGCGATCGCCCTAAATTGACAAAAAGAGTTAAGTGTGTATAAGAGTGCGATCGCTAATCT
>NZ_JAAHFZ010000028.1:0-83262 GCF_010672795.1 Moorena sp. SIO1G6
TAGGGGTCGGGTTTGCACCGCCATCCAGATGAACAGTTATAACTTTTGGGGTTGTCCCCGCGAGTTACCTAAGTCATACCCCTCCTGGTGGGGGAGGCTCCTACTTAGAACAAGCCGCACATCCTCTTATTTTCGAGAGACTGACCACGATCACTGTAATTCTTCATCAGAAAGTTTAGGGTGATCGGCTTGATAGCTAGGGGCACAAGGTTTTTTATAGAAACTTCTTCTAAGAAAGATTCTGGAGCAATTCCGTTAGCTTCTGCTGCTTTAACAACATCTTTACGACGAAGTGGAACTAGCTGATATATTCCTAGGGAATCTTCCCCAAAAATTTCCTTTAGTTCTGACTCAAGCACAGATGGTAATACCGCTGGTCTACAAGCAATCCGAAGAGTTAAACAGTTAACATGTTCCTTATAATCCTTAAGCCCATCAACTAAAATTGCTGCCACTGTTTCTAGTCGTAAAAGGCATTCATCAAGACTATCTAAAAATATGTGGAGCCGTTCGCGTAGCGTGGCCGAAAGGCCATGGCTACCAGATTGCCACCTAGTAAATTTTGGGCTTTCAAACAGTTTTTTATTGAGTTGATCTTCCGTAGAAACTGATCGAAGATTAAGTGACAGGATTTCATCGTCTGTATTTTTAAGCTCAGCTCTAAGCTTCTTTTCTTCCTCCTCTATGGCTTGAGTCTTGCCGATGCCCGGTTCACCGAGGAGTATGAGGCAGGGTATTTCAGAAATTTCCCTAAAGGTTACCAACTTAGGATTGGGATTGTAACCGTTGACCGATTTAACGTCTGGATCGCATAAGTAACCATCATAGCCTAAATCGAAGCGCTCAGAGGGAGAACACCAAAATCGCTGCCAGTTATAAGTCTGATTCGACATGCTGTAGGGTTTACAGAATAGATAAGCATTGTCTTGATGCAGTCGCTCATGGGGGAAACCCCCAAGACCGCTTAGGTGCGCTTTCCGTTGGCGAATTAAATTCGCCACGGGTCGCACCTCTGCATCGCTTCCTATGATAACTAGAAAAATCTCTAGCAATCCGTGTAGGAATTGTGATAATTTTTGATCCGAAGTTCCCTATTCCCTGTTCCCTTTCCTATACCTTACCGAATTAAAACCGGCTATATTATAGCAGCTGATTTTTAGAATAGCATTTAACTATGCCACTTTTTAAAGTGACATAATTTCAAAACAGATCCAAAATCTATCATGGTAGAAAATAATCTAGTGTGCAATCTCCACCATCCACGTAAAAGACACACTTGTGTAATCGACACAAGATCAGACCAGGCTGCATTTAAACCAAAAACTGCATTCTACCAATAGTTTTGCTTAATAGTTGTAAGCATTCAGCTATCAGCTGTCAGCCGTCAGGTAATCAACGGGAGCTAGTAAACAAGCTGGGGGGGCTAGTACGGTTGGTTGAAAATCCCTGGTTGTTTTACTCATCCGACCCCGTGCAGTTAAAGCGCCTGCTAGCACTTCAAATAGCACCATCTGTAGCGCATAAGCACCTCAAGTAGCGTGCGCGTAGCGCATTAGCTGATAGCCTATGCGCTACGCGCAATGGGGGTTTTCCCCAGACTTTCAATTTTATTTGAAGCTGACCGCTGACCGCTGACCGCTGACCGCTGACCGCTGACCGCTGACCGCTGACGGCTGACAGTTTACTGTCAACAGTTACCAATCAACAAAACGCGCTTCATCTAAAACAGGAAAACAACCATGAAAATCGAAGCAGAAAACTCAACTCGCGTTACCCTAGAAAATTACGAGGTTTTTGATAATGATAGTGCTTCAGGCTCTAAAGCAGTCAGAATCGAAGACATTGAAACCAACGGCATAATCAGAATTGACTGGACAGAAACTGATGGTGTTGCTGGCAAATACCATATCGGTATTGCTCACTTTGATGAAGTAGATGGAAAAGCTAAACTAATACTACGGGTTAATGGTATTGACATTGACACCTATACTTTGGAGAAAAACCTTGGTGGAGATGGACCCAACCCCCTTAACTATGTCGGTTTCACTGACTCTCTCAGCAATAGTGATCCTAATCCAAATCCTATCTTTAAAGATGTACAACTTGCCCCAGGCGATCGCATCGAAATTGTTGTAGAGGCAGATAGTCTTGATAATGAGACCTTCGAGTTAGGGCGAATTGACGCCATTGAATTTACTTCCGCTGAAGTGGATCTGTTTTGGCATAATTCTCAGACTGGTGCCATGGGAGCTTGGCGGATGCATGGGGTAATGGGTACTGACCTAGATGAGGCAGTGACGATTCAAATGGAATCCGTTAACAGTGACTGGGAGATTCGTGCTGCTGGAGACTTCAACGGTGATAGCCACAAAGATATGGTTTGGCGCAATACCGTTACTGGAGACATTGGTATCTGGTTAATGAAGGGTTCCCAGTTCCAAGAAGCAGTATCCATCGTCCCAGTCTCAGACCTCAATTGGAAAATCCATGGCACAGGAGATTTCAACGGTGATGAGCAAACCGATCTGCTGTGGCGTAATCACTCCACTGGCGAAAATGCAGTTTGGCTGATGAATGGCACTGAGCCGATTCAGGGAGTACTAATCAAATCAGAATCAGCGAACAGTAAATGGAAGATGGTTGGTGCCGGAGACTTTGATGGAAATGATAATACGGATATTCTCTGGCTTAATACTGAAAACCAAAATCTTTACTACTGGCGCATGGCAGGTACCGATTACATAGAATCAGTATTTGTTAATAATGCACCCTTTGACAACACCTGGAAAATTCAAGGAGTTATGGATTTTGACGACAATGCTTACGATGACATTTTCTGGAGCAATACTGTTGACGGCAAGACAGGGATGTGGATGATGCATGAAAACGGTTACGACCGACCAGTAATCGCTGAGTCGGTAGATTTGAGCTGGGAAGGCCATGCCTGAAGTGACATGTGTTGACCGTTAACTGTTGACGCTTGAGTGTCAACAAACAGCGCTTAATCAAATTATGCGATCGCGTAGCGGCTCGTACCGAGCATCGCGTAGCGTGGCCTACGGCCAATCGCACTGCTGACTTGCTGCCGTTTACAATCAATTGGTCACACACCAATGGGGCGCATCCCGTGCGCCCCTAAGAGTTATTTTTATTCTATAGCGTTTATGATATAGAGTAAACTAAATGAAAATTGCGATCTTATCCCTAAATGCTGCCTTATAGCGTTTATCACAGTTATGAGGTACAGTCTCCTGGGAAGCTGATTCCCTGTTAGGTGCGCTCTTACTTGGCGAATTAAATTCGCCACGGGTCGCACCTCTTGATGCAGCGCATCCCTATTCCCTATTCCCTATTCCCTATTCCCTATTCCCTATTCCCTATTTCCTCTTCTTTCTTCCCAGATCCGCTGTTCCGGTGATCCGCTGTTCCCTAAAATCCCGAAATTGTGTACCTCATAGCTATGAGAATTGCTATATATTCTACCCGACGGTTGAAGGATGCTGGGGAAAAGCGGGGTCATGAAATGCGGGTGATTCACTATATGCGCTGTTACCTGAATATTACAGCTCACAAGCCAATGGTAATGTATAGCAGTCGCCAGGGCAGTTAGGACATGACAAAAGTCTCACACCCTTTGTAAGCGATGCAGCGCGGTCTTGGGGGTTTCCCCCATGAGCGACTGCATCAAGAAGCGCAAGAGTTTGACTTCTGACAAATGACTTCTGACAAATGACTTCTGCTATATCAGGGAAAACCTTTAGAAAACTTTGATGCCATTATTCCCCGGATCGGGGCATCAAAGACCTTCTATGGCACCGCTGTTGTACGGCAGTTTGAAGTGATGGATGTTTTTAGTGCTAATCCAACTCAGGCAATTTCCCGCTCCCGTGATAAACTACGCTCTCAACATATCCTTTCTCGTGAAGGTATTGGTTTGCCCGTAACTGGCTTTGCCCATTCAACCCAAGATATTGACGGTTTAATCGAGATGGTAGGTGGTGCTCCTTTGGTTATTAAACTATTGGAGGGTACCCAAGGCATTGGGGTGGTACTGGCAGAAACCCATCAAGCTGCCAAGTCCGTTATTGAAGCCAATCGCTGTTTAGACGCCAATATTTTAGTCCAAGAATTTATCAAAGAAGCAGGGGGTATGGATATTCGCTGCCTTGTGATTGATAGTAAGGTAGTGGCATCAATGAAGCGACAGGGAGCAGAAGGGGAATTCCGCTCGAACCTACACCGAGGGGGAACAGCGGAAAAAATCAAGTTAACCCCTGAAGAGCGTAGCACAGCAATTCGTGCTGCTAAAGCCATGGGATTACGCATAGCTGGGGTAGACATGGTACGCTCCCATCGTGGTCCGCTAGTGTTGGAAGTCAATTCTTCACCAGGACTAGAAGGAGTTGAAAAGGCGACTGAAGTGGATGTGGCCGGGAAGATTATTGGATTTCTCGAAAAAAGTGCTGCGAATGAGAAAAAAGGTGGGCCTGGAAGTGGAGCTGTTCGCGATCGCATCAAGTATTAAATTGTGATTTAATTGTGATTTAATTGTGATTAAATTTTCAGCAAGCCTTTACAGAGAAAGACCGACCCCGTAGAGATAGTCAGCGATTACAAACTTAACTGGCTATCTAGGGTAAATGGACGATGATGGGGAGAGGATGGGCTGGTTATTCATTAGCTATCCTTGCTTCTGCTCTTTCTTGGGACTAGGATGCTCAGATTATATTTCTTTTCCCCTACCGGAAGCAATCCGAAAAAATGAGATGAGTAATCAGATTACTAAAAAAGCGCGATCGCTAGCTATGATCAAGGGCTTGATCGTGATTCGTGGCAAACTCTTCCAATGCTTGTGTAAGGGTACCTAATGCTGATCAATTCAATTTTGACGCAATCCTAGGTTATAGTTACTAGAAAATAGGTAAATTATTGATTAGGGTGTCAGGAATGAATCCAAGCCTGGAACAGTCAAGTATCGATACCACCAGTATGATGACATCTTCCGAACCATTGGTCGAGGTGCCGAAAATCTTGGCAGAAGAGCGCATGCAAAACGAGCGTATGCATGATGTCCTGCTGCTGCTGGAACATTTAGTAGAGAGGGAAGAAGCTACCGTGAAGCTCATCCTTGATTGCCTCTACGATGTCGGCTCAGTCAACCTGATCAACAAAAAGTTTCAATCTCGCTCCCTCAACTGGATGATGAAATCAATTGCCCGTATGTCGAAACCAGCCTTCAGAGTTGTTGCTCTGCGTTGGTTTAAGAAGAATTGTCCAGAACTAATTACTAAGTGGCTGGGGGAGCAAGTGCAAGGCAGCAGGGAGTAGGGAGCAGGGAGTAGGGAGTAGGGAGTAGGGGGAATAAAATTGAGTGTACCTCATAAGTACGAGAAACGCCTTTATGCGTAAGTCCTGAAAAGTTTACCGCTGGCTCAGCCTATCCTGACACCGAACAGCTTTTGGATAAAATAAGCTGATGGCTGAATGCTGACGGCTGAATGCTTACACCTTGAGTTAGGAATTTTCACCAACCCAATAGTTTACAAATCTGGTCAAGCAGTTGACAATTTTCTGCTTACAGAAGAATTCTGTTGTTGCTTTGATATCCGTCATTCAAAAGCTTTTTTAGCGCCCAAGGCCACTAGCATCCTCACAGTTTGTTCACAAAGTTTGATTAATCTTTCATCAGAGCTTAATCAAAGGAGCCGAATTTCTAAGTAAATACTCTGTTTCGGCCTAAACAACCAGCTGATGCCTAATGTCGTGACTATAGAGGGGAGGAGGAGATCGAAAGAGTCAATTGAGGCAAATGCCAGTTGTTAACAACTCCGATGCTACCAGATTTGCTCTAAAAACTCTGATTTAAAACTAAGGAGAACGTTGATGAACACACAATCAGAAACTGCCATTAAGCACAGTGATGTAATCAACCGGATAGTACTGAATCGCCAAAACACTGAAGAAATTGGTCGGGTAGCTGAGCTGTGGCTCGACCCAATGGCTCATAAAGTTTTGGGTTTGGTTTGCAAGTCAGGACTGCTGGGTCGCAAAAAACGGTCATTTACTTGGGCAGAAATTGAGGCGATTGGCTCCGACAGCATTCTAGTTTACCTTGACTCGGAAACCGCAGCGAAAAAACCCCCATCAGTGGAATCGATTGTGGGACATCAGTTGTGGACGGACGGAGGGAATCAGGCAGGTACTTTGGTGGACTATAGATTCGACCCCCAAACTGGAAAGGTAGTTGAGTATATCTTTGGCTCCAAGGGCTGGCGTGGTGTCACTGATGGCACCTACCGACTTCCCCCTGTCGCCATCGCTAGTGTGGGGGGTAAACGAGTGATGGCGATCGAGGCGATGGTGCAAAACGCTGAGCAGTATACCGATGGCATCAACCAAAAAGTTGCTCAGGCGGCTGAATCCTTGAAAGATGACTACGCCAAAACCAAGGAAGATATGGCGGGGCTGATGGAAGGGGCTCAGGGGCTAGCGACTCAAGTCCAAGAAAATGCTAAAACAGTAGCGGGGAATGCCCAAGAGAAGCTCTCTGATGTCGCTGGTCAAGTGCAACAGACCACTAAAGAGCTAACTGGTAATGCTCAAGATAAGTTCTCTGAGGTCACCACTCAAGTGCAAGAAACTACTAAAAAAGTAGCGGAGAATAGCCAAAATAAGTTTTCTGAGGTTGCTGGTCAAGTACAACAGACTACTAAAAAAGTAGCGGAGAATAGCCAAAATAAGTTTTCTGAGGTTGCTGGTCAAGTGCAACAGACTACTAAACAGGTGACTGGTAATGTTCAAGAGAAGTTTTCTGATGTCACCACTCAAGTGCAAGAAACTACTAAAAAAGTAGCGGAGAATAGCCAAAATAAGTTCTCTGAAGTTGCTGGTCAAGCACAACAGACCACTAAGCAGCTAACTGGTAATGCTCAACAGAAGCTCTCTGAGGTCGCTGGTCAAGCACAACAGACCAATAAAAAAGTAGCGGGCAATGCCCAAGAGAAGTTTTATGAGATTGCTACTCAAGTGCAACAGACTGCTAAACAGGTGACTGGTAATGCTCAACAGAAGCTTTCTGATGTCACCACTCAAGTGCAAGAAACTACTAAAAAAGTAGCGGAGAATAGGCAAAATAAGTTTTCTGAGGTTGCTGGTCAAGCACAACAAACTACTAAACAGCTGACTGACCAGGCTAAGGAAAAACTAGTTCAAGTAAAGACAAAGTTGCCGAGTGCTGACTCCCCTACTACTACAGACGCTGCTCAGAAAGACAAGACACTCAAAGCTAGTTCTGAACCAGAATCTGCCGAAACAGCTCTTAAGCACTAACTCATTTGAGCAACGTGTTTTGTCTATACAACTCAAGGAGAAAAATACCATGAGACAAGTTGCAATACTGGTAACTAGACAATTTGCAATGGTGCTAAGTATTTTAGCGATCGCATCTTTGTTATCTCTAGCTACTGATGGTAATGAAAACTCTCAGTCTAAACCTACTCCGAGTTCACCAGAAGCAACTGCACCCCAAACACCAGCAGAAACCGCTGCATCCGAGAGAAAAGAAAAACAGAGCTCTCTGCAGAACATCATCTCTGTGTTAATGATCGCTGATCAGTAATGTAAGCATATGCGCTACTTCACAGGCTAGAAGCCTGTGCCACGCACCCTAGGCGAACAGCTCTCAGCCCTCAGCTCTCAGCCCTCAGCTCTCAGCCCTCAGCTCTCAGCCCTCAGCTCTCAGCCGTTGGCCTACGGCCAACGGCTGAATGCTTACTCAGTAATCACTTAGAAGGTAGCAAGAAACCTTTATTGAAGGAGTATTCAAACAATGATTACGACTGACAACAATAGCGATTGCGAATTTCTTCAAGAAGATAGTATATGGTCTGACCTCAGAGCACTTAGAGTTATCAATGGGCTGCAACAGGAGGTGCAAGCCCTAGAAGCCTCAGTGAAACGGCTCCAAATCTTGCTGGTTTTAAGTATTGTGATCCTAGGAGGTAGTATTGCTGCCATCAGTCCCCTTGGTGCTATGACTTACAAGCAGTTGCAGCAGCAATTTGCACCAGTAAATTTCTGGAAAAACACTCAATAAAACCGGTAACTTTTTTGATTAATTATTGACGGTTAACACTAAACACTAAACACTAAACACTAGAGTATTACTCAATTAATTTTGCCCATTGTTGATCATAAATTACCTACTATCTACTACCTACTAACTAATCACTGTTCTCTTTGCTATCAACCCTCAACACTAAACAGTTTCTAATCAAGGCCATGTCTAACAACAATCATCTAAGTGAAAAAAGCACGATCAACGATTTTTTTATAGACAACAAAGCCCTTCCCAACACAGCCCTTCCTGTTGTTACCCCAGCCAATCCTCTTGCTAATCTCCAACAGCAACATATCGAAGAAGTCGCTGAAGCATTGGTGGAATTTCAAATGACTGCCATGTCCGATAAGAAGAAACATGAGCAAGAAACAAAGCAGCTACAGAAAAAAATGGGTCGCTTCACCGCTATTTGGATGATTTTAATCTTGATGGTGGGAGCAGCAGGAGCATGGACAGGATATTTCTTTTATACCCAGCTCAAGCAGCTAACTACAGAAATTACGTCATTGAAAGAGGCTCAGGGAGAATTAGAACTATAGCGTTTATTGAATTTATGAGGTACAGTTATAAACCTCAAAGTCCCCCTTTTTAAGGGGGACCAACGGGGGATACCTTTGTACCTCATGGGAGATAGAATTGCTATAGCAAAACAAGTTCAACAGCTAGAACGTCAGCTATCTGAACTTAAAAACCAAGTGCCATCGAATCTGGCAACTGACTTAGAAGCTAACCAAAAAAAACTTTCAGCACTAGAAAAACAAGTCCAAGGAGTACAAGAAAGCGTTAAGCACCGCCAACAAGCCCTAGTGGTTTTAGCCAACGCTTTTCAAGACTTGGCTAATTTTGATCAGTCTAACCCTCCTGTGACTGCGACCTCAGCGGAAAATAGTCCAAAAGGTGGGGCTGTAAATCAATAATTGAGTAAGCTATCAGCTTATGTGCTACGCACACGCTACTTGAGGTGCTACCAGCTTAAGCGCTACAGATGGTGCTACTTGAGGTGCTATTAGCTTATGCCTATAGGGCAGGCTACATCGAACAGCTTTTGAATCAAATAAGCTGACCACTGACCACTGACCACTGACCACTGACCGCTGACCGCTGACCGCTAAATTCTTACCTTACAACCCCGCTTTTTCCCGTACCAGAGGATCGAGAATTGTCAGCAAACTCAAGGGCATCAGCTCTTGACTAAGGGATTGAGCATAGGCAGCACTCAGATAAGCTTGGTACTCTGATTTACCAGCAATATAGGTTTGGAAAAATGCTAAACTCAATGCCTTCATATACTCCTGAGCAATAGTTGGGTCAGGACCAACCACTGCCTCAGGTAAGGGGACATCATCTTCTGATGGGGCGAGGGTGGAAAAGTGGGTTCCTCTCTTGAGCAATACTAGATACTTCTGTAGAGTTGTCAGCCAAGTAAAGGGTTGAATCTGTTCTGGTAACGCTGGCGCTATGGTATCACCACTACCAGCGACTACCATCAGCGGCACTTGAATTTCGCTAAGTTGGGATTTTCCTAAGACTGTGCTAGTAATTGGATTAATTGCGATCGCACCTTTAATCCGTTGATCCGATAACTGATAGTCCTGTGGTGGCAAGTCAAAGGCACGACACTGAAGTAGTAGGGATATATTCAAGGTATCCTGATTTAAAGGAGCGCAATCCTTTTGCAATTGCTCAAAATTGATCTCGGCTCCAGCAAGAGCTAAGGATGTGTAACCCCCAAAGGACTGACCTAATACTCCCACCTGTTGCAAATTTAACTGCCCTTTAAAGGAACTTTCTAGTTCATCCAGTAACAACTTAATATCCACAGGACGGTTAATAAATTCTGATGGTGGAGCTGCCTCTTTGGCAAGACCAGTTAACAAAGCCTGTATTTGATCCGCATTACTGCCTGGATGTTCCGGTACAGCCACAGCAAATCCATGGGATGCCAGGTGACGGGCTAAGTACTCAAATGTCTTCCGTTCTGAACCCAGTCCGTGGGAAATAACAATCACTGGTGCTAACCCTTCCCTTGGGGACTCTGGCAAATACAAGTCAACGGGAAACTCTCGGCGACGGCTGAGGTGATCGAAGGTAATGGTTTGCTTGGCATAGTTGACTGAACCGGGTTGCCGTAAGTCTAGGGAAAAATCGGATAAACCTCGCTCTGTCTGGGCTGCGGCTTCCTGCTCTGATGCCTGTTCCACTGCTGCAATGGCGATCTGGGTTTGCTGAATCAGCTTCGATAAGTCATCAATAATTTCAAAACCCCGTTGTGAGTTAATCCGAATGCCGTAAGTCGGAAATTCCTGCAACACATTCAAAATCGTCAACCCTTCTGGCTTAAAAGCGGCTTTGATTAAAGCAGCTCGAATGGCATAGAAACCGGGTTGACGAGCTTTGGTTTGTATGACTTCACCTACCCGTTGTAGAATTATTTCCCCTTGAGGTGAGTAGAGGAATTGAGCGATCGCTACTGGTGTGACATCAATGGGAGTGATTAAGACCTCCCGCAGTTGTTTGAATTCTTCCGGCTTTACATACCCCGCATAGAAAGCTAAGGATGGCTCAACTTTGCCAACTGTCGCATAAACTTCTAGAGCTGCGATCGGTAGAGAAAACTCGATTGGACCATAGGAAATATAGATTTTCTCTGCTGCCTCAACTGGTGCATAAATCATCACTGGGGTGACCAACAATCCTAGATTCAGCAGCAGCCATCTTAGTCTAGTTTGTGGTTTACCTTTTGCGAATCTGAACATATAGGGTTTCCAAATGATTTGTAAAACTAGATTGTCATTTTTTCTAATACAAAAAACGCTGTATTACCTAATATTGTTATGTATCCGGAGTTTTGTGTTCCCTAACGCATTTCATTATTTGTTCACATCTCAAATGTAAATACTATAGCGCTACTACCTGTTCCCGACTCCCCACTCCCGACTCCCCACTCCCTAGTGCTGAATCGGGCCAGACATTTGTATTATTTAATAAGGATTTGTCAATTTTTGATGACATTTAGGGCTAGATTAAATAGACTGGGATTATGTTATAGCGAAATTTTGTGGTAGAGTGAATAACTCTAGCCAAGATTCAAGGTTGTTTTCCTAGAAAAGACTAACTAGTTTTTTAGTCTTTTTTGGGAGAATGGCTATGATTTTTTAAGATAAATATGATAGCGTCTTAAGATGGTGCATCTTAACAAAAACTGGGGAGCTATAAGGTGCTCATTCCAGGTAAATAGTACACTTTGTTTTCTGGGCAATTGTGTGTATAACTGTGGCTAGGGTAAACTAGTTTACTCATTGAATACAGAACATGAATACGTTAAAAGGACGCGATTTTCTAGGCTTCACAGACCTCAGTGCTAGTGACATTCAGGAACTATTGGATAAAGCCACTAAGTTAAAAAAAGGTCAGTGGAATCCTAGGTGCAATAAGGTTTTGGGATTATTGTTTTATAAGGCTTCCACACGAACACGGGTTAGTTTTTCCGTAGCTATGTACCAACTAGGCGGTCAGGTGATTGACTTAAATCCCAATGTCACCCAAGTTGGTCGTGGAGAACCGGTAGTAGATACAGCGCGAGTGTTAGATCGGTATTTGGATATTCTAGCAATTCGTACCTTTGAGCAAAAACAGTTGGAAACCTTTGCTGAATATGCCAAGATTCCAATTATTAATGCTTTGACTGATTGGGAGCATCCCTGTCAGATTTTAGCCGATTTGTTAACGATTCAGGAATGCTTTGGAACACTGGCTGGTTTGACATTGACTTATGTTGGCGACGGTAATAATGTCGCTCATTCACTAATGTTGGGCTGCGCTCTAATGGGAATGAATGTCAGAGTCGCCACACCACCAGCTTATCAACCTGATAGTGCTATTTGTGAGCTTGCCCTGAAAACCGCAGCTAGCCGCACAGAAGTAATGGTTACCAATGACCCAATAGCTGCTGCCAAGGAATCTCAAGTAATTTATACTGATGTTTGGGCAAGTATGGGTCAGGAAGCTTCAGCTGAGGAGCGAATTCCAATTTTTGAGCCTTATCAAGTTAATCAACAGTTGTTAGACCATGCCGACCCATCAGCAATTGTACTCCACTGTTTACCCGCTCACCGGGGAGAAGAAATTACAAACCAGGTAATCGAAGGCTCGCGATCGCGTGTTTGGGACCAGGCCGAAAACCGTTTACATGCTCAAAAAGCTTTACTGGTCAGTCTTTTAGGGGTTGAGTGAATGGTAAGGGAATAGGGAATAGGGAATAGGGAGTCGGAACCCACCCCTAACCCCTCCCAGGAGGGGAACGGGAGTCGGGAGTCGGAACCCACCCCTAACCCCTCCCAGGAGGGGAACGGGAGTCGGGAGTCGGAACCCACCCCTAACCCCTCCCAGGAGGGGAACGGGAATCGGGAATCGGGAATCGGGAAAAAATCCTGTTTACTTCATAGCTAGGAAAAATGCTATGACTCCCCATCTCCGGTTTCTCCCCATCTTCGGTTTCTCCCCATCTCCGGTTTCTCCCCATCTCCGGTTTCTCCCCATCTCCCCACACTTAACACACTTACCACCCTCCAAAACCGAACAATACTCTGGACAAATGACAATAGTTGATAGTACCAATGTTCTATAGAGCAATCACTAAGAACGACCATTTTTTGTCAAGAGTCTTATGGAAAACCTCACATCTGCTCAACAAGAACTCTACGATTGGCTGGTTAATTATATTCGGGTGTCACACCATGCCCCTTCGATCCGGCAAATGATGAGAGCAATGAACTTGCGCTCACCAGCACCGATTCAGAGTAGGCTGGAACATTTGCGTAGTAAGGGATATATTGATTGGACGGAAGGAAAAGCCCGGACGATTAGGCTGCTGCGGCATTCTAATTTGGGAGTTCCTGTCTTAGGAGCGATCGCAGCCGGGGGCCTAGTGGAACCCTTCACCGACACAGTTGAGGAGTTGAATATATCTGGCTTCTTCCACCAACCAGGTAACTTTGCTCTGCGGGTTACTGGAGACAGCATGATCGAAGACTTAATTGCAGAAGGGGATGTGGTGATTATGCGACCAGTGCCTGATCCCGATGACATCAAGAATGGTTTAATTGTCGCGGCACGGGTGGATGGACATGGTACAACCTTGAAACGTTTCTATCGTAAGGGTCACAAAGTTACTCTCAAACCCTCTAATGCTAAGTACCACCCCATAGAAGTGATGGCAAAACATGTTCAGGTTCAAGGAGTATTAGTTGGTGTCTGGCGGGGATATGAGCAGCATCTAACACCAGCAGCGATACATTAGACTTCCCAACAGTTGTCCGGAATAGGGAACAGGGTTTCCTATTCCCTGGGCTATAATTAGTCTCTACGACTCTTCATTATCATCTTCCTCTTCTGCTTCTCTAATCGCTTCATCTAGCCGGTCATTAGCATCCTTAGCTAGCTTAACAAAACGCATACTTGATGCTAATCCCACACTGGTAGTAACTATTCCATCAGATAGCTTGTTGGACATTAATAATCCTGCCCCGATTAGACCCACAATCCCGCTTATAATTGTAGCCCCGACAAGCAAGTTAAAGGCAAGCTTGGCTTGACGAATGCGCTCGTTAAAGTAGGTGGTTTCTGGGTCAGATTCTTTGTTTGATTTAGACATGATTTATTCAGCCTTTAGTTGAGTAACCCTCTTATCTCCAACTATAGGCTCAATAAATTAATATTAGTAATTTGTGATTTCAAAGTTCACTTAGTTCACGATTTTTACTATTGGTGAATATCAAAAAATATCTCCGTGATTAGTTGTTCACTGCTTTCTAAAAAATCGTGAAACTAGGGAATAGGTAGTAGTTGATGTAGGGTGGGCAGTAAGTATCATCCCGATGGTAAGCTTTGGAATTAGTATGATTACTGCCCACCTTACGATTGATTTTACTCTATCTTACAATTAATTTTCTGTTGGTGGGCAGAGAAGTTGATGTAGGGTGGGCAGTAAGTATAATCCCGATGGTAAGCTTTGGAATTAGTATGATTACTGCCCACCCTAGGATTCATTTTACTCTATTTTACAATTAATTTTCTGTTGGTGGGCAGAGTAGTTGATGTAGGGTGGGCAGTAAGTATAATCCCGATGGTAAGCTTTTAAATTGGTATGATTACTGCCCACCTTACGATTCATTTTAGCAAAAATTTATACAACTACTATTTTATAATTTATTTTCTGCTGGTGGGCAGTGCCGATTTAACCTGCTACAAGCTTTGAAATTGCTATCAAGCACTGCCCACCCTACGATTCATTTTACTGACTACAAGCTAAAAAAAAATATAGGAACACTGCCCACCCTACGATTCATTTTAACTTACGATTCATTTTACTATATTTTACAATTTATTTTCTGCTGGTGGGCAGTGCCAATTAAAGCTACTACAAGCTTTGAAATTGCTATCAAGCACTGCCCACCCTACGATTATACGATTTATTTCACTCTCCACAATCTCCATATTTCGTAATAAAAAAAAATCTCTAAATACCTTGACAAATGATTATATTATAAATATATTAATAATATAATCAATTTACACGAGTCACGATTCATGACCAACAACATTCCGCCTAACTCCGATGACAATAACACCCCAGAAAACCCTGGTCGCAAACGTAAGAAAGTCAAGCACTTATTGGTTGGTTCTCCTGAACAAGTTCGGAAGACAATTCTTGCCATTTATGGCCTTAAGTACGCCTACCCCGATGAGTGGAGCACTCCCGAGCCCACCGGTAAGCCTGGTGAGGTGATGACTTTTTTGATTCGCTATTTTTACGTAAACTAGGATAGTAATTTGCCAGCGATGCAGCGCGGTCTTGGGGGTTTCCCCCATGAGCGACTGCATCAAGACAGGGTTTGACCCCCTGGCGACCATAAGTGAAACTTGTTTTGTGGAGGTTAGTTTATTGAGTTAGAATGTTGTTGTTTTGGATCAGTTGCTGAGGTAAGCATTCAGCAGTCAGTGGTCAGTGATCAGCCGTCAGCCGTCAGCCGTCAGCCGTCAGCTTTTGGCTAATAGCTGATAGCTGATCAGCTGATAGCTGATAGCTGATAGCTAATAAGCTGATCAGCTCAGCAATACTTGTAATGGCTTATATATTAGAATTCGGTCAAGAATTGGTTAACCAAAACTTGACCGAGTTTTTTTTATTGGTCAGCAGTTAGCAGTCAGCCGTCAGCCCTTGGCCTTTGGCACCTCAAGTAGCGTGCGCGTAGCCCATAAGCTGAAACCTGTTCGCGTAGCGTGCGCGTAGCGCATAAACTGATAACTGATAGCTGATTGCTGATAGCTGATTGCTTACGAACAAACTTCACGTTAGTTCATGGCTCTTCACATCTTCACTAATGTGAAGGTCAAAAATATCTTTGTGATTATTTTTTAACTGCTAAAAAAAAAAATGTTAAATTCTTCACTCAATCTTGATGAAATCATCAACAATAATTTAAAATAACTATAGGACTATCTACTGCACAAGGAGCACTCGTCGATGATTAGTAAAGAAGCCTTCGAGCAAAAATTCAAGACCATGCCCTGGAAAAGGCGACAAGTGTTGGAGGCGGTGGTTGGTGGCCAAACAGATGAAGCAATCAAAGAAAAGGTTTTACGTGTCTATGATGTATCTACTGTAAGAAACCATATTTCTAAAATCTATAAAGACTTTGATATTGAAGCTAATGGTTTTAATTGTCGTTGGGAAATAGTTGAAATCGTTAATACCTATAAGCCTGAGTTAGTGGCTGACCAAGTATTAAAAGAGTACGAGTTGTCATCCTATCGTTCTAAAGCTGATCAATATAAATTTATTGATCAATCTCTTGATCAATCTAAAGCTGATCAAGAGATTTATATTGAGCGCCCACCAATTGAAAATCGTTGTTATCAGGAAATTGTTAAGCCGGGAGCGTTAATTCGGATTAAAGCGCCGAAACGGATGGGCAAAACCTTATTGATTCAGAATATTATCGCCCATGGCGAAAAACAGGCTTATGGAAAAGTTTATTTAAATATAAATCAGCTCCCTTTCACTAATTTAGATATATTTTTAAAGTCGTTTTGCTTGCAAGTTGGTAAAAAACTGAAATTGCCCAATCAGTTGCAGACCTATTGGGATGATAGTTTTTTTACCAGTGTTGACAACTGCACTGCCTACTTTGAAGAGTATTTGTTAGCCTCTTTAGAAAGTCCGTTACTGTTGTGCTTGGATGACCTTGATCCAGTGTTTCACCATCAAGACATTGCTGAAGAGTTTCTGCCGTTGCTCCGTAATTGGCATGAGACGGGCAAGTTTGAGGATAGTTGGAAAAAACTGCGGTTGGTTGTGGGTCATGCCACGGAAGTTTACATTGATTTAGATCTGAATAAGTCGCCATTTAATGTGGGAAAACCTATAGAGTTACTACAGTTTGATGCTCAGCAGGTCAAGCGGTTTTCCCAGGGTTATGGGTTGAATTTGTCTGTGGATTCAGTAACCAAACTGATGGCAATGGTGGGGGGACATCCTTATTTATTGTCCCAAGCTTTTGATCATCTCAAGAATCACCAAGCAGTAGAGAAGAAACTGGATACCCTTTTGGCTAATGCCCCCACAGAAGCAGGAATTTATCGCAGTTATCTGTACTCACTGTTAACTAGTATTCAAAAGCATTCCGAATTGCTGGACACTGTTAAACTACTAGTTAGTACAACTAAGCCGGTGCGCCTGGATGCTAATATAACTCGGAAGTTGGAAAGTATGGGGCTGGTTGAGCGCCATGGGAATGATTGTAGTTTGAGATGTAATTTGTATCGTCAGTATTTTAGCGATCGCATTTAGGGAGCAGGGAGTCGGGAGTCGGGAGTCGGGAGTCGGGAATCGGGAGTCGGGAGTCGGGGTAATATCATTATTATCAATAGAGCAGGAAGTAGAATAACAATGAGCAAAAACATCTTTAACTATACCAAATTATTGAAAACTACTTCTTCTCTCTCCCCTCTCCCCACACTCCCCACACTCTTCCCACTGTTCCCTGTTCCCTATTCAACCATGACCAATAAACAATCAACAGTCTACAAAGTTGGAGGTAGTTTAGGTCACGATGAACTCACTTATGTGACCCGAAAAGCTGATCACGAGCTTTATCAGGCATTGATGGCTAGGGAGTTTTGTTATGTGCTGAATTCCCGACAGATGGGTAAGTCCAGTTTGCGGGTGCGAACCATGGAAAAGCTAAAGAATGCGGGAGTCGCTTGTGGGTCTATTGATGTTACCAGGATTGGCAATCAAGTAACCTCCCAGCAGTGGTATGGCAGTTTGATTAGAAGTCTTGCCAAGAGTTTTAAATTGAACACAAAAATCCAGGTAATTCCTTGGTTAAAAGAGCGTGAAAAATTCTCACAAGTCCAGTGGTTAGATGAGTTTATTGAGTCGGTTATCCTAGAAGAAATCCGTCAACCGATTGTTATTTTTCTGGATGAAATTGATAGTATTATTAAAGTTAACTTTAAAGATGATTTCTTGGCGTTAATTAGGGCCTGTTACAATCAAAGAGCCGAAAATCCAGCTTACAATCGTCTAACCTTTTGTTTGCTGGGGGTGGCAACTGCAGCAGATTTAATTCAGGATAAACAGCGCACCCCGTTTAATATTGGTCGGGATATTCAGTTAACTGGGTTTACCTTTGAGGAGGCCAAACCGCCTTTGGTTCCCGGTTTGGTAGGCCAGGTGGATAATCCTGAACAGGTTTTAGGTGAGATAGTACATTGGACGGGAGGACAACCGTTTCTGACCCAGCGGCTGTGTCGTTTGGTGGTGGAGACTTCGGAATCGGGAAATAGTCTTTCCCTAGAACAGATAGTGCGTAGCCAGATCATAGAAAATTGGGAAACTCAGGATGAACAGGAGCATTTCAAGACCATACGCGATCGCATCCTCAGAAATGAGCAACGGGCTGGTAGGCTGTTGGGTTTGTATCAGCAAGTGTTGGATCACGGTTGTATAGCGGCTGATGGTAGTGAAGAACAGACGGAATTAAGGTTGTCGGGGCTGGTGGTTGAGCACCATGGCTGTTTAAAGGTTAATAACCGGATTTATGGGGAGGTTTTCAATTGTAATTGGGTCAATCAAGAATTGGCCAGACTACGCCCCTACTGTGAGGCTTTTACGGCTTGGGTTGATTCTGGATGTAAGGATGACTCTCGATTGTTGCGCGGGAAAGCATTAGAGCAGGCGGAACAATGGTCGAGTGGGAAAGCGTTAAGCGATTTGGATTCCCAGTTCTTAAGAGCTAGTCAGGTTTTAGACAAGCGAGAAGTCCAAAAGGCTTTGGCTGCTGAGAAAGAGGCTAGTCAGATATTAGCCAAGGCTCAAGCAAAAGCCAAGCGAACCATATCCAGAGGGGGAATTGTATTGGGTTTGTCCTTAGTTGCGGTAATTGTTGCTGTGGTGACTGGTATCAAGGCTAGAGAAAAAATAGAGGAAGCCAAAACAGACATGCAACTAGAACGGGAAGGGCTTGGGATTATAGTACAGTTACAGGATAATGTTTGCTGCGGCACCAGTACAGAAAAGCAAAAGCTTTTGTACTTGGCAATGGAGACTGGGCAAGAGCTATATAATATCGTTAAAGATGGTCGCCCCCTGGATCAATATCCTGTCATCAGTCCTGTATATGCCCTCCAGCAGAGTATTAGTAAATTCCGAGAAGGGGCTGTGCTCACAGGGCATCCTGATGAGGTAAAAGATGTAGCATTCAGCCCGGATGGAAAGAGGCTGGCCACTGCTTCCTATGACAAAACTGCCAGAATTTGGGACTTACAGGGCAATCAATTAGCCGTGCTCACCGGGCATCAGGACGAGGTATTAAGTGTAGCCTTCAGCCCGGATGCAGAGAAGCTGGCCACGGCTTCACAGGACAAAACTGCCAGAATTTGGGACAAAAAGGGCAATGAAATAGCCGTACTCACCGGGCATCAGGACTGGGTATTAAGTGTAGCCTTCAGCCCGGATGGACAGAGGCTGGCCACTGCTTCATCCGACGGCACTGCCAGAATTTGGGATTTACATGGCAATGAAAGAGCCGTACTCAAAGGGCATCAGGACTGGGTATTAAGTGTAGCCTTCAGCGCGGATGGACAGAGGCTGGCCACGGCTTCATCCGACGGCACTGCCAGAATTTGGGATTTACAGGGCAATGAAAGAGCCGTGCTTAAAGGGCATCAGGACGAGGTATTAAGTGTAGCCTTCAGCCCGGATGGACAGAGGCTGGCCACTGCTTCATCCGACGGCACTGCCAGAATTTGGGACAAAAAGGGCAATGAAAGAGACGTGCTTAAAGGGCATCAGGACGAGGTATCAAGTGTAGCCTTCAGCCCGGATGGACAGAGGCTAGCCACGGCTTCATCCGACGGCACTGCCAGAATTTGGGATTTACAGGGCAATGAAAGAGCCGTGCTCACAGGGCATCAGTCCAGGGTATCAAGTGTAAAATTCAGCCCGGATGGACAGAGGCTGGCCACGGCTTCAGATGACGGCACTGCTAGAATTTGGGATTTACAGGGCAATGAAATCACCGTGCTCACCGGGCATCAGGACAAGGTATATAGTGTAGCCTTCAGCCCCAATGGACAGTGGCTGGCCACGGCTTCATCCGACGGCACTGCCAGAATTTGGCACAAAAAGGGGAATGAAATAGCGGTGCTCAAAGGGCATCAGTCCAGGGTATGGAGTGTAGCCTTCAGCCGGGATGGAGAGAGGCTGGCCACTGCTTCAGAGGACAAAACTGCCAGAATTTGGGACAACCAGGGCAATCAATTAGCCAAGCTCACAGGGCATCAGGACGAGGTATTAAGTGTAGAATTCAGCCGGGATGGACAGAGGCTGGCCACTGCTTCAGAGGACAAAACTGCCAGAATTTGGGACAACCAGGGCAATCAATTAGCCAAGCTCACAGGGCATCAGTCCAGGGTAACGGATTTAGAATTCAGCCGGGATGGACAGTGGCTGGCCACTGCTTCAGAGGACAAAACTGCCAGAATTTGGGACAACCAGGGCAATCAATTAGCCAAGCTCACAGGGCATCAGTCCAGGGTATCAAGTGTAAAATTCAACCCCAATGGACAGAGGCTGGCCACTGCTTCATCCGACAACACGGCCAGAATTTGGGACAAAAAGGGCAATCAATTAGCCCTGTTCAAAGGCCATCAGTCCAGGGTATGGAGTGTAAAATTCAGCCCCAATGGACAGAGGCTGGCCGCTGCTTCATCCGACAACACGGCCAGAATTTGGGACAAAAAGGGCAATCAATTAGCCGTGCTCAAAGGCCATCAGGACTTGGTATATAGTGTAGCCTTCAGCCCGGATGGACAGAGGCTGGCCACTGCTTCATTCGACAACACTGCCAGAATTTGGGACTTACAGGGGAATCAATTAGCCGTGCTCAAAGGCCATCAGGACTGGGTATTAAGTGTAGCCTTCAGCGCGGATGGACAGAGGCTGGCCACTGCTTCACGAGACGGCACTGCCAGAATTTGGAAGATTGAAAGTTTAGGTGAGCTGCTGGGTCGGGGCTGTGAATTGCTGGAAGATTACTTTGTTAGGCATCCTGAAGCTAAAGAGAAGTTAAGGGTATGCCAGAGGGAAAAGGGAACAGGGAATAGGGAATAGGGAATAGGGAACAGGCAAGAGGCAAGAGGAACCCACCCCTAACCCCTCCCAGGAGGGGAAGGCAAGAGGCAAGAGGCAAGAGGCTCTGAGGCTCAACAACGGTATTCAAATACTCACCGTCGAGGCTCTGAGGTTCGTTCACGAGGCTCTGAACCTCAACGTTTATCTTCAAATACTCAACGTTGAGGCTCTGAGGCTCAACAACGGTATTCAAATCATCAACGTTGAGGCTCTGAGGCTCAACAACGGTATTCAAATCATCAACGTTGAGGCTCAGAGGTTCAACAACGGTATTCAAATCATCAACGTTGAGGCTCAGAGGCTCAACAACGGTATTCAAATCATCAACGTTGAGGCTCAGAGGCTCAACCACGGTACTCAAATCATCAACGTTGAGGCTCAGAGGCTCGTCCACGAGGCTCAGAGGCTCAACAACGGTATTCAAATACTCACGGTCGAAGTCCAGATACTCGTCCACGAGGTCCAGATACTCAACGTTTATATTCAAATACTCAAGGTCGAGGTTCAGATACTCAAGGTTGATATTCAAATACTCAAGGTTGAGGTTCAGATACTCAAGGTTGATATTCAAATACTAAAGGTTGATATTCAAATACTCAAGGTTGAGGTTCAGAGGCTCGCTCACAACTGATCAATGTCATCCACACTCAACCCAGTATATTGAGCAATATCCTTCAGGGGTAACCCTGCTGCCTTCATCTGTTTAGCAATCTTTTGTATACCTGCTTGTTCACCTTCTTGTCTACCTTGTTCGAGACCTTCTTGTCTACCTTGTTCAAGACCTTCTTGTCTACCTTGTTCAAGACCTTCCTGAATTAAGGTTTGATTAACACTGTACATATCCCGGTAGACCTTCAGACTATCCTGGTACAGGGCTTGCTCCTCAGAGGAGAAATTGGCAATCTCGGCCACCTCAAATAGCTGGGCAAACACATTCCCTTGCAACGGTTCAGGGGGAGCATTACAGCTGGCGAGATGCCTCAATAAAAATAACCACTTATCAAAATGGGTTTCTAGTTGATCAACAGATTTAGTAAATTTTGGTAGTTCCACATAGATGAATTTCAACTTATCGTAGAACACTTCACACCGCTGATTTTTTAGCTCTACCACATGCAACAGTTCTGAATCGTGCTTATGGTCATCAAAAATAAAATCCAGAATACCGACGGTGTAGACTGCCGTTAGCTTATAATTCCAATTTCCCTGTTGCGCCTGTTCTTGGATCGGGAAAGTGGCATAGTAGACACTGCGGTCTTTGAAGAACGTTTGTTTTGCCTTTTGCATTTCCACAATGAAACGTTCACCGCTTGTGCTCTGGCAATAAATATCAAAAATTGCTCTTCTGTCTACTAAGGTCTTACCCAAGAACTCCGGATTCTTAATGGTGACATCCTGAATCTGATGGTGAGGAGGCAACAGAGTATTCAAGAAGTCGATTAACAGTGCTTTGTTGGGCTCAGTGCCAAAGACGCGCTTAAAGCCGAAATCCGTGAGCAGGTCAATGTATTTATCTGGCAAGGGGAAAACCATATCAAATATCTCCCTATTTCCGGATTGGGTGCATCTGTTTTATTTTACTAAAAAACTCTGGAGCTGTTGCCCCTATTGCCTATTGGGGTGCATCTCCATCCATGCTGTTTGACCCGGTGGGTGAAACGGGCATGTTTGCGTGGAACAGGCTTCCAGCCTGTGGCAATTTTCGGAAGGGCGGTCCCAACACTGGCGGTGCGTTACGGGAAGGGCTATCCCAACACTACGAGGCGGAAAATCAGTGCGAGCCCGTCCCAACACTGGCGGTGCGTTACGGGACGGGCTATCCCAACACTACGAGGCGGAAAATCAGTGCGAGCCCGTCCCTAACGCACCCTACACCCTTTCTCAGCAGCGATCGCTTCTTCCGCAGCCAGATCGATGTAGATATCAACCATACCGTAGTTTGATCCCGTGGTGCGTTACGGGGCGGGCGGTTCCAACCAGGCTCGAAGAGGTTGAACATGAGGGCAAGCCCGCCCCTAACGCACCCTACGCACTGGCTTCCCCCTTATTAAGGGGGACGGGAGGGGGATCCCGTCCGAATCTGATATGATATCTCAATCCGTGACCAGCAACCGGAATTTATGCAACTCGTTGATTGGCTGATTGTCCTAGTCTACTTAGTCTTGTCTTTAGGGTTAGGACTATACCTCTCTCGCAAGGCTTCCGGCAGTCTTGTGGATTTCTTTGTTTCGGGGCGATCGCTCCCGTGGTGGTTAGCCGGTACCAGTATGGCTGCCACCACTTTTTCCATAGATACCCCCCTCTACATTGCCGGGGTAGTTGGCAATCGAGGCATTGCGGGCAACTGGGAATGGTGGAGTTTTGGCATATCCCATCTGATCATGATTTACATCTTTGCCCGGATGTGGCGACGGTCAGAAATTGTTACGGATGCCGAACTCACGGAAATCCGTTATGGTGGCTCGATAGCTGCCCTATTACGGGGAACCAAAGCCTTTCTGTTTGCGGTACCAATCAACTGTATTGCCATTGGCTATGCCATGCTAGCCATGGTCAAAGTCGTAGGTGCTCTAGAAATTTGGCAAAGCCTTGGTATTGCGCCCGAAGCCAGTAGTGTAAAACTCTGGAGTGTATTGGGAGTAAGTGTTCTAGTCTTAGTTTACGCTGGCTTTGCTGGACTGTGGGGCGTAGTAGCTACGGATTTCTTCCAATTCTTTTTTGCCCTACTCGGAGCAATGATAGTTGCTGTAGTTGCCATTAACCATGTCGGTGGTATTCATCAACTAGTCCCAAAAGTGCAGGAAGTCACCCAACAGGATGTACTAGCCTTTTTTCCCCTCACTGTCGGTTCCGGAGGGATTAGTTGGAGTGAAACCGCTGGCATCAGTGCTAGCACATTCTCTGCCTATATCTTCCTGCAATGGTGGGCATGGCGTCGCAGTGATGGCGGTGGTGAATTTGTCCAGCGCCTGGCCGCATCCAAAAATGAAGCAGATGCCGAGAAAGCCGCTTGGCTATTCAATATCTTTCACTATGTAATCAGGACCTGGCCCTGGATCCTAGTTGCCCTAGCCGCAATGGTAATCTATCCAGATTTGGCAGACCGGGAATTGGGCTATCCCAAACTGATGCTAGATTTTCTGCCACCAGCCATGCTCGGGATAGTGGTAACCTCCCTGATTGCCGCATTTATGAGTACTGTGTCTACCTCCATTAACTGGGGAGCCTCCTATCTCACTAATGACCTCTATTTGCGCTTTTTTCATCCCCAAGCCACAGAATCGGAACTAGTCTTAGTGGGGCGGATCGCATCAGTGCTGGTCACAGTTTTAGGAGCAATTGCCGCCTTCTTTGCCACAGACGTTGCCACCGTGTTCCGATTAGTAATTGCCATTGGTACTGGACCGGGATTAGTGTTAATGTTACGTTGGTTCTGGTGGCGGATTAATGCTGCTGCTGAACTAACCGCCATGGTTGCTGGTTTTGTAGTCGGGTTTGGTACTAGTGTCGTGCCAGTTATTCAGATTCCTGACTTTGGTTGGCGTCTGCTAGTAACAGCTGGAATTACTGGTGTGTTGTGGGTAGTGGTAATGTTGCTCACTCCACCAGAATCTGATACCACCTTAGATGAATTTTATCGACGGGTGCGTCCAGCAGGGCCTGGCTGGAAACGTCAGCAGCTTCGCACCGGTTTAGCCCCAATCCAGGATTTGGAACACGATCTAAAACGGGTGCTGGCATCGATATTGCTAATGTTTGGAGCAATGTTAGGAATTGGAGGATTTTTGTTGCTAAAGCCCTTGACCGGTTGGGTGTCTCTGGTAATAGCCGTTCTAGGATGGATGTGGCTGCGTCAAATTAAAGGGAGTAGGGAGTAGGGAGTAGGGAGTAGGGAGTAGGGAATAGGAAGTAGGGAGTAGGAAGTAGGGAACAGGGAATAGGGAATAGGGAGGCGTAGGGTGCGTTAGGGGCGGGCTCGCCCTAATTTTCCACCTCGTCACCAGTGTTGGGATAGCCCGCCCCGTAACGCACCACCAGGTCAAGCAGCTTAAATGAGATGCACCCGAATTGTGGGATATTTCGGAGGTGTGGGGAGAGGGAATTATCAATATTATGTTTATTATGTTTACCTGATCAATTGGAAAGAATGATTACAGTTTTTGACCTTACCAAAAATTCTTGTAGAATTGATTAGGTCTAGCCTTTTGCCTTTTACCTGTTCCCTGTTCCCAGATCCGCTGTTCCCAGATCCGCTGTTCCCTGTTCCCTACTCCCTATTCCCTACTCCCTAAAATATAGTTTGGCATCTCATTTGAAAACTATGTTGTTAATGATGGTAAATCTCCAAAACCCTTTGGTAATCGTCCTGGTTATCCTAATTTTAGTAATCGGGGTGGTATTTTTGATCTACTCTCAAGCCCAGAAAAAAATGACCGAACCGAAACCATCTAACTACGAACTTTGTCGTAACGATCAGATCAATCAACCTAGCTATTATCCCGTAAATCAGACCCTATCATCAAGTCTTTATCAACCCGTTAGTGAGTGGATCGGACGACTGATAGAGCTGCCCAAGGAGGAACGAACAACTGATGATTCCGTACTGTTTGAAGTCTACCATGCTGCTCCGGAGTATCAGCATCTGGTAGGAGAGATTGTGACCTTAGGATGGAGTAAGGATGCTCCAGGGATCCAAGACTATGTGAAGCGAGTTACCATAGATATTAATTTTAATCAAACCACTGAAGATAGCATGACAGGGGGCGCTATGCATCCGGTTCGATTAAATCATCTGAATCGGGTAGGTCCCCTGGAATCTTTGGCTGCAGCCAGACCTGACGATAATGTGATTGTCATGGTAAACAATCCAGTTGTGACTGAGTCAGAAACAACGACATCTTTGACTATTGCCGAAGACCCAGTGCAAATTACCGGTCGCTTCTATGGCTTGGTTACCATTATTAAGCGGGAGATACTTGAAAGCGATCGCTTTCAAGTATCTCACTTTAATAAAGACTCAAAACAATTTGATGGACCTCAAGAAATTATTCGTATTCCTCAAGTGGTGGCTGACCGGTATGGCATCCCTAGATCTACCAATTCCCAGATTGAAGACTCTCCTCTAAATAGTGCTGGTTGGTATATTTATGGTGCTCAGGATCCTGACGGAATTTTTGTGACCCAAGGGATTGAACCTAGGGCTTTGATGATGCTAGAGCCAGAGCAAGTAATTTTGGGAGTTGAAGAAGGGGTAACTTACATTAAGGAAAAAAATTGGGAAAATACCGAACAGCAAAAAGGTACTGCCAAGACAGTTCTGCTGGATCCTTTAGCTGAACAACCAGACGCTGCGATATCCCCTTGGCAGGAGGGAGACCGGGGAATTGTCATCCATCTTTATGGGGGAATTGGTGGTAATAAAAAAGATGAACGTGTCCTTTTTAATATGGTAAGCGGTCACTTTGCCTATGGTATTGCTCATGTAGTGCGTGACCCATTAAGCGATGAATTACGCTTTGATATAGAGTACCAGCAAGTTTATGCTAGTAACCCCGATGGCATTATTGCAGGGTCAATCAAATGGCCGAACTATATGGGAAATTTGCAGCGGGGTTGGTTAGGCAATCGACCTGTTTCTGATGTGATTGTTAAATTGGATGCTGTCACCCAAGACTACGAGTTTGGTGATATTAAACTATCACCTTTGGATGAATTGAAGCATCAGTTACAAGTCATGATGGCTCGCTACCGCACGGGGGATGGTGACGGTGCAGCATTGGCTTCACCAGCAGAGTCCTGTGTGCAAGACTCCAATCAAGCGCTTTATGTAGCCATCCAACAGATAGAAGATGAAGTGAATGACAATCCTGAAATTCAAGAGTGGTTGAACAGTCATCCAGATCATCCCCAAACTCAGCGATTTCAACAATTATCCGAGTTGGGACAAGCACTAGAACAACAGCTGACTCCCCTAGGAATTGTTCGTAGTGACTGGAAGGAAAATTCTGAAACCTTGGTGGGAGTTGCTGCTAGTGACAGTCCAATTATGTCGATCCTCCGAGGACTTGCTAGCTGGCGCACTATACTACCACGACGTGGTCATGACGAAATCGCTAGTCTTTTGTTAAACCATGGCGCTAAACTTTGGGTTATCCGCACTAATCAAGTGGGGGGATTCGATCCTGATATTATCCCCTATGCTCCGACTACGTTATTTTAGAATGTAGAATGTAGAATGTAGAATGTAGAATGTAGAATGCAGAATTTAGAATGCAGAATTTAGAATGTAGAATTTAGAATGCAGAATTTAGAATGCAGAATTTAGAATTATACATCTCGGGGGGTGACATGAGCCCTAAAAAGCTTAGTAGTATATAAGGCTTTGACGCCAATGAGCTCAGGTAAGATACACTCGGAAACTAACCCGACTTTGATTGTGTGGAAGCGAGGGAGCCTTATCACTATGTCAAATGTCAGCCCAAAACAGCATGTATCTTTTGATCACTTATGGGCTAAAATTACTACCCAGTAACGATTTAAGCTTGCTTGCATCTCACCCCCCCAGATTCTAAATTCTAAATTCTTAATTCTACATTCTTAATTCTACATTCTTAATTCTTAATTCTACATTCTTCATTCTAAATTCTTAATTCTTCATTCTTACTTCTTACTTGACCTTGCCATAGTGGTCAAGCGTCTTAGCAAAGGTTGCAGCATCTCTGGAACTGCTGTATCACCAATTTCCACAGTTTTTTTCCGTCCAGCGACTTCTACGGTCAGTTTGTAGCTAAACTGATCTGCACCCGGTGTTGATGACATCAGCTGTGCTGGTAGCTCAAAGAAACTATTAGTATTAATCATGGCTTGCAGCTGATCAGCTTCTTCTGGCGATAGGGATTCAGTATCAACCTCAGTTGCCATAGTCATCCCCATAAAACCGCCAGTACGCTCAAAGTATATTTTCATAACACCCCCGTCTTTACTACTAAAATCTTGCTTAGACCATTGTGATTCATTATAGGGATTAATTGTAGTGATTAATCCTACAGATTAATCCTAGGGTGGCCAGTGGCTAAAAACGCGATGTTCCAAAAGAACCGCTTCGCGATTGGCCGTTGGCCACGCTACGCGAACGCAAACTGGCTCCATCGGTATAAGACTACCCATTAAGGTGTTTGACATTGATACAAGCTTAAAAGCTGTTGTAGTCAATTTAGCATGCATGCCTTGCGCGTAGCGCCATAACAGGCACTGGGTGCATTTCAATGCATGCTGTTTGACCCGCTGGGTGGAATGGAAATTATGGGTGCAATGGTGATCAGGGGTGGAACAGATATCAGGGGTGGAACAGGAATCTTGCCCGTTACCATTCAGCCTGTGCCAACCAAGCCTGAAGAGGCGTTGCTTAATAATGAAATGATTTTAAGAGTTCTGTGGAATGGATATCTTGCCCGTTTCTGATATTTTCAGACAGGCAGGAGCCCACCTCACTCATATTCATTACTTGATTCAGGAATGCCCATTTGTCTATCTGTGATTGCTTTGTTTTAAGCATTAAAAAAGTACTATTCTGGTTTAAGAGGTTGTCTGAGAAGTCTCATTTGCTACATTCAAGCCCCCTAAATCCCCCAATTTTGGGGGACTTTTACCAACAAATGGATTCTTGTTCCCCCCAGAATTGGGGGGCTAGGGGGGCAAAATTCAGTATCAAAAAACTTTTCAGATATCCTCTAAACAATAACTCAAATAAATTTATTAGCTAAAGAATATTGATCAATGTTGGTATATAAAAGCAAAACTTCCTCCCCTGGCTGAATATCTTTCGATGCGATTAAATGTGCCCATAGACCAATCTCATCTTTAACCCAATTGATATAAGCATTGGGGGTTTCCGAATGATTACATAGGGATGAAAGACCAAAGGCAATATAACCGCCCACATTTTGTTTTTTTTCATATTCTGCAGGGATTACGAAGCAGTACTTAAACACTTCAGTTTTATTGATAATTGACCATTGTTCGGCAGGAAATGATCCCACTGGGGCAGCCTCAATCAATGTCTCTTTGGTAATCAATTTTGTGGCTACAATTCCTCGTTCTTTTTTATCAAAAAATTTAACTTCAATCATTGATATAGTACTTCGATAAGTTTAACAAAGTAGGCATAAAAATCATGCTTTTACCATTTTATTATTATACTATTAAATCTACTTAAAATAGTACCATACAGCACAGCATGGCAATATTTTTTTTAATACTTACTATTCATGAAAATTTACTTTACAGCATTTTTCATTCTATTCTCCAAGCACTCACACTAGGTCAGGCTTTGAGCTTACTTTGACGGTCGTAAGAGCCACGAGAGGTTTTCCCATCGATGTAAATCAGCTTGATATCTAATTGATCCGTAAGATACTCTATCCAGCGCAATAAAAAGTCATGAAACTGTTCTGGGTCAATCAGGGCAAACACTCGCGAGCGTCGTGTCGTGAGACGGTATCCCATTTGGCAACTCCAAAAGCGATGCAGCGCCTTCACGCGGGGGTTTCCCCCGGAGACAAAACCTTAGACAGTTGAGCCTTTATGGTTGGTAGGCTATGCAGAAAAGGGGTAAAACTTATTGATTAAGGCTCAACTGTCTTACGGTAAATTCAAACCACTCGCGCTTTGCATCAAGACAAGGTGGCTAACCACTCGTATTCTTCGCGGGCTTTAGGTAGCGACCGCCACCATATTATCTGCTCCAGCTAAAGTGGCGCTTGATCCCAATCGCTACAATATCTACCAGCAGATGGTCTGGTTTACGCTTTGTTCTGGGGTCATCTAAGTTCTTGAGTTCATCGATAATGGTGCGTTTGACCCTTTTAACAGGATCAGATGGCCTCGAACTGGATGTTGGTGTTGAGCTAGACCCTGGTGCAAATCCTTTAGTCATGGCAATTAACCGAAGGAGAGACGATATTAGCTAGTGGAGCACGATTGAACCAATATTGTCTACAATCTCAGAGCAAGTATTAAAGCCTTTTTGTCAAGTAAATCTGATCTAAAGTTAAGTGCGATTACCCTGGGCATCTATGCCTTCCCCAGCGAGCAGATGACCTTGGTTGTGAGTTCTCTGTCATTAGGTGCAAGATCTGAGAATACCCCATGTCTGGTGTTTTTGCGTAAGTCCTGCTAGTATAGAATGTTAAGTTAACCAAGATTAGAAGGAGCAAATATGAATTACAGTGGTCTGGCAGAAAAGACTGTTCAAACACTGGATTGTATTGCCCAGGAGGGCGCTAAAGAAATAGCAGCAGCCTTTGATTTGGCTACCAGAACTAACTACATCCACCTTGTGTCGACTTTTTATCATTATTCTGCTCCTGGCGAAACACAACTGTTAAGAGCAGCTGAGGCAGCTCCTACTAATGCCATGAAAATGCTATATATTCATCTCGCCAGAGACGAGGCTGATCACGATATATTAGCAATACGAGATCTTAAAGCACTGGGCTATAAGCTTGAACCAGAATCGAAGTTAACAGCAGGCTATCATGCCTATTGGAGCAACTTTTCAGATGAAAAAGTAATAGAGTATTTGGGTATGAATGTCGTTATAGAGTATCTTATAAGTTACCTAAACTCCTGTGCGAAAACTATGCGCGAAAGACTCAAACTAAAAGCAGAAGAGTGTAGATGGTTGCAACTACATTGTGAAGAAGATGAACAACATGGCGAAGCTGCTGTGAAATGTGTGAAAGAGCACATAAATGAGCGATTCGCAGACTTAATGATTAAAGGCGGTATGGGAGACAAGAGACGCTTTGTCAGTATGTTTATTGATGCTTTGCAAAATAATGCTTCTCTGAATCCACTGTAAGCTCCTTTATTATTAAACTGCTCACATCTGGAGATAACTGAAAATATTTTTTTATATTTTCTGCGCAACAAAGATATCGAACTATGAATAAACAGGTAGATACAATGTCAGATAAATTTGGATATAAAAGCCTTAAAGAAGAAAATTTACCTCAACGGGAGATGTCTGCATCTGATCGATTTATTGACATTGATGCACGAAAAGATTGTTGCGATTTGCCATCTAATATATGGCCGTTTCTAATTGAAAGTAGCTACAAACAGCATTGGAAGGAAATTCCTATTTGGAAGAGTGCTCTGGAAATGGTGATTTACCCAATGCTTCTGTACGAACTAAGACCTAAAGTAGTCATTGAAATTGGGGCGTTTACAGGCGGTAGTGCTGTCTGGATCGCTGATCATCTGCAGATCTTTGAGATTCCATGCCAGGTTTACTCTGTTGACATTAATCTTGCCTTCTTAGACAAGAAATCACAACAAGACGATCGCATCACTTTCATTGAGGGTGATGTCAACAAAATTGAGGAATTATTTTCTGCCAAAATGCTTTCTGAATTAGATCATCCCTGGCTAATTATTGAAGATGCTCATGTCAATGTCTCTGGGATTTTAAGCACTTTTCATTCTCATGGACATGCTGGAGACTATATTATTATTGAGGACACCAATCTAGAGTGCTGGAAGTATTGGGATGAAAACTTTGAAGATATTGGTGATGTTAAGAGTGACAAGATTAGAGAGGTTAGTAGATTTTTGATGCAGTATAAAGACACTTACAAGATTGATGCTTTTTACCAAGACATTTTTGGATATAACGGTTCAAAATCTTGGAATTCAATCATCAAAAGAATGTTGTAAAATCTGTTAAAAACCTCAATCTCAAGGTGAGATGACTCCTGGCAGGGTTGCGAGCGTCTATGGGGGGAGTTTAGTAGTCCTGTAGAAGTAGTGATTTTACATCTTTTTTCGGTAGTGGTACAAAAGTAGTGATTTTAATCCCCGAAACCTTGACGCTTACCGTAGCCAAATCACTACATCTTTACCACTACCATTTTTTTGGCATTGCTGAATCTTCGAATGATTATGAGTAGGGTGGGCATCCTGCCTGTCCGGAAATATTGATAACGGGCAAGATGCCTGTTCCACGCCTGATGCCCGTTCCACAAAACTATTCAAATCATTCCACTATTCAGCAATGCCAAAATCTGAGCCTATGGATGGTGCGTTACTGGACGGACTTTGCCAGGCCCGAAAAGGCGGAAAATTTGGGCGAGCCCTTCCCTAACGCACCCTAAAGAATTTCCTATCCTTAAGAGGAGGGGGTGAAAAAAGACCTGATAAAGTCTGGCGCACCTGCGGAGCATCCTGGGGGTTCAGAGGGTTGAGGTGCCGGAGGCTTTTCAATAATCTCAACACCTACCTCTTCCCAACCTTTACGGACAGCTTTTTGTTCCAGGCTGCCAACACCAAATCGGTCACCTGCCACCTTGTATGTCTCTCTGGCAGCATCCTTAAAATCTGAGGTGGAACCCAGCTTATCCCTCAAGGTAAGATACCAGATCCAACCGGCCTTGTCCCAAGCGTATCCACCAATGTCCAGAGCAGCAATGTAGAAGGCTCGGTTGGGGATACCAGAATTGATATGAACCCCACCATTATCTTGAGACCCGGTGTAGATGTCTCTCATATGACCTGGTTGAGGGTCTTTACCTAGTCTGGGGTCGTTATAAGCACTCCCTGGTTCTTTCATGGAGCGAATGCCTTTAGCATTGACATTCTCAGTAAACAGACCAGCTCCAATCACCCAATCCGATTCACTAGCAGTTTGGTTCAGTGTCCGTTGCTTAACTAGGATTCCGAACACATCAGCGAAGTGTTCGTTGAGAGCACCTGGTTGATTCCGATAGACCAGTCCTGCTTCATATTGGATCACCCCATGGGTCAGCTCATGACCAATAATATCGATGGCGATAGTAAAGCGATTGAAGAGTCTCTCCTCTTCTGGCAAATCTTCATCCCCATCCCCATAGGTCATCTGTTGACCATTCCAGAAGGCGTTGTCAAAACCGCGCCCATAATGAACGGTTGAGGTCAACACCACCCCTCGATCATCAATCGAGTTCCGCTCGTATATGTCACGATATAAATCAAAGGTGGCTCCAGAACCATCGTAGGCTTCATCTACTGCTGTGTCACCTGTGGCCGGGTCTCCTTCCCCCCGGACTTGACGGCCAGGTAAACGAGTTTGGTAGTCTGCATGGCAGATCACCCGTTGTTTGGCTGCTCCTGGTTCTCGGGAACTGGGTCGTGTGGAGAAGTCAGCTAATTCCTGGCGCACCCCACGGAACTGACCAGATTCCACTAGGGCGCTCAATGCCCGTTCTCGCTGCATAGGGCTTCCCTGTTCTGAAACTTCCCGCAGCATATACGCCGGAACAATACAGTGCAGAGGGTTGTGGTGGTGATGGTGGTGATGGTGGTGATGGTGGTGATGGTGGTGATGGTGGTGATGGTTTATCTTGGTAGGCATAGTAGTATTTAAGTATTTTTGCTATTACTATGATCGCCCTTGCTAGCTCAGGTTTTATTGCCAAGTTTTCTTGCCAGAAGCAACACCTTGGAAGCCTTGCCAGCCACTTTTAATCATAGCGAAATCAACTCAAAACAGTTTCTGATTTAGGGCATTGCTTATTGGTAGGATGATTAAGTCTGTTCTATCTTGCCTTACTTCCAGTCTCTTCACCCTCTTTCACAGTTTCATAAATCATCTCCCCAAATCAGCAAAGCCCTTATCTGTGGTGTCTCGATTGAAAAAATCGATACCCAAATCCGAATTATAGGTTAGATTTCCGAGGGTTTAACTCTTTGATACAACAATCGTTACAATATAGTCGGATTGTATTATTTTTTCCTGATTAGTCATTGGCAAGGGTTCAACATTTTTTAATGTCATGGAATAGCCATCAAAATTTTTAACAGCTAAATTTTCTTGGGCTGCTCTGAGGGTTAACTCAACCTCCTCTGGTTGTGAGTTTTCCTTGACAACCTCGAAGGCAATGGTGACTTGTCCTGGCTGCACACAAACCGCATCAGCTGGGCATCTGGAATCCTCTACTATATCCAGAACCTTAACTTGCATCGTTTTCGATTCCATTAATGCCATCTGATCGATATGAAGTTGAATCTCTTGATTTAAATCCGCCTTAACCAAATTTTCTGTTGCTTGAATCTCTTGATTTAAATCCGCCTTACTCAAATTTTCCGTTGCTTGAGTACAACCGAGCATCGGTTGAATCAGGCTACAAATAATAATAAGTTTTATTAACCCTGAGACTAAAGCTAATCCTTTCGATTTCGTCATGATTGACCACCCCAAGTTGGTGTAACTGTAAGCCGTCAGCCGTCAGCCGTCAGTGGTCAGTAGTCAGTGGTCAGGGGTCAGGGGTCACCCGTTCGCTGATAGCTGATAGCTGATAGCACCTCAAGTAGCGTGCGCGTAGCGCATTAGCTTAAGTTTAACTTAGCAATCAAAGCACTAACGGGCTAAAAACCCGATCGTTCTTCAATTGAAATTATCTGAAATTATCGAATTAGTTACTCCTTGTCTTCCTGCTATTTTTTGGGATTACTTGCATTATAAGCAACACTGTACCCTTTAGGAGAGAGAGTTGCTGAAACATACAGGCAATAATTCCCCCCATATCAAGGCTGGTGAGGGTACCCTTTTCGCCCCTACTAATTTTCCCCTACTAATTTTAGAGTATTTTATCTTAATTGACACAAGAAGAGACAGAAAAATCCTCAAGCTCTTAACCGTGACTGTAATCCAATGGTAACCATTCAGCCCAAGGCTAATCAGCTATCAACTATTTATGATCAGGGTAACATAACTGATATCTTCCAAACCGAGTCACGAAAAAGTGCCCTATTTGAAAAAGCGATTAGGGCTGACTCTGTTGATTAATCCAGCATTACCTGATTTTAGCTAAGACGTGAATGCTGAGGTCGGATTTGATTACAATATCTTGCGATTTATTAATTAACGTAAATTTATGGGAACTCCCACAAGCCAAAACCCCGCGTTTTTAAACCACCGGATGTAGGCTCGCTGCGACTTTAGTCGCCTAGACACAATTTTGCCAAAAAGGATTGACAATACCTCGCGTAGAGTATTATTTAGATATGGGTACAGGCTGAGAAACCGAGGCGCAACCGGGTCAGAAACCCGCCACTGCTTGACCTAAAAGAAGTAATGCCCGGAGGGCAGGGAAAATCCTCCTTAAAAACCCAACCATCAACTAACAATTGGTGTGTGAACTCAGCAAAAACACTTTGAGAAAACAACGGTACGGCGGGGCACGCCGAAACCAGGTGAAACAGGGAAGCAACGAACTCTATAAGACACTTCTCAAAAAGTAACTAAACGCCTAAGGAGACTAGCCCGCTGGGTCTTTCGTGAACTGAACTAAAATCTTAGTCTTGACGGGATTTCGGTTTAGATATTGCCATTTGGACACGGAGGTTTAAGGCCGGTCGTAGATCTAGGAATCCCCGTCACAAAGCGAGCGGGGAGTGTCAACAATCCAGGAACTTGCAACAATGAATTGAAATCAATTAACTGGTAACTAAGGGTAATTGCTATTCGACGATCAATACTCTTACCCATAAGCCGGTCTTGCATAGGTTGGTCACGTTTTTCAACAGCCATAGCACTTATCAAGACCAAGCTTAGATATTGTTTCAGTTTATGGAACATCATGACTAAAAGTTTGTTAAAAATTTATCCCCTTGGCCATCTCAGTCTTGCTTTGGTGGAATGGGTATTACTGGCATGGGCAATTCGCCTGTGGCGTCGCTCAACTAGTCTGGCCATGATTGTGCTGCCAATTGTGCTAGCAAGCATTAGCTATGACAATCTAGTTCTGGCCATGGGGAGCCTGATTGGTGAAGGAGATCTCCTGAAATCACTGAGTATGGTGCGCTTCCTATTACACTTCTTAGTAGTGCCGCTGTTCATTGTAATTGCTGTTGAGCTAGCTCACCGCGCTGGAGCAGTTTGGGCTAATACAATAATTGTACGAGTTTTATCCTGGGTGCTTGCCCTAGGACTGGGTGGGTTTGAAGTGGCGACCCAGTTTGTTGGCCTAGAATTGGTTCCAGTCACCTTTGCTGGCACCTTGCGCTACACAGTAGCGGAAGTGAGTGCTCCACCAATTGTAACAATTTTGGTCAATTTGTTCGTGCTGCTGATTGGTATCGGCATCTGGGTAAGGCTGAAATGGCCATGGCTATTTGTGGGAACCTTGGTTGCCCTAATTGGCAATGCTGTACCGATTTCTCGAGTTGGGACCCTTGTCGGTAGTGCCTCTGAATTCGTCATGGCTCTGAGTTTGCTATTAACTGAGCGGCGGACACAGTTTGTTCGTGCCCAACTCGGCTCAGGTGAAAAGACAACGAAGGTTGAAGGTTGGGTTGAAGGTTGAAGGTGGGGTTGAATGTTGAAGGTTGAATGTTGAAGGTTGAAGGTGGGGTTGAAGGTGGGGTTGAAGGTTGAAGGTTGAATGTTGGGTTGAAGGTGGGGTTGAAGGTGGGGTTGAAGGTGGGGTTGAAGGTTGTTCGCTTAGGGTGGCCTTTTGGCCAAGGTTGAATGTTGGGTTGAAGGTGGGGTTGAAGGTTGTTCGCTTAGGGTGGCCTTTTGGCCAAGGTTGAATTTTCAATGTTGAATGTTGACGCTTGAATAACCTGTAACCTGTAACCTTCAACCTGTAACCTGTAACCTCTAAGCTCTAACCTGTAACCTTCAACCTCTAACCTGTAACCTTCAACCTCTAACCTTCAAGCTGTAACCTGTAACCTTCAACCTGCAACCTGCAACCTGTAACCTTAAACCTGCAACCTGCAACCTTCAACCTCTAACCTTCAACCTCTAACCTGTAACCTGTAACCTCTAACCTGTAACCTTCAACCTCTAACCTGTAACCTTCAACCTCTAACCTTTAACCTTCAACCTCTAACCTTTAACCTGCAACCTGCAACTTAGTTATCCTAAAAGAGCTTACTGCCATGAATGCCGAATTTAAATTTAGACCAATTCCCTTTGCTTGGGTTGCTATCCATCCCAAGCCGATAGGTGTTGTTCAGTTAATTGGTGGTGCGTTTTTCGGAAGTTTTCCGACAATTTTCTACCGATATATCGCCAAGCGATTATTTGAATCAGGTTATACCGTTGTTGCCAGACCGTTTAGATTTACCTTCCGCCATTGGCCTGTAGCAATTGGTTTGGTCAAAGAAGAAAAAACCCTATTCCAGGGAATTTTGGAAGAAGCAAAAAAATTGGGCTATGAGTACAGGATCTATGAAGAAGACCCCTCTGCCAGAGGGAATAATTATTTTTGGTTAGGTCACAGCCTTGGAACAAAATACATCGCACTCTTGGAACTTTTAAGTGATTTGGAGTCCAAAAAACTTCAGGAAATTCTGGGAGATTGTGTGGGGAAAGATCAAGAGAAGCAGATTGAAGATAGCCTCAGAGATGCTGAGCTAAAATATATTTCTTTGATCAATCAACCATCTGTATTAATGGCTCCTGTTATTAGCGGTACCAGTAGTGCGGTTCCTGTTCCATTCATAGCTGATTTAGTAGACAGACTTGGTTTCGGGGTGTTACCCACACCCGAACAAACCTATTGCTTGATCAAAAATAGCCGTTTATTTAATCTTACTGCTTTGATTAGCTTCAGTAAGGATAAGATTGCTCAACAAGCTGGAACGGTGCGTTGGCTAGAGGAGAATTTAGGCAATAAACTTCTCATTGATGAGAAACTTCCCGGTAAGCATCTAACTCCCCTCGGTTGGCTCCGGGGAAATGATCAACTTGCGGATACGGTTATTGAAGTTATCACAAAACTAGCCGAGCGAGTCTAAGGGAACAGGGAATAGGGAACAGGGAATAGGGAACAGCGGATCTGGGAACAGGTAAGAAACAAGAGGGATCCCCCCTCCCTTAATAAGGGGGGAAGGTAAGTGGGAAAAAATTCTGTGTACCTGATTACTATGAGAAACGCTAGATTAGAGCAACTTAACGCTAATATTAGCTAGCGCTGATCGGATGTAATGTACTGGTGATAAAGTTGGTGCTCAACTGTCAACTGTCAACCTCCAACCTCCAACCTCCAACCTTCAACCTCCAACCTCCAACCTCTAACCTCCAACCTCCAACCTCCAACCCCCAACCTCCAACCCCCAACCGTCAACCTTCAACCTTCAACCAAATAACCTTGGCCAAAAGGCCACGCGATCGCGTTCAACCTCCAACCTCCAACCTCCAACCGTCAACCTTCAACCTTCAACCAAATAACCTTGGCCAAAAGGCCACGCGATCGCGTTCAACCTCCAACCTCCAACCCCCAACCTTCAACCTTCAACCTTCAACCAAATAACCTTGGCCAAAAGGCCACGCGATCGCGTTCAACCGCTAAAAGCTTTGCCATTGTTGTAAGATGGAGAAAGTAAAGAATTGTTAAAATCAACGAACCATTAAATTCATGGCTATATTTCGTCAGTACATTGCTCCCCTACTGGCATTACTAGGCTTCTTAATTGCCCTATTGGCAGTCAGTTCTCGGATCTTTTTACCGAACGATATGCTAGCCCCTGCACCGATTGAAGAGTTTGACGCTGCCAGCATTCAAGCACCAGTATCGGCTCAGTTGGTTGTTAACCAAAATTCTGGGAACACTGGTGAGTAAGCCATTGTTAGCACGGTACCAGCTACGCCTGGGAACGGTACGAGAACGGGCAATTTTGGTGAAGTTCATGGAGTTAACTTACCAAGAGCTTTTCCCAGAACAAAATGATTTTTCTCACCTGGCGAGGACTGTTAAACAGTACTTTTCCAGAGAAACCCCGCTGTGGTGGGTTACAGTAGCGGATGGGAACGTTTCTAGGAAAGGCTCTATCGTAACTCATCCCTTGCCAGTTGGTTGTCTGTGGATGGGAAATGGGGTTGATCAGGTAAATGGCGATCGCTATACCTATATTTTTTTACTGTACGTCATGCCAGCACACCGCCGTCAAGGCATTGGTTCAGCACTGATGCAGCAGGCTGAAGCTAGGGCAAGGGCAAGAGGCGATCGCCAAATTGGACTACAGGTGTTTCAATCGAATCAAGTCGCTTTGAACCTTTACCACGGACTGGGTTTTAGAACCCAATCTCTGTGGATGGTTAAACCATTGCACAGACAATACTAAATAAGAAATAAGACCCTGGTAGAATCAGGCAAGATAAGGTAGGTTATCAGGCATGTATGACGATGATGATCTGAGTTTACTGGATAATACGGCTTTACTAGAAAGCCCTTTAGATGACATAGAGCCGATTGAAGATGAGTTAGAAGCTCCCAAACCTGATCCAGAGGAAATGCTGGCTCTGTTAACGGCACCGGAAAGCCAGCAACGGATGCTAGCAGCTCGTGCTTTTTGTGAGTTGCAAGATGAGCGGGCAATTCCCCATCTGATTAACCTGTTAAATGATGTTTGTCCCTTAGTGCGGGTAAGTGCTGCCTATGGTCTAGGGCGCAATCCCAGTCCCACGGCAGTAAAGCCCTTGATTGACCAACTTAACCAAGATTGGAACGGTTATGTCCGTAAAGGGGTTGTCTGGGCATTGGGAAACTGTCGCGATCGCCGTGCTTTAGCGTCTCTAATTGATTCCCTAAAAACGGATATTCCTGCAGTGCGTTTGTGGGCAGCTAGTGCTCTGGCGCAAATGGCAGAGTTAGATTATGAAGAAGTAATCGCATCGATTCCGCCCTTGATTACTGGTTTAAGGAAAGACCCAGTAGCAGCAGTGCGCAGTAATTGTGCTTGGTCTATCGGGCAACTGTGTCGGGAATTGCCCTCCAATGCGGTTTACGCTGGTGCTATTGATGCCTTAATTGAAGCATTTGCTGATGATGAAGACCTAGGGGTAAAAGAAGACGCCAAAGCTGCCCTCTTGAAAGTGGGAGACCCCCGTGGACTTCAGATGATTGAAATGATCGAGATGGAAGGGTTTTTGTAATTGGGTTTGTTATTGCGTTGGGCACTTCCCACACTTCCCACACTTCCCACACTTCCCACACTTCCCACACTTCCCACACTCCCGCCTCTCCCCACACTCTTCTCCCTATTCCCTGTTCAAGCCTTATGCTTTTAAGCCCTCTTGCGCTACACTAGCCACCTGCTCAACACTGTCATTCGCTAATGTTTCTAGGACTGCCCTAGCTTCTTCTCCTCCCAGATTAACCAGTGCTTGTACTAACCGGTAACGAATTTGCCAGTCGGAATTAGTGGCAAAGGGAATCAACAGAGGCACAGCCCGGGGATCTCCCAATTCTCCTAAGGAACTAATGGCGGCGGTTTGGATTAAACTGATATCGGATTTGAGAGCGTCTTCTAAAAGTTGAAATGAACGGGGTTCACCTAGTTCCCCTAAGGCAGCTATAATACTAAATTTAATGATCCACTCAGTGGTTTGGTGATAGGTTTGCTCTAAATCATCATAGGCTTCGGTGAGCTTCAAGGCACTCAAGGAATCCGCTGCTGCTGCCTGAACATCTGGTTCTGGATCATTCAAAAGGCGATCGCGTAATAGGGTCAAAGCTAAGGTTAAATCCTGATTACCCAAGGTATGGAGCTGGCTGACTGCCCCATATCGAATCCGAACATTGTTATCGTTAACCAAGGGTTGAATTAGCTCAAACGCCACCGATGGTTCCAGCTGGCGTAGTTGGTTTAATCCACTAATGCGCTGGCCAAAATCCGGTGAATTCAGCAGCTGTTCGACAGATTCACGAGTAACGCTCATGGGTAAATTGCTCAATATCTAGCCAAAACTAAACTTACCATGTTGGTTGTTCACCGTGAACACTATTTGAGATAGAACAGTTCCCTTAATTCTGTAACTCAGCTGCCATAGCCCGGACAATATCCCCAGAGGTCAGAATTCCAATCACTTGCTCTGCCTCATCTGTTACTGGTAGATGATGGATTGATTTTTCCTGCATCAACTTAGCCGCTTTCCGTAAGGGTTGATCCGGTTTGATGCTCATGGGATGACCAGTCATTACTTCCCCAGCGGTTTGTCCAAGTGCTTTATGGAGTTCTTGGTCATAACGGGCAGGATTTTCTAAGTAAATCACGCTGTCGAGAAACATGATATAGACTGGCGGTTCTACTCCTGTCTCCTGCCACAGCAAGTCAGTTTCTGAAATCACTCCCACCAATTTGCCTGCTTCGTTAACCACTGGCAAGCCACTGATGCTTTGTTCAGCAATAATTTTGATCACTTCCTTAATCGGTGTTTCGGGCTGCACCACGATCGGGTCACGGGTCATGACTTCAGCAACGGTTTTAGCCATAGTTGGGTTTTTAAGGGTTTTGAATGGTTTGCCAGGTGATAACTCTATTCTCCCACTGCCTTAGTCTAGAAGGTGACAGAAGTCTGAAAACTTTATTGTTGATTAAGCTTTGACGGTTGAACTTGCTCCCCAAAAGCTCCGCGTTAATTCTATTGCCCCAGGGCGAATCGAAACACCCCTCTGGTCAGATCTTGGTTGAACACCAGAACAACTGCAATCCGTTAGCAAGCAGGTCAATAATCACCTCATCCCAGGACCTTTTGGTTCACCAGTCGATATTGCCAAAGCAGTCATTTTTCTGGCGTTGCTGAATCTTCGCGCTGAATAGGAGTAGAGTGGGCATCCTGCCCGCCCGGCAATAAGCATGAAACTGGCAAGATGCCAGTTCCACGCCTGATGCCCATTCCACAGGTGCGACCCGTAAATTGAAAATGCGATCGCGCTTTGTGATTACTTGACATTTAAGGCAATTACCACATCTCCTAGAAAATTTTCTGGATTAAGAATCCAAATAATCTGGAAAAAACGCCTGTTTCATCCGTTCACAATATTGACAGATATTTTTAAATTGAGATACGCGATCAATAATCAGACTCTTGAAAGGAGGTAAAATCATGTTTGCAATATAACCATAAGCCGTTGCATCTAAAGTGGTCGGTCTCTCCCCCATAAAAAATGGTTTATCTGCTAAATAATCAGACAGGGCTTGAAACTCAGCATTAATAATTTGAGAAATTTCCTTCTCGGAGTGACGACCCAGTCCCTGTTGATAAATCTGATTAGAAAGGGAATTTCGCACCTGTTGTAAAAACTGTTACGATTCTGGTGTCGAGCTCCCAGCAAAGTAGAGAGTCGTTAATGTTTGTTTGAATAATTGCCAGTTATCTTCAATGTTATAACGAATATACATCTCTCCCCAATAAGTATTTTCTTTCAGCATCCGCCGAAAAGCTAAGGAGATTGCTTTTTCTGTTGAGGTCAAATCCCGATCAGGATCTATGCCCTCTTTTTCCTTAAGCATCTCGATAATTATGGTGGAGTCACCGATGAGTTCTCCTTTATATTCTATAAACGGAATTTTGCCTTTGGGAGCTTTAGTAAAGTCCTTAGTAATCTCGATATCGTAAGCAATATTAGCTATACGCAGCCAAGTTTCCAATTTAATACAGGGTGGACTAATGCTCGGTAATCCCCATAAAGGTGGTGCCTTATACAAAGTTATCATCACAGTAAATTTGGTTCGATATTACGCTTAAGCAATAACTATTATAAGGGCAAAATAATAATAAATCAATCTAGTCATTATCGAATCAACAACTCGAAGCTATTCTACATTATTTTTTTGACTTTTTTGCAATTATTTTATTGTTCTTATTCGGTTTGAGCAATTTTTAGGTATTTAATCAAACCTCTGAAACTATTAATATTTAAAGTCAAGGTAAAGCTTGATTGACATGAGATCATAGTTCTCCTTTCATATTTTATTTTTCAACTAACTCACGAACTAGAGAGGCTAAACGCTTTCCACTATCTCTAATCGCAAGACTAGCTGTTTTTTGTTTCATCTCTTCTAACCTAGTTGGAGACTTGAGTAAAGCCAGCACCTCCTGTTCTAACGTTTCGTGAGTCAACTGGTCTTGACGAAATACTAAAGCAGCACCAGAATCCTTAAAGCTAGCTGCATTGAAAGCTTGATGGTCTTCCGCTGCATAAGGGTAGGGAATCAGAATGGCTGGTGTTTCAGTTATGGCTAGCTCAGTTAAGGTTCCAGCACCAGCACGGCTAATGGCTAAATTGGCCCGTTGCAGTAATGGTGCCATCTGGTCATAAAAGGGCATAGACAGGTACTGAGGATGGCTAAGGGTGTTAGCCTCTGGGTCTTGTTCTCCAGTTAAATGAACAATCCAAGCACCAGCTTCAAACCAGACGGGAGCACATTGGCGCACTAGTTTATTCACTGCCACTGCTCCTTGGGAACCCCCAACCACCACAATCAAGGGTACCTCTGGTGGAATCGGGAGTTCCAGGGATTGACTCTGTTGAAAACTATCCCGCACTGGTGTACCAACGGTTACAGTTTTAATCCGGGGTAGGTACTTGGAAGCGGCTTCAAACCCTATGGCTACGGTATTGCAAAAGGGACTCAGCCACCGGGTTACTTTTCCGGGAATGGCGTTAGATTCATGTATAATAGTAGGTAGACCCTGCAACCGTGCTGCCATAATTGCAGGTCCAGCGATGTAACCCCCAGTGGTGAAGACACCATCAAATTTACCTTCTCTCAGCAGTTGCCGCACTTGCCAAATTGAACTGACCAGGCGAGTGAAGATGCGCAGAGTACCGAGACCGAAGCGTTGTTGAAAACCTTCTACGGCAATGGTGTGCAGGGGATAGTCTGGTGGTAGCAACTCATTTTCAATGCGGTCAGGAACACCAAGCCACTCGATAGTGTAATTGGGTAAGTGTTGGGCTACTGCGAGGGCGGGAAATATATGTCCCCCCGTACCACTGGCGGCAATCAGCAATCGCATGGGTGACTTAGACACGGCTATAGGTCTCCTTGATCAATTGGGTGAGGGGCTTTTGTCTTGGGTTAATGGGAATCGGGAATCGGGAATCGGGAGTCGGGAATCGGGAAGAAAAAAAATACCAATTAAAGTAGGGTGGGCAAAGTCATATACTCTAGAGTACTCAAAAAAATCAAACTGTTTTTGCCCACCCTACAAGCTAGACATAGGTTATCAAACTAGATTTGGTATCATTGGTGAATCCAAGGGATTACCCTTTCTCCAATCACCAATGATCAATTACTAATTACTAGTTACCAGAATTACCAGTTACCAGTTACCAGTTACCAGTTACCAGTTAACGATTACCAATGACCAATCCAGCCACCTTACTGCAACGACTATCCCAATCTTTTACTACTAAAGTCAAGTCTATTTCTTTGGACTGGTCAGTATTTGTACTATTAACGGTAGGGTTGACCCTCGGCTCTCCTCTGAAAGCCCAAGCAGATAGCCCGGAAACCGCACCGCCTCAGCTTAAAGATACCCTCAGCCAAATTGATCGCTTCGCTAATGGCAAGGATGTTGAAGGGTTGCTGGAATTCTATAGCGCTAATTTTGCTAACTCCGATGGCTTAAGTCGGGATGTGATGGGAGAAGCGTTGCTTCAATTGTGGCAGCGCTACCCTGTGTTGAATTACCGCACGGAACTGACGGATTGGCAGCAAGAGGGCAACGCGATCGTGGCAGAAACTGTGACTTATATTACTAGTAACCAACAGGATGCTAGTAAGACCAAATTTGAATCGACTTTGCGATCGCGTCAGCGCTTTGAAAACCAAAAAATTGTCTATTCCACCATTTTGGCAGAGCGTTCCCAAATCACATCAGGAGCTAATCCTCCCAAGGTAACGGTGAAGTTACCAGAACAAGTGCGTATTGGTCAGCGATTTAATTTTGATGCCATTGTCCAGGAACCCCTCGGAGATGATTTGCTGCTGGGAGTGGCTATAGAAGAATCAGTCAGGTCACAGCGCTATACTAATCCCACGGAGGTTGACCTGGAATCTTTGGCTGCCGGTGGAATTTTTAAGATTGGCCGAGCCCCACTGTTACCAGAAGACCGCTGGATTTCAGCTATATTAATTCGGGGGGATGGCATGATTATGATTACTCGACGGTTACATGTGGTTGAGTAATTAGGTTTGAAGGGAGTAGGGAGTCGGGAGCGGTGCGACCCGTGGCGAATTTAATTCGCCTACGGAAAGCGCACCGAGGGAGTAGGGAATCGGGAGTAGGGAGTAGGGAGTAGGGAGTAGGGAGTAGGGAGTAGGGAGTAGGGAGTAGGGAGTAGGAAAATAAAACAGCCATGCTTCCCATGAGCTAGTGCATCAAGATAGAATCAAATCTTATTACTATTCCCGATTCCCGATTCCCGATTCCCGATTCCCGATTCCCGATTCCCGATTCCCTACCTTTACAGATAAATTTTAAACTTGGTGCAAAATCTGAGTATTGTGCAAGGATTTCTAAACTTAAACAAACCAGCAGGTTGGACATCCCACGATTGCGTTGCTAAAGTGCGGCGTCTGCTACGGCTGAAGCGAGTAGGCCATGGCGGGACCCTTGACCCAGCTGCTACCGGGGTTTTACCGATAGCTCTGGGAAAGGCAACCCGACTTTTGCAGTATATGCAGCAGGATAAAGCCTACAAGGCTACGGTGAGACTGGGAGTGAGGACAACTACTGATGATTTGGAAGGAGAGGTGATTGCTACTCAGTCTGCAGCCCAGTTGACTCTGGAGTTGGTCAAGGGTTTGTTGAAACAGTTTGAGGGCAAGATTCAGCAAGTGCCACCAATGTATAGCGCTATTCAGATCAAGGGTAAACGGCTGTATGATTTAGCCAGAGCTGGTGAAGTGGTAGAGGTACCAGAACGAACTGTAGAGGTTGAGAAGATCGAGGTTTTAGATTGGCGTGGGGGGGAATTTCCGGAAATTGATTTAGCGATCGCATGTGGTCCTGGCACCTATATTCGCTCCATAGCCCGGGATTTAGGAGATGCCCTTGAAACCGGTGGTGTGCTAGCCGCTCTGACTCGTACTCGCAGCAGTGGCTTTGATTTAGCCGATAGTCTGACATTAGAAGAATTGACCGAACAGCTGGAACAAAGCCTATTCCAGCCAGTGTCCCCTAGTGTAGGTTTGGGGCACTTACCCTCTGTAACCTTGTCCGCTGATCAAGCCCGTCGCTGGTGTTTGGGACAGCGTATCTCTGGGGATGATACTCTTGAAACTCCCACAATTCCTTTGCAAGTGTATCACGAAGATGGCAGTTTTTTGGGTATTGGTAAGGTGATATCCTCAACCTCTGGGGTATTGCTGGCTCCTCAAATGGTTTTTGTTTGATGGTAGTTGATTGAATCGAACAGGACTTACATAGTAACTAGCTATATCATTAGCTGTTCTAGGTTTAGGTCGTAACCAAAGGAGCGGGGGGCGGATAAAGTAATTCAGGAATTTAGTTGATCTGTATCCCGTTTTTTGTAACCATTGCATTATGCAACGGTTATATTAGAGCGTATTGGGTATGGCAAACACTAAATCTGGCACTGTTCAAGACCTAGTTACGGTTCAGGAAGCTGCTGAAATCTTGGGTGTCTCCTCCGATACCATACGTAGGTGGGAAAAGAAAAAGCTGCTGAGGGCAAAGCGGTCTGAACGAAACTACCGCTTTTTTGATATTGAAGAGTTAAAACGAATTCAAAGGAAGTATCTAGGACTAGCTACTGGGGTTGAGTTTCGTGTTCTCAAGAGCAAACCCACTAGCTTCAGAGTAATTGAGTTATTTGCTGGGTGTGGAGGCATGGCACTGGGTTTTGAGAATGCTGGCTTAAGCACCAAGCTGTTGGTGGAGATTGATAAAGACTGCGTAAACACTCTGAAGCTGAATAGACCTTCCTGGAAAATCATACCTGAGGATATAGCCAATGTTGATTTTACCAAATACAAGGACAACGTAGAGATTGTGGCTGGTGGAGTGCCCTGCCAAGCTTTCAGCTATGCCGGTCTAGGTAAAGGTTTTGACGATACTAGAGGGACGCTCTTTTTTGAGTTTGCACGGTGTGTCAAGGAAGTACAGCCGAAAATAGCACTAGTTGAAAACGTTAGAGGTCTGATCCACCATGACCAAGGCAGAACCTTATCCACCATGCTGCGAACCTTAGAGGATTTAGGTTACAACCCTACCTATAAGTTGCTCAGAGCGCAGTTTCTAGATGTTGCCCAAAAGCGGGAGAGGGTAATTATCATTGCGGTCAGAAAAGACTTAGACCTAAACGCAATATTTCCTCAGGAAAAGGACTACACTATTTCCCTGAGGGAGGTGCTCAAAGATTGCCCTAAATCAATAGGAGCAAAATACCCTACCCGCAAGAAAGAAATTATGGAGTTAATACCACCAGGAGGTTATTGGCGGAACTTACCAATAGAGCTTCAAAAAGAGTATATGAAAAAGAGTTTCTATCTCGGTGGCGGCAAAACCGGTATGGCTAGGCGGCTTTCTTGGCAAGAACCTTCCCTTACTCTAACCTGTAACCCAGCTCAAAAACAGACCGAGCGGTGTCATCCTGAAGAAACACGACCGTTGACAGTTAGGGAATATGCACGTATTCAGAGCTTCCCCGATGATTGGGAATTTACCGGTTCTCTATCATCGAGGTACAGGCAAATAGGTAATGCGGTCCCTGTTAATTTGGCTTACCACATTGGACGATGTCTGATTGCGATGTTGCAAGGGGAATTCGACCCAGAAACGATGGAGAAGTGTTGAACTTTGGCTTTTGCCCTTACTAACCCCAATTTTTTTGATAATACAGCAAAGGGAGCAGGGAGCAGGGAGCAGGGAGCAGGGAACTTCAGATTAAAAATTATCACAATTCATTTAAGATCGCTATTAGTCAACCAGACATGATATTACTAATATAGTGTTTGTATTTGAGATGTAAACCTAGGAGGTCTTGTTTTATTGTCCAATCAAACTCCAGACCTCTTTCCGATATTGCCTAGTAAGCATTCAGCTATCAGCTATCAGCTATCAGCTTTTGAATAAAACAGGTCAGCAAAAGTTTAATCTGAGTTATGTCACAGCGTTGAAGCCTGTGCCACAAACTAGAAGCCTGTGCCACAAAGCTGTTCGCGTAGCGTGAGCTTTTAGCTCACGGCTGACGGCTGACTGCTGAATGCTTATATTGCCTTTTTCAGCAATTGTGTTGATAACCCAGATACAAACGCTTTATGACTGTACAAAGCCAAAAACTATCACCCTTGAGACTAATACTAGTAGTATTAATATCGTTAGTATTAGTCGCTATTGTTGCCATAGGATCTACCTTTGCCCTTTCAGGAGAATCGTTGATGAAATTTCCAGGAAAACAACCCACCAATATTGGGATTCAGTCCTCAGGGCAATTAGCACCTTGCCCAAATAGCCCTAACTGTGTCAGCAGCTATAGCCAAGATGCCGAGCATGGTATTGAACCTTTAGCTTACAACTCAACCCCTACCGAAGCAATAGCTAAGCTAAAAACTGTGATCCAAAACCTAGAACGAACACAAATTATTGAAGAAACAGACAACTATCTTTACGCACAATTCACTACTCCTTTAATGGGGTTTGTGGATGATGTAGAATTTTTGTTGGATGACAGTGCTAAGGTAATCCATGTTCGCTCCGCCTCCCGTTTAGGAAAATCAGATTTGGGAGTTAATCGGAAACGGGTGGAAACAATCCGAGCGGAATTGAGCTGAGTGAATTAATCCCGTTGGTGGGCAGTGCCTAGCAACGGGATTGACTTGCTTATGTTATCTGTTTCTAGCACTGCCCACCCTACATCTTCAATAAATATAAACCCGTTGGTGGGCAGTGCCTAGCAACGGGATTGACTTGCTTATGTTATCTATTTATAGCACTGCCCACCCTACATAAACTCCCTAAAAAACCAGAACTACTTAATTTAATTGCAAACCGCTGTAGCTTGACATACTCTCTAGGCTTTGATAGTTTGGTTTTGGCGGTTAATTATATAACCAGTGTTGGCATCGAAATACTCCCAAAACTATTTCTGGATATATCCCAAAATATATTTTTTGGCGAAGCCGAATTGGTAATAATTACTGTTAGGTACCCCATGGAAAAAAATGGATAAAATAATCATGAAAAAAATTGCATCTCTTGTGGTTTCGTTATTGTTGGTATGCTTTACCTTGCTTGGTGCTGCATCCCCAGCCAATGCTGGATATCAGGCACGATTTTCTGACTCTGAAACTACAGGACCACGTGTTGAATTGGGTGTAACTGGAAATGCTACAAAGTACATGATTATAGGAGCATACAGCAGTATCAATAATATCGATACTAAGAATCGCCCTCTGAAAATATACTCTACTTCAAAGAATCCAATTACCATTCAGATCACTGAACTTCCTGATGCTTCTACTGCTCCTGATGGTGCAGATTTACAAAGTATTGTAATCGACAATAATACTGGCAAGTTGTACATCACATCGTTCTAATTAGCACTAAGCATGATAGCACTAGGCATTAGTGGAATTTTGATTACCTAGGGTAGGCTATTGCTTACCGTTTGAATCTGAACCCACATTCTTCACTTCGTGAGGAATGTGGGATATATTTTTTTGGTAGATTAACTACTAATTGATGGATATAGCAATTCTACGACTTTGGACTTAACTAAATATAAAAATGCTATCAGGTACAACACATTCACAACAATTAGTAAGCTTTTACCTATCCAAGAGTGAATTATAGAGAAAGTAAAAATTGTTGCTACTAACACCAACAATTTTTCCACTGTGGATACGGTATAACCATGATGCTTGGGGTCCCAGTAAGAGAAAGGACTAATAAAACGATAGTTACTAACAGGAAAAAAGTGCCGGTGAGCATCATCGTTGTGAACTGGTAAATCTAATAAGGAGTGCAGTATCATACTCCAACAAAGAATTTCCCAAAGTTGCCATCCCCAGTAATGGCTGATCATCACTCCACACAGGGCTAGGGGCAGGGAATGAAAGGTAGCAACAAGGTTCTGCCAAAAGGGCAATTCGTAGGTTTGTGACCAAATCTGGGACTCTGGTTGACGACGAATTAATTTTGCCCAGATATAAAGGATAAAAATTGGTGCATCGGGTAAAATAGCACCAATTGTAATCGGTAAAGCTGCCTGAATTTGAGCCTGGTGATTCAAAACAGCAAGGTTAATAATGGCGTGGCTAGGAGTATTCAATGGTTAGTTTGTTGATGAATTATAGTCTAGGGATATTATAGTTAGAGTCTGTTGATTAAAAAATAAAGTATATCCCTCACGGGTAAGCCCAAGCATCAATAAGCCTAGGCTTATTGATACAAAAACCGAGAAACTATTAACAAATTAACTCTGTTGCTTCTAAAGTCCTACGAGATTATAGGGGTTTCGATCCACGATCAACCGATATCTAGTCCAATGCATATTATGAGCCATTTTTTCTTGCGCTTAGGCTGATATCGTTATGAACTATACTGGTAAGGATGCCAAATCTTTTAATTATAAGAATTGAAATTGAGTAGCGAGTGATGAAATATCGAAGATTTGGGCGAACTGAGTTGCAAATGCCCGTTTTTTCCTGCGGCGGCATGCGGTTTCACTGCACCTGGGATGAGCTTTCTCCCTCAGAAATTCCCGAAAAAAATCAGATAAATTTAGAAGCTATTATTCGTCGTTCCCTCGAAGTGGGAATTAATCATTTTGAAACAAGTCGTACCTATGGAACCTCTGAAATGCAGTTGGGATGGGCGCTTTCTAAGTTACCTAGAGACCAAGTGCTAATTCAAACGAAAATTACCCCCATTTCAGATTCCCAAGAATTTCAGCGTCAAGTTGAAAAATCTTTATCTCTTTTGCAGGTAGACTATCTTGACCTGCTGACCCTACATGGAATCAATGATCCCCAAGCCTTCAAAGATAGCTTGTGTCCCGGAGGGTGCCTAGATCGGGCGCGGGAGTTACAAAAACAAGGGAAGGCTCGATTTATCGGCTTTGCAACTCATGGGCCAACCGAGCTAATTGTTCAAGCCATTGAAACTGATCGCTTTGACTACGTTAACCTGCACTGGTACTACATCAATCAATTCAACTGGCCAGCCATCGAAGCTGCCGATCGTCATGACATGGGGGTATTTATTATTAGCCCCTCGGATAAAGGGGGAATGTTGCATACTCCACCCAAGCGTTTGGTGGAATTGTGCCATCCCCTTCATCCTATGATGTTTAACGATCTGTTTTGTCTGAGCCATCATCAGGTCAAGACGCTGAGTTTGGGGGCTGCACGACCGTCGGATTTTGACGCACATGTTCAGGTATTGGATTTGTTAGATCGGGCAGAGGAAATTTTACCACCCATTGTGGAGCGTTTGGAGAAGGCGGCGATCGCTCGTTTGGGAGAAGAGTGGTGGCGTACCTGGCATATTGGTTTGCCTCCTCATCATAAAACTCCCAAAGGGATTAATATACCGATGATTCTGTGGTTAAGAAATCTGGCGATCGCCTATGACCTGGTTGAATATGCAAAAATGCGGTACAACCTCCTTGGCTATGCCGATTTCTGGCATCCCGGTACTAGGGCTGAAAATATCAAGGAAATTGATTTAAGCGACTGTTTGCGCCATAGCCCTCACGCGGATAAAATTCCTGCTCTTTTAGACGATGCCCATCAACGCTTGGCAGGTGAACCGGTTCAAAAGTTGTCTCGCGACTTGGGGGGCGGCAAGTCCCGCACAAAGCAAGTATGGAGCTAGAGGGAATGAAGTGGTATCCCAAAACCTGAGTTATATAGTAAACACTTCTCTCCTGGATAATTGACTAGGGTATTCTAGCAGGGTGTATCTCACTTTTGCTAAAATACTCTAATTCTTGCCAAGTCGTGTTAATTACCGTTTTCAATTCAAGGTTAACGTCAAAACCAAATCAGCGTAAGCATTCTAACTCTCCCATCCAGCGGCTGATTGGTTACGCTCAGCCCCATCGTTCCCTAATCTGGAAAGCGATCGCATGCTCAATCCTCAACAAAATCTTTGACTTAGCCCCTCCGGTCTTGATTGGGATGGCAGTGGATGTGGTGGTCAAACAACAAGATTCCTTGATTGCCCATCTAGGAGTAACGGATATCTTTAGCCAACTGGTATTCCTAGGATTCCTCAGCTTTATTGTTTGGGGATTGGAATCGGTCTTTCAATATACTTACCAACGATTATGGCGGAATCTGGCTCAAACCATTCAACACGAATTGCGCCTAGATGCTTACTCTCATCTGCAATTGTTGGAACTAGCGTATTTTGAAGATAGTAGTACAGGGGGATTGATGTCTATCCTCAGTGATGATATCAACCAACTAGAACGCTTTCTGGATATTGGTGCCAACGAAATTCTTCAAGTAACCACAAGCATTATTATTGTCAGTGCGGGCTTCTTTATCGTTGCTCCCAATGTAGCTTGGATAACTCTGATCCCTATCCCCTTTATCCTCTGGGGTTCGATTACCTTTCAAGGTCTGCTTGCTCCCCGTTATGCAGCAGTGCGGGAAAAGGTAGGGTTACTCAATGGACAGTTAGCTAATAATCTAACTGGGATTACTACCATTAAAAGCTTTACAGCGGAAGACTATGAAACTAAGCGGATTGAGAGACAAAGTCTAGGGTATCAGCACAGTAACCAGAAAGCGATCGCATTTTCTGCTGCCTTTGTCCCCTTGATTCGGATGTTAATCCTATTTGGGTTTACCGGAATTCTGCTCTACGGTGGTAAGTCCGCAGCCGCCGGGGAACTAGCAGTAGGCACCTACAGTGTCTTAGTTTTCATGACTCAGCGCTTGCTGTGGCCATTAACTCGACTGGGTAACACCCTCGATCAGTATCAACGGGCCATGGCATCCACCACTAGGGTAATGAATCTGCTGGATACCCCAATTGCCATGCACTCTGGGGATACACCATTACCTAGGTCTGAGGTTAAGGGGGAATTAGTATTAAATAATGTCACATTTGCCTACCGTAATCGCCCCCCTGTGGTACAAAACCTATCCCTTCACATTCCCGCCACCAAGACTATCGCCATAGTAGGTTCCACAGGGTCTGGTAAAAGTACCTTAGTCAAACTGTTATTAAGACTCTACGAAATCCAAGCAGGTTCGATCACTCTTGATGGAATTGACATCAGACAGCTCAAGCTCAAAGACTTACGCCATGCCATTGGTCTAGTTAGCCAGGATGTATTTTTATTCCACGGCACCGTAGAAGAGAATATCACCTACGGCACCTTTGATGCCACCACCGAGGAAATAGTTGCTGCCGCTAAGACCGCAGAAGCCCATGAATTTATCATGGAACTGCCCCAAGGCTATGACACCATTGTGGGAGAGCGGGGTCAGAAACTATCTGGAGGACAACAGCAACGAATTGCGATCGCACGAGCACTATTGAAAGACCCCCCAATCTTGATTCTAGATGAAGCCACCTCCGCCGTTGATAATGAAACCGAAGCCGCCATTCAGCGCTCCCTAGAAAAGATTACCCAAAATCGCACAACCATTGCGATCGCTCATCGGTTGTCCACAGTCCGCAATGCTGATTGTATTTATGTAATCGACCAAGGCAAATTAGTAGAGCAAGGACGACATGAAAAGTTGTTAGAGCAACAGGGAATTTATGCCATGCTGTGGCGGGTGCAGTCTGGAGTGAAGAAATAGGAGTGTGGGGAGATGGGGAGATGGGGAGATTTTTATTAAGTTCGTAGGGTGGGTTAGGTGCGGCCATGATTTTGAGGAATTACCAATCAGTTTTTATCCGCACCGTAACCCACCTTCTTCAAATTTCGCCCCTGACTACTGACGCTTTGTAATTAATTAAACCCAACAAAGCTAGTGCAAATGTTGGGTTTGGTACCTCAACCAAACCTACAGGCTAAGGCGCACTTTATGCATGTTAAGAGTCTTTCCAACCAATGACTAATTTGGCGTACTTGATTTCTCCTTCCATATGTATGTCTGGGTATTTCTCATCCAGTTCCATCAAGAATAGTACAAAGGAGCGGGATTGAAGCTTGGCAGAGATATCCTCGAAGACTTCACTGACCCAGAACAGCTCCTCTTGGTCACAGGCATTGAGTATAGCCTTAGCCGTTATAAGATCCGAACCAATTACCTCGGTTAATTTTTCCCCGTAATCGGTGACTCTGGGATCGTTTACGTGTAGTTGAATCCTCTCTTTAAGGAGCCGCTTGACTTCTGCTATTTTGCTTTCCAGTAATTTAGGATTGTGGTTAGTCATTAGTTGGGAGTCTTTTTTAGATTTCTTTGATACTAGATTTTGAAGTGCGGAATGTAGATTCTGATCACCTTCAACAGTAAACCTTGGCCAAAAGGCCACGCTTCGCGAACAACCTGCTAACCTTGGCCAAAAGGCCACGCTTCGCGAACAACATCCTAACCTTAAACCTGCTAACCTTCAACCTTTTAACCTTCAACCTTCTAACCTTCAACATCCTAACCTTGGCCAAAAGGCCACGCTTCGCGAACAAACTCCTAACCTTAAACCTTCTAACCTTCAACCTGCTAACCTTCAACCTGCTAACCTTCTGCTAACCATAAAAAAAATAGCCGTAGAAATTATTTCCACGGCTGGCGGAAATCCACAGTAAGTCGATTTCACTACTTATGTTATGTGACTTTGTTCCATGACCAGTCCAATCCTTATCCTACTTGATTAGACCTGGTCTTATAGCTAGGGGGAAAACCCCCCAGCTGCTTAAAATCTTAATCCAGAATTAGGTACCTGGTCAAAGTACTAATCACTTCTCCAGGAATGCCACTCGGCTCAAGAGGAGTCCACTCATAAAGTTGTGCGTAGCCCTGGGTATACAGGGAATAGATAGTATTCATTACTGCCTTACGGGAGCCCTTAAGCCTGTGCTCAACCGGTTCTTTCTTCCCGAAAAAAATCTGAGAAGTATTCCCCGGAATTAGATACTCTGGATTATTGTCAGGATTCGGAACAAAGTCTGTAAACCTGATTAACAACTTGAATTCGTTTGCATATTATAATCATAATTATTATAATTATTTTTGTCAAGAGGTTTTATATTTGTTTTTAATAAAATAGGTATAAAAGTGTCATAATATTATAATATTGTGAGGAAATTTTGAAGTATGGTTATAGGAAATAAATAAGAAGAGTGTGGGGAGAGGTAAAAACTTTTTTAAGAGGTAATAAATATTAAGATAGCCTCTGAAATAGCCGCTACGCTATCGCTTTTTTTACTTTACTTTTACCTAGATTAATTATCAATTATACCCTTAATAAAAATCTGCCCATCTCCCTATCTCCTGATCTCCCTATCTCCTGATCTCCCTATCTCCTTATCTCCTGATCTCCTGATCTCCTTATCTCCCCATCTCCCCTTTTTTTATAAATATGAGATGCACCCTTATTAAGCCTAGTTATACTGATTCCGTCCAGCCATCACACCACCATCTACATCCCAGATAGCGCCAGTTACCCAACTCGCTTTCTCAGAAAGTAGATAAACAACAGCTTCAGCAATATCGGTAGGTGTTCCTACTCTGCCAATGGGATGGAAACTATTGAATCCTTCTAGGGCAGAATGGACTTGTTCTTTGGGGATAAAACCTTCGTAAATGGGAGTTTCTACTACTGCCGGAGATACCGCATTAACTCGAATATTATATTTGGCTAGTTCCATGGCTAAATGTTGGGTTAGGGAGTGTAAACCAGCTTTAGCCATAGAATAGGCAGAAGACGGAGTAGCTTCTATCGCTTGTTTCGCCCACATCGAGCCAATATTAACTATTGCACCAGGTTTGCCATTCTTAATCATATTTTTGACAATCGCCTGAGTGATAAAAAAGGTTCCTTTATTAATATCCAAATAGAGGTCATAATCCTTTTCTTCATACTCAATGAACGGTTTAGGGAGAAACACTCCTGCTGAATTGACTAGTAATGTGGCATCACTATGATTGGTATTTAAACGATTAATTAAATCATTCCTTATCTGTGGATCAGAGATATTAGCTAACTCACCCACTACCGTTCCATATTCGCTAAGTTCCTTTACTGCTTCTTCCAGTTTAGGCTGACGTGAGCCAATTAAAACCGCAGCACCACCCTGCTGAAGAATTAATTGAGCAACCGCTTTACCCATACCACTGGTGCCACCAACAACAATGATTTTTTGTCCGGCAAATGCTTGTGTCATGATTATCTCCTTAATTGATTGATTATGTTTGCTTACCTACTAAAAGGTAGATAAAGGAATAAAAAAAATTATTCCTTTATCAGCGATCAGTGGTCAGCCTTCAGCCGCGTAGGGTGCGTTAGGGACGGGCTTACCCTGATTTTCTCCCTAGCCAGTATTAGGATAGTCCGTCCCGTAACGCACCACCGGGTCAAACTGTCAGCTTATTTTATTCAACAGTTAAGTACCCTGGAACAGGCTTTGACGCTATTACCTGTAGCGCTTAAGCTAATCGCTAACCGCTGTTCGCGTAGCGTGGCCAAAGGCCTTTAGCTTATCTTCCAGACATGCACTAGTAATCTGATCAAAAGCAACACTACTATCTTCTGCAACACGGGCTAATAATTGCGCTCCTTGTAACATAGAAAGTAGCATTTTTGCTTCCACTTCCACCGATTTACTACACTGCCAAGCCTCGGTTTCACAGCCACTCTGCAATAGTTTAGCTAACCAAGATTCAGTGACAGAAAAGAAACTTCTGATCTCTACTTGGATTTCGGAATTTAAAACACTTAAATCTGCTGTCAACATTCCACACAAACAAATTTTATTGTCTTGCAAACCATCTCGATATAGATTCACAAACTCTCTCAATTGTGTTTGGGGTGTTTTTCCTTGTTGCTCAATCTCAAGACATTTCCGTGCGAAGTTTTTTTGGTATCGTTTCACTAATTCCTTTACCAAATCATCCTTGCTGGGAAAATGGTAATGGATACTAGCCTTACGAATACCTATTTCTTGGGCAATGTCCGCGTAACTAAAGGCGCTGTAGCCTCGGTTGCGCACCATGGATTGAGCTACCTCTAGGATTTGTTGAGCAGTTTTTTGTTTCATGACTTTATACTACCTACTACTAGGTAGATTTGTCAAGTACTTTTTTGGAAAGGGAGTCGGGAGTAGGGAACTTAGAATTTAGAATTTAGAATTTAGAATTTAGAATCGGGAGTCGGGAGTCGGGAGTCGGGAATCGGGAATCAGGGTAAGACACTTGACTGTACTTCCTGTACCTCATAACTATGATAAACACTATCAAAATCTTTCCTATCTCCCCATCTCCCCATCTCCCCATCTCCCCATCTCCCCACACTCTTCCCTATTCAACACTTATGGGATTAAATATTCTCAGACCTCATGGTTTTTGGGACTTGAACTGCCAGGGCTAAGGCTCTTACTCCCATATAACAACACATAGCCAGCCATAAGATTTGACTACTGTGGAACCACCAAGATGCTACAGCTACAGGGAGAAAACCAACAAGACTACCGGTTACAACACCTTTGCGAAGCAGAGCTCCTTCAGTTAAGCCCAAAAAATACCCATCTAACATAAAAGCCATAGAACTCAGTCCTAGAAAGGGAAGTAGCCACAGAAGATAATGGTGAAGTTCGTCAATTACCTCTCCATGATTGGTCATCAACCCAAACAGAGGATCTGGCAGGAGGACAAATAAGGAAGCTATGGTTAGTCCTATGCCGAGGCTGCTTGCTCCAGATAGGCGCAACAGAGAAGGAAATTTGTTGGTCAAGCCTTGACCGCGAAAGTTCCCTGCTATACTTTCCGTCGCAAAGGATAATCCTTCAATAAAGTAGAAGGTCACGATCATCACCTGCAACAGTAAAGTATTGATAGCTAGCACCATCGTGCCCAAATAAGCACTCAAATCAGTAAAGGCAGCAATGGTGATGGTTGAAGCAATAGAGCGTATCCAGATATTTCCATTCAACTTAAAAGTCGATTTTATAGCCTCTAGGTCGAAAATCCTGTCTACTAGCGCTAGCATTTGAGGATAGCCATTTTCTGTAGCTATGAAAATCATGCCCATAAGTAACATCAGATACTGGCCAGCCGCCGTAGCAAATCCAGCCCCTGCACTTGCCCAGCCCCAACGGATAATCAGCAGGTAATCGAGTATGATATTCGCTCCATTGCCAATAGCTGACAACACCAATACTTTGCTGCTCTTTTCCCGGCCTAGAAACCACCCGATTAAGACCAAGTTGAGTAGGGTTGCAGGCGCTCCCCAAATCCGAGCATTAAAGTAATCTTGTCCAGCAGCTTTAACCTCAGGTGCAGCGCTGAGTAGGGTAAAGCCAATCTCTCTAAGGGGATATTGTAACAAGATAATGAGTAGTCCGAGGGTTAAAGCAATTAAACCATTACGTAGAAGTACTAAAGTAACGCCATCTTGGTCAAAGCGTCCTTCCGCTTGAGCCGTTGGTCCGGTAGTGCCCATCCGCAGAAAGTTACAGTTGCGATAGACCAAGTTGAAGATAACTGTAGCTAGAGCAACCCCAGCTAAATAGTTAATATCTGCTAAGTGTCCCAAAAATGCGGTATCTACTAACCCTGCTAAGGGAATCGCGATGTTGGAGAGGATATTGACAGTAGCTAATCGCAGAAAGCGAAGATGAAACGTTTCAGTATTGTCTTTGGACATAAGGGGTCTTAATTACCAAAATCTAGCCAAAATTGTTGACTGTAAAATTTTCTTTTATTCTCACCATAAACAATTTTTTGCTGATCGTGTTTATTTTTGTTTACAATATGCTATATTTGGAGTGGATGCTAATCACAAAAGTTGCTAGTTATAGCAAAACTTTGTATCTCTTGATACCAAGAATCTATAAGTTAGTATAAACCCATACTAATTGGTGGGCTTTTGGATCCATTTTGAGATGTTTTTTGATAGCTCTGAAGTTAGCTGATCGATAGGATTATTAGGTGATTGTAAAAATGGAACATTCTCATCTCACTATCATCTTACCCGATGGTTCATCTCACCCTATTCCCATATACTTGACCAAGACAGGACAAACACTAATCTGTGGGAAAACAGTAGCAAAAACTACAGGCTATCAAATTTACGATTCCGAACTCAGGCACACAACTACTGAATTAGCCAGTCTAAGTTATTTAGATGCCGGAGCTCTAGAATTATACTACCGGGGGATTCCGATCCAATTAGTAGTCGATAATTGCGATTACTTAGATACCATTATTTTGTTATATGAATCACATCTCCCCAGCCAAGAGGAAAAACAATGGTTTAAGGAGCAACTGGCCAAAAACTCTCTTCTGGATCAGAAAATTATTAAGGGACTCAAGAGTGTAATCTCTTCCTTTTCTCCCCATGCTAATCCCGTCGCTATTCTAAGTTCTGGATTATCCTATCTTTCCGGAGAATGTTCTTTGCCTTTACGGAATCAAGGCGAACAGTTGGAAGCAATATTGAAGGCTCTTGCCATAACTCCTATTCTGGTAGGGATGATCCTACAACATGTTAAACAGCAGCCTTTGGTATTGCCCCAAGACGTTGGCTGTTATGGACAAAATTATGATTATATCAATAATCTCCTGGGGATGATCTGCGGTTTCGGTAAAGTAACCGATGAGCAACGCTCTTTGATGGATACACTGATGGTGTTGCATGCAGACGCTGGCTTGAGTCCCTCAACATTTGCTGCTAAACAAAATATTAGCAATGGTACGGGAATGTGGAGAAGTTTAATCTCCGCCTTAAACGCCTTATCTGGAGACAAACATGGGGGCGCTAATTTCAGGGTGTTGCAGATGTTTCAGGAAATTGCTGATGCTGATGGAGACCTAGAAGACAAGATCAGAAATTATATCCAGCAATCCCTGGATAAAAAACAGAAAATCCCTGGGTTAGGACATATTGAATTCAAAGGGATAGACCCTAGAGCCAGAATTCTCGGCAAAATCTGCAACCAAATGGTTGAAGAAGGAAAGGGAGATACTTTCATGCATATTGCGAGGGAAATGCATAAGCAAATAGATACTATTCCTTACTTCGATAAGATTAAACCAAACGTAGATTTTTATTCTGGTGTTTTATGGAAAAACCTAGGAATTCCTGATCAACTGATGACAGTTATGTTCTATTGCAGTCGCATTGCTGGTTACATCGCTAATATTTGCCTAGCTACCGAAAAATCTACTATTGTTTTCCCTAATCAAGCTTATGTAGGAAAAACAAATTTATTATTTAATGATGTTGAGCCAAGCAGTTCAGGAGTGATTCCCTTATTCCCTGCTCTTAAGCATTCAGCCGTGAGCTAAAAGCTCACGCTACGCGAACAGCTGTCAGCCGTCAGCCTAATCCTTAAAATAAACCCGGGAGTAAATGTAGGCTGGGCAGTGCATCACACCGATTCATTTGTTTGCGATCGCTTTTAGCGGCTCCTACGGAGCATCGCGTAGCGTGACCTACGGTCAATCGCATGACTACGCACTGCCCACCAACGGACTAGTTGATGTCGGTGGGCAGAAACACCTCCAGACGGGATTAACCATAATGTTAAGAATTAATACAGCAATAGCAACACTTAGTCATACAAATGGTAATATAGCGCTACTTTAGATTTATGCTGTGAATAAACCTCAAATTGCCATTAAGATTCCTCCAACCCTTCTCCCATAACTCAATAGCTGCTAGGTTGAGCAAACTGGCAGGTCAAAGACTGATGTGATTGTTGATGCGATCGCTAATTACCTTGACTGTGCTGAAAACATTCCCATCATTCAGACAATGGCTGAATTTGAGAGGAGGTTGGTGGAACGGGAGGCTGAAATTAGAGGGAAATCAGACGTCAAGTCAGCTTATGCCAGAAGAAACTCCTAAGACTAACTCTGCTATGTCAGAGTTAGAGTCTGCTATTCAACGTTATACTGATGCACTTACTAAACTTGAAGACACTAGCTCGTCAGGGAGCATCCCATTTTGGCAAATATATCTTTTTAAGTGGGCGGTAAAATCACAATCATACAGCTTAATGCGGTATGTTTCTTCCAAAGTGGGATCCTTCCGCTCGCCATCAAAAGAAATAGTTCTAGAGGTTTTGACTGCTCGTGATACGGTTCAAGCCAAATTAAGCAATCAATCACAGATTCCTACAGGAAGCTTGATTAAGGTTAACGATCTAGATAACCGATTAAAGAAAGAGAATAATAAGATTACCACAGTAGTCGATCTAACTGAATGGCATTCTATTTTGAACCCTAAAGTAGACGCTTGGTGGTGGTTCTTCAAACCTCCAAAGCATCGATGGGATTATCTTGACTGGCTATGGAAAATACTGACCGTTGTATTTCTAACATCGTCGTTGAGCTTAACAGTAGACATTTCCTCACGCTTTCTGACTGGTGGACCAGAGACCTTAGGGGCTTTTGTTACTGCTACTCAGAGCGTCCTAACACTATTGGCCGGTAGAAGCGCTTTAACAAAACCTGGACAGGAGTCAATCAAACGTGCTCTTACCCGTTTAAATATTCCTAAATATTTTTGGGAAGAAGTAAGTTGTGGCATTGCCTTCAGTATTTTACTAATTTCTGTTACCTTTCGTTTGTCATTACCTCAGATTGCCGTTTTTTACAAAAATCTTGGTGATCGATACATTGTTGAAAATAGTCCTCCGGAATTTGCTGCCGCCATATCAAGCTACAAACGAGCACTCTTCCTTAATCCTGATGACGTTGAACCTCATTATAAATTAGGATTAGTTTATGAGGAACTACAAGAAAATAAAAAGGCTTTATCTGAATACAAAATTGCTGTCCAAGATGACTTTGAAGTTGCTTATAATAACTTAGGAAGAATGTATATTCTCGACGAAAAATATTATCAAGCTAGTTCTTTATTACTACGAGGTCTAGACCTAATTGAAAATACTGACAATGATCAAGTGAAATACTATTTACTGAAAAACCTGGGGTGGGCTCGGCTAAAACAAAATCGCTATGCTGAGGCAAAACGTCATCTCCAGGATGCTATTAATTTAGATAAGGAAAAGGCTCCAGCTTACTGTTTGCTAGCCCAGGTACTAGAAGAAGCAGGTGAAAAAAACACGGAAATAATGAATAATTGGAGATATTGCCTGGGATATTCCTCCAGTTATAATATAGATCAAGACCAATGGATTGACCAAGCTAGACAGCGCTTAGAAACTGGGTTAACTAAACAGTTGCCCAATAAACAATGAAACACATAGTAGCTGCTTTTACAATCGTTGGTATTACCGTTGCACAAGGTTTTACCAATAAACTTATTGCCGATCAATTACCTCTAGGAACTGTGGACACAGCTCAGGGAGTGGGTAAGATCTTCCGCTTATCTGAAAACGTTTCCATTCCTGTATCGATAGGTGAAGAACTTTATCGTGGTGACTTACTAAGAATAGATAAGGGAGCTTATGTAGTCATTGAGTGCCACAACAACAACAACAACAACAAATGGACTATACCTGAATGGACTATACCTGAAGGTATTTTGGTGGGCGTGAATAATGGTTGTGAGCGACCAATCAACCCATTTAGCGGAAACCCTCCGAAGAAGGGTGGCTTCTACCCTCCTAATGATGGTCTTGGTCCATTTGGTGATAGCAAGGATGCTGGTACTGGTTCCAGGTAGCCCGAGCTTTCTACAGTGGAAAGGTAGCATATAGCGCAGGATTTCGTCAAGTGCATACAGTAGATGTAGGGTGGGCAGTGCATCAAACCGAGTCATGTGCTTGCCATCGCCAAAGTACCCACTGCCCACCCTACAATTAATCTGAGCTGACTTTTTAGGGACTTGCTTATAAAAAAAATACCAATTAAAGTAGGGTGGGCAAAGTTATCTTATCTAGAAGACTGATGTGAACCAAAATGTTTTTGCCCACCCTACAATTCATCTGAGCTGACTTTTTACCTCAATAGGGAACGCGCACCAAGAAAGCGATCGCATTTTAGAAGTTAGAAGTTAGAAGTTAGAAGTTAGAAGTTAGAAGTTAGAAGTTAGAATTCTAGATTTTTCATTCTTCATTCTTCATTCTTCATTCTTCATTCTTCATTCTAAATTCTAAATTCTAAATTCTGCCTTCAACCATCCAAATCCCCTTCCATCACAGCAGCGATCGCATGTTTAGCATTATCCTGGAATTCCTTAAAATTAACTTTACCTAGGAACCAAATTGCCACTATCATCCCTGCGGATTGGAGAGCAAACACGACACCATAAGCCAGGACTGGGGTAGTAAAAATTGCTCTACCTACATCAAGGATCACACCACCGCTGGCTACTGCTATGCCTCGTGACATGGCTTGCGCTAATCCCCATGCCCCCACAAAGGTGCCAGCCGCTTCTGCTGCGGTTAGGTCTAACATCAAACTGAGAGCTCCTGTGGTGGCGATACCAGTAGATAAACCAAATAAGAGTAAGGTTCCCTGGAATAGCTGAGCATTTCCGGTAAATCCTGACATAATAATCAAGATAAAGCAGATCGATACTGCTAGACAGCCTAATTGAGTGGTTTTGCGCTTACCCAAATTGGGAATTAGGAAAAAGCCAGTGGCGCTCAAGCTCATCAACATCCCAATCCCCCAAAAGCTATTCAGTAGAGAGGTTTCAGGAATTGACATATTAAAGACCTCTCCCCCATAGGGTTCTAGCACCGCTTCCTGGAGAAATAGGCTGATGGTCATGATCACCAAAAAGGTGAAAAACAGGCCAGTTTGGGGACTAGCAGTTAATAGTTTTAGGGATTGGCCCAAGGTAATCTGGTCTTCGCGATTCGCTAGGATAGAACGGGAAGAATAGCGCGAGTATTTTTTCTCGATTCCAAAGGTGGCTAATACCGCTAGCCCCAAGACGATTAAGGGTACGAAGAAAAACAGCCCAGTAATCGATGACCGCAATACTTCTAGGGATGCATCAATATTATCTAATCGCTTCAGCAAAATTTTGCTGCTGATGCCGCCAATCGCAATACCCACAGTCATCATTGACCAGATAATACCGATTAATTTGCCACGGTTGTCTTCATCAGAAATATCCACTAATAAGGTAAAAAAGGTAGTGGAACTCATACTTAGGGCTAGACCGTATAGACCAAAAACTAGAGCCCCAAGAGCGACCCAACTATAAGCTGGAATTGACCATGTCCAACCTCCAGCCCCTTCGACGACATTGCCCAATTGCCAAGTGATTTGTACCGCTAAGGATAGGATAATCATAAATAACCCGCTTCCCATCCAGACGTAACCAGTACGGTGATATCCCAAGACGGGTTTGGTATCCGAGAGCTGACCAAACCATACCCGGGCTGGGGCAACAAACAGCGAAATGGCTAGGAGGCTCGCGGTAATTGAGGCTGGAATACCTAGCTCGTCGATCATCACTCGGTTGAGCACTCCTAGGGTGAGCACTGCCAAGATACCTAATCCCATCTGGAATAGACCAAGCCGGAACATGGTAAATAGATTAATCTTGGGAAGTATTTGGTGCTTTGCTGAGGAGGGAAGCTCAGACTTGCCTAAATTACTGGTTTTCATCGGTAGAGTTTTAGTTTAGGGGAGAGAGGGAATCGGGAATCGGGAATCGGGAATCGGGAATCGGGAATCGGGAATCGGGAATAGTAGGAAAGAGATCCGAGGATTGTTTGGTGTTATGACAAATCAGCATTGGGTTTCATGATCAATTTGGATATGTTATAGGTAAATGCTATAGCTAAATGGCTTAGATCAAATCCCTAAATGGGTTAGCTTAATGGGATCGATAAATGCGATTGGCCGTAGGCCACGCTACGCGAGCGCGCTCTTGGTTAGCTTAATAGAATAGGGATAGCAATTGATGTAATTGTGTTTACCAACTCAAGGCACTAATCATTGCTCAAACCTTTAGCTGATCTGCTTTTCAATTCCCTGATCCAGGGAATTTTTTTATTCTCTGTACCTAGCGCTATCAATGGGATTGGCCTTGGCCAAAAGGCCACGCTACGGGAATGGCCACGCTACGGGATGAAGCGAAGCTTCCGCGCTGGTGCGATTGACCCTAGGTCACGCTACGCGATCGCTCCCGATTCCCGACTCCCGATTCCCGACTCCCGACTCCCGACTCCCGACTCCCGAACCAGATGTAAAAAACCTACCCCTGTAAGCCACACTACCCACCCTATCAAAATCTCAAGGCATCCATTCCAACCCAATCCCCACCCGACTATCCTTATTTTCGATAGAATTCTGTTTCTGAATATCCGTAGCAAGGCGCAAATTGGGAGTAATCGCATAACCAAAGGAAAGGGTTGTTATCCCGACCTCCTCACTACTGCCAATAGACACAAAACTCTGAGTGAAGGAAATATCTGCTGCACCAGTGCGAGACAAAACCAATAGCAACCGCGCTCCCACATTTACCCCATCGGTAGAGTAACCATCAGTCTCCAAATTGCGATAACCCACCATCGGGGCAACATTGAAATAACTCCCTAAGGGCCGAACATAATACCGCAAATCGACCCCAAAGGTTTCTCGCTCACCATTAAAGGAAGCCTGATAATCCCCACTCACCGTCAAGCCAGAATTACCAATAAACACATCTTCCACTCCCACATTCACCCCTGCGGCTTGTCCATTAGAAGGAAACTGGGAGTAACCCAATCGCAACCGAGTGCGAAAACTGGGTTGATTGCGAATATCCTGCCAAACATCCGGCACCTCCTCTAGCCAACGCTGTAGCACCGGACTGCCTTCGATTATCTCTGGACTTAAATCCAACTCCTGGGCTGCTGAATTACCAGGAGGATCAGACTGGGGGGACTCTGGTAACTTATCTGGAGTAGCCTGAGGGGGATTACCCTGGGTTTGCTCTTGGTTTTCTGTAGTCGAGTCCGGTACTGGCACCGTTTGACTCCCAGCTCGGTAAGCAACTGTGAAGGTAAACGTTAGTCCCAGTAAGCCCGTTTTTAGATACTTAAGTCCCAAATTTTTCAACACTCAACAATACAAAATACACTAACAGAACTGACGCACCTATACCGATAAAACTTCTGTTATTCTTGTATCATTTCCGGATTTAAGGGAATAGGGAATAGGGAGCAGGGAGCAGGGAGTAGGGTGGGGAGATGGGGAGAATTATCAAAAAAAAAGTGATCCTACCTAATGTAGAATCACCACAAAAACGAAGCTAACAGTTAGCGGAGCAAACTTTAGATCATAGAACCTTGTTTAGCCGTCATATCAATGGGCTTAATCAGGTACAATTTCAGGAGCTGCCAGGCATTAGACATGTAGAGGGGCAACTTCTGGAATAATTGCAAAAACTTAGGTGTATTGGAGTTTGCGATCGCTCTTAGCTTATCATTATTCCGGACACAAATCTCCAGACGCTCATAAAATTCCGGATGGTCTACATCCAGAACAACTGGGAAGACCCGTCCTGAGGTTTCGTTAGTCTTCTCAATCACATACTTATCATACTCACGAGCATCTAAACCAATGGAGGCATAAAATCCATACCGCTGAACATCATTCAGATACATAGTGGCAAACACCGACAGCAAGAAGAATCGGGACCAAAGCTTAGCCTTCCAGTCATTCAGCGTATCCGGCTGGGCTCTCATCAGCGCATCAAAGAAATCCCCGTGACGGTTTTCATCCTGACACCAGTTTTCAAAGAAGCGGAAAATTGGATAGACCCGGTCTTCAGGATGGGCTTCTAAATGGCGATAGATCGTAATATACCGCCAATAGCCAATCTTCTCAGACAGATAGGTAGCGTAGAAAATAAATTTTGGCTGAAAGAAGGTGTACTTCTTGCTCTTAGTCAGGAATCCCAAATCCAGCTGTAGATTGAAATCTGACATAGCCTTGTTCAGGAATCCCGAATGACGTGCTTCATCACGAGACATCAGGAGAAAGCACTCTGCCAGCACAGGATTTTTATTCTTTAAGCGCCGTCCCAATTCCTTATACAGCAAGAAACCAGAGAATTCCGCTGTGCAGGAACGTTCTAGAAACTCAACAAATAACCGGCGTTTTTCCCCATCAATATGGTCCCAGGATTGATTAAACTCCTCATCCCGGACAAAATGGTGACGATTGTAGTCAGCTCGAAACTCTTCCAGGATGGCTTCCAGTTCATCCTGATTAGGCGAGAGATCCATCTTCGCCATTGCTTCAAAGTCAGTAGTGTAGAACCGGGGAGTTAGGATCGTGTCCTTCGCCGGTACCTTTATACCGGGTCGGATTTCATCAAAATCAGGTTTTTTAAGGGAATCTACCATCTTAAGCTTTGCTCTTTGTCGCTTGTTTGTCGCTTGTTATAGTTGCTTACCATTCTCGGTGGCCTGGTGTGGACAGATCCGGGTCACTCAACCCAGCCCAAACCAATGACAATGACCTAGCAATCGGGATCAGCTCGTGAAACCGAGAAAGATTCCCCACACAGGGGACACAAGGAAACACCTTGCCCCAGGGTCAGCTTCACCAATCAATAACGATTGCTATCTATTGCTATAGATATATTGCTTCCTGAGTGTACCAGGGTATTGGTGATCTCAACCGCCTGTTTAGGTTAAGAGTTACAACGTAATTTAAAGTTTTATCACATTTTGCCCCTGCCGTAGCTTAAACCTGAAGGCTTAAGCAAAGCTCAAGGCTTAAGTAAACCTGAAGCCTTAACCAAACCTGAACCGTGAAAGCTGTTACATAACTTAAATAAAAGAATTATTTAATAAAGTTATTTAATAAAGTTATTCAATCAAGTTATTACCTTTTTCGTTATCATCTTTATAGTTTTGATTTAACAATGGGGATTTTCAAGGGGGAACCGTTTCGACTCCCCCTTTTTTTTAGGTAAGTATAAGCGCTACGCGAACAGCTGTCAGCTATCAGCGTGTCGCGTATCAGCGTGTCGCGTATCAGCCAATAATTACTGAATGCTTAAGTTTTATAGAATAGGGAACAGGTAAAAAATATTGTGTATTTCATTACTATTATAAACGCGATATTTTCTATATAAAATGGTTGGGTATATTGAGGATTTTTAAGCGTTCGCGTAGCGCATATACTTACATTGAGTTGACAAATTGCACTAAAGTTGGTTGAATCAAACTGAATATGCTCAAAACCAATAAAAAAAGTAGAAAAACATGACCAGTGGAAAAACTGTCCAACTCAGCAAATATGCTGAGCGTAAATATGGCTTTTCTTCTAACACTTCAGTTGATTTGGAGGTGGGGGTAAATTACGGCTGCGCCTTATTGGCGATCGCCGGAGCGGATGGAGAGCTCGCAGAAGAAGAATTACAGTGGTTTATTGACGAACAAGAAATGATGGCGGAACACTCTGAAGCTGTTGAAGAGTACATTGAAACCCTCCGCAAATTCGATTGGAAAAATGCTAACATTGAAGAGCTATTGAGTGGAATCAAGTATGATTTTTCATTGAATTTTCGCCGCTGTATATTGTACCAAGCGATCAAAATGAGTCGAGCTGATGGCAGCTACCATGAAAAAGAAAAAGCAGCGGTGGCTAAAGCAGCGGAAATTTTAGGAGTTGAACCCAGCGTGGTTGTTAGCCTAGAGTCCGTGGCGGAAATGGAAGAGACAACCGATCGACTGCGGATTGCTTTATTTGAAACAGATGGTTAATTCGGCGTTGCTTAATAATGGAATGGTTTTAACAGTGAGGTAGAATGGGCATCTTGCCCGTTCGAGATCTTTTGGTGCGGGCAGGATGCCCACTCTACTTATATTCATTCCGCCCCTCAGCAACGCCGTTAATTCTGGTTGACAGGTTTTTAAAGAGGATTTCGATCTACTTGTCTTATCAATAAATTAAAATCCTCATCAACCAGCAGTGGTTATATAACAAAGGGAACAGGGAACAGCGGATCTGGGAGTAGGGAGTAGGGAGTAGGGAGTAGGGAGTAGGGAGTAGCGCTGCATCGCTTATTCAAAAGCACTTCAAGTAGCACCATCTGTAGCCCATGAGCTAAGAGCTGAATGCTGAATGCTGAATGCTGTTCGCGTAGCGTGCGCGTAGCGCATATGCTTACTTATCTTTGCAACACATAGCCATCACAATGTAAGTCTGCTGCCTGAAACCCAAACTGTTCTAAACCTTGATAATGCTGAACACTAGTTTCCAGATTCAGGAATCCTACAGTGGGTTCCATGTAATCAAAACGAGAAGATAGGAGACTCGACATAACGCATCCGGTTATATCCAGGGGATTGGTTTGCCGAGAATAACCTTGCCATAAATGTTTGTCTATGCTGTTATCGACCGCTTTTGGTAGATAAATGACTGTTTCTATCGGGTGAGGGGCTTGCAGCATTCCTCCTTCAGTAAACAGAATATCTTTGTGCTCTTCAAAGCGTTTAATTGCTAGTTCTGACGAGAAGCAGTGAGGGCCAGAATCATCCACAATTAAAGTACCGGGTTTAAGCCGGTTGATGTCGAGGATATCTGGTACATTAGTAGCACCAATTATTAAAGTTGCGTCATAGATTTCTGGCGGGAGTTCAGACCCAGATGGGGCAATCCGAATCTGACCTCGAAAGCCATAATCAGAGACTAATTCTTGTTCAATCTTTTCTAAAAACTCCCGTTTACTGTAGACATCACAAAGGAGAATTTCTGTAGGATGGGGTAAGCTTTTTAACATCAGACGAAGGGTACTAATCCCAACTGAACCCAAACCGATGAAAGCGACTTTCTCCTGCTCTAAAGACCGCTGGCTGACCTGTAAAATTTTCTTAATGGTCAGGACAACAGTAGCGCAGGTGGTAGCGTGTCCTGTAGTAATTTTCGGTAAGTCATTGCGCCCCTCAATAGCTTTGACAATGGCACGACCGTAATCTGTTGCTGAGGGAATCAAGCCTGTTAAGGAAACGGTTTTAGCACCGATTCGCCCTGCCATTTCCAAAGCTTCAACAGATAGTTGTACGAGTTTTTGTGAGTCCCGGTATAGTCGGTCTTCGAAGATCGGAAGAATTAAGCCCCCTATCCGACCCAATTGAGTCTGCATAATACAATACCACATCGCCAGGTTATCAAACCAATCTTCAAGGATTTGATCGCGACTCAAACTGGTTTGTTTTAGGAATGACATGGGAATATAACCTAGAGCAGCTGCATCTACTGATGCTAGTTTACCTAAAGCAAATAAGGAGAGTAATGAGCGCTTTTCTAGCTGTATAAACTGAGATAATTTTGTGGTTTGGTTTAACGATTTAGTTGTAGTTTTATCAAGTTTATTTTGGGGGTTTTCTGGGTTCAAAGATGTATCTAGACTGGGTAACTGATTAGACTTCTTGCCAAAGTATTTTTCTGATAGTGTTTCCGTCAATTCTTGTCCACTGTTCCCTGTTCCCTGTTCCCTGTTCCCTACTTCTGCAAGAAGTATATTGATAGCTGCAGCTAATTCTGCTATGGTAGGGTGCTGAAATAGAACCTTGACTGAAACGTTACGGTTTATCTCTTCCTCTAGCTTAGATACCAGAAATGCAGCTTGCAGGGAACTTCCTCCCAGTTCAAAGAAATTATCATTGATGCCCACCCTTTTTAATCCCAAGACTTCTGCCCAAATAGAGGCTAGAATTTTTTCCATAGGTGTCTGAGGTGCAACAAATTTATCTTCCCCTACCTGACTGAAGCTATCTGGTGCGGGTAAAGCGCGACGGTCTACTTTACCATTCGGTGTCAGTGGCAGTGCTTCCATTAGCACAAAAGCACTCGGTATCATATAGTCTGGTAGTTTGGTCTTGAGGAAGTCCCTTAAGTTGCTAATGGCAACTTCGACTTTGGGAACAACATAAGCTACGAGCCGTTTGTTGCCAGGTGTGTCTTCTCGGTCAATGACTACCCCACAGAGGACATCGGGGTGTTGTGTTAGTACCGCTTCAATTTCTGAGAGTTCGATGCGGAAGCCACGAATTTTGACTTGGTGGTCGATGCGACCGAGAAATTCAATGGTTCCATCGGGTAAGTAACAGGTTAGATCACCAGTTTTGTAGAGGCGTGAGCCCGATTCGTTGCTAAAGGGGTTGGGGATAAATTTTTGCTCGGTCAGGTCTGGGCGGTTGAGATAGCCTCGGGCTAACCCCACACCGCCAATATGAAGTTCCCCTGGTACGCCGATCGGAACAGGTTGAAGATGTTTGTCGAGGATATAGATTTGCGTATTGGCAATCGGACGACCGATGGTTAGCTTCTGGTTGCTGTCAGTAAATTCAGCAACAGTAGCACAGACTGTATACTCACTAGGGCCGTAGGCGTTGAAGAATCTTCGCTCTTTTGACCATTTTTTAACCAACTCTTGAGGACAAGCCTCTCCTCCAACAATAATAGTCTGTAAAGTAGGTAAATCCTCACAGGTCAGTGTGGCTAACGCCGAGGGAACCAGAGTAATATGGCTAATAGAATGCTTTTGTAATAGCTCTTTTAAATCAGAACCTAAGCGTGTTGATTCGGTCGGCACAAGGCACAATCGCGCCCCAGAACATAAAGCCATCACAATTTCCCATATTGACCCATCAAAACTGATGGAGAACAACTGCAGAACCCGACTGGTCGTTCTGAGATCAAAAAGTCGAATGTTCTCTAGAGCTAAATTGCACAGTCCTTGGTGAGTAACCAGAACTCCTTTTGGTTTCCCTGTGGAACCGGAGGTGTAAATTACATAAGCCAAGTCCTTAGAGGTTACGCCACTGACTGGATTTTCTTCACTTTCAGTAGCCATCACTTCCCCATCTGAATCTAAACTAATAACAAGTCCTTGATATTCCGGTAGGATTGCTTTTAAATGACTCTGAGTCAGTAAAACAGAAACCCCGGAATCCTCAAGCATATAGGCAATACGCTCAGTGGGATAAGTTGGGTCAATGGGAACATAAGCACCACCAGCTTTGAGGATGCCTAACAATCCCACTACCATTTCCAAAGAATGGTTCAAGAACAATCCCACCATTGCATCGGGTTTAACCCCTAATTTTTGCAGATAATGGGCTAATTTATTGGCACGATTATTTAAATCCTGATAGGTTACTTGTTGGTTTTCAAACACTACCGCCACTGCTTGTGGTGTCTTTTCTACTTGTTCGTAAAATAATTGATGGATACACTTATCTTGAGGATAATCTCTCTTGGTATGGTTCCATTCTACCAACAACTGATCCTGTTCTTTTGCTGTTAGCAGAGGTAAGTCAGAGATGCTTTGGTTGGGATTAGTAAGAATTTCCTTAAGCTCGGTAATCAAATGCCCCAACATCCGCTGGATTGTAGGGTGATCAAACAAATCGGTTCTGTACTCGATCGCAACAACGATACCCTCTACTCGTTCTTCGACACTAAACGTCAGGTCAACCTTGGAAATGCCAGGATCCACTTCCCACTGGCTTACCGTCCAGGGCCCGTTTTCTTCGGTTAAAGGAGGTTCAAGGGCAAGCATCACCTGGAAAAGGGGATTTCGACTGACTTGGCGGCGATCGGTATCAAGGGCGTTTACTATTTTCTCGAAGGGCAAATCTTGATGGGCGTAAGCGGACAAAATGACATTTCGAACTCGTTTTAATAGTTCTCGAAAACTAGGGTTACCGCTGAGGTCGCTACGCAAAACTAAAGTCTTGAGAAAGTATCCAATTACTCCTTGTAATTCTGGTCGGTTACGTTGGGAGGTAACAGTACCAATGACAATATCTTCTTGTGCTGAATAGCGATAAAGTAGAACATTGATAGCTGCTGCTAGGGTCATAAATAAGGTGACCCCCTCTTTTCGACTAAAATTGTTGAGCTGTTCGCTTAACTCTTGTGAAAGTGTGTAACGCAGCAATGAACCGGCAAAGCTTGTTTTTGAGGTGGGGGGACGGTCGGTGGGAAGTTGTAACTGGGGTAAATTTTCCAGTTTTTTCTGCCAGTATGCCAGCTGATTCGAGATAATTTCTCCCTGTAACCACTGTCGCTGCCAAGCTGCAAAGTCGGCATATTGTATGGTTAACTCTGGCAAAGGTGAGGGTAAGCCTTGACAAAATGCTCTATAAATAGTTTCTAATTCTGGCAACATTATGTAGCCCATAGATTCCCCGTCTACCAGAATATGATGTGCTGCCAAGTAGAGCCGATAGTCTGTGGAACCAAGCTGAATTAGAGTAGCTCGCAGCAACGGTTTTTTGGTTAGGTCAAAGGCTTTGCGAACCTGTTCGGTCGCAATTCGCAATGCTTCTGTTTCCCGTTCCGTCTCAGGAAAGTCTTGCAAATCGATGACGGGCAAGGTAAAAGCAGATGGCGGATGAATTTCCTGGATTGGCAGACCGTTGACTACTGGATAAGTGGTTCGTAGAATTTCATGACGGCGGATGAGTTCTGTCAAACTCGCTTCCAATGCCGGGATATCGATTGCTTCTGCTAAATCAATGGTAAAGGTTTCGTTGTAGAGGGGTTCTTCTGGAGCTAACTGGCTCAGAAACCACAATTGTTCTTGGGCAAAGGATAAAGGAATGGTTTGCTTTCGTGAAATTGGTTCCAGGGGTGGCTGTTGATGCGATCGCTCTGAGTCACGAACTTCTGTAACGACCTTGGCTAACTCTGCGACTGTGGGAAACTCAAATAAGGAATTCAGTGGTAATTCCACCATTAGACGCGATCGCACTAGCCCGATAATTTTGATAGCTAATAGTGAATGTCCCCCTAATTCAATCAAGTTGTCGTGGACTCCGATGGGAGAAACACCGAGAACGTCTGACCAGATTTCGGTCAATTCCAGTTCCATGGAGTTACGAGGGGCAACAAAACTGGTTTCACTTACCCAACTGGAAGTATCGGGGGCAGGTAAAGCACGGCGATCAACCTTTCCATTTGGAGTCAGGGGCATTGCTTCCAAAATAACAAAGGCCGAAGGCACCATATAGTGGGGGAGTTTACTCTTGAGGAAGTCCCTTAAGTTGCTAATGGTGAGTTCGGAGGCGTAGGGTGCGTTAGGGACGGGCTCCCCTTGATTTTCCCCCTCTTGACATCGGTTGAGAGAGCCCGGCCCGTAACGCACCACAGGCAAGATGCCCGTTCCACCCACCGGCTCAAACAGCAAAAGTGAGATCGACCCGGAGTTAGGAACAATATAAGCTACGAGCTGTTTGTTACCAGGATTATCTTCCCGAACAATAACTACCACTTCTGCTACTTCGGGATATTGGATCAGGGTTGCTTCAATTTCTGAGAGTTCGATCCGCAAACCACGAATTTTAACCTGATTATCGATGCGTCCGACAAACTCAATATTTCCATCAGGTTTGTAGCGGCCTAAGTCACCTGTTTTGTAGAGGCGTGACCCCGGTTGATTGCTAAAGGGGTTAGGGATAAATTTTTGTTCAGTCAGGTCTGGACGGTTGAGATAACCTCGGGCTAACCCTGCTCCCCCGATATGGATTTCTCCTGCAACACCAATGGAAACAGGTTGGAGGTGATTGTCTAAGATATAGATTTGTGTGTTGGCAATCGGGCGACCAATGTCAGGTGAGGCAAAATCCTGTTGGTCAGATGATTTAACTAGCCCAGAAGTGGTCACCACCGTATTCTCCGTTGGCCCGTAGTTGTTGACCAACTTAAACGGAATAGAATTGGAGGGAAAGCGAGACAGTTTATCACCACCTGTCAGCAGAATCCGCAAAGCAATATTTTCTGGCCAATCCAGAGATAACAACTTTTCTGCTAGGGGGGTGGGGACAAACGTAATTGTTATTTGCTTTAACACCAGCCAATCCCGCAGCTTTTCTGGGTCAAGAATAGTCTCAGCTTTGACCAGATATATAGTGGCTCCCGCTGTTAGGTAAGGCCACAATTCCCAGACTGAAGCATCAAAAGCGGTTGCGGCTATCTGAGTGGAGCGGTCTGATGATGCGATCGCAAAATTTCTTTGGTGCCAGAAAACTAAGTTGATAAGTCCAGAGTGAGGAATTAAAACTCCTTTAGGTCTGCCCGTTGACCCCGAGGTGTAAATCACATAGGCTAAGTTATTCGGTTTTGTTTGATTGACAGGGTTTTCTTGACTTTCTGAGGTAATAACATCCCAATCGGCATCCAACAAAATCACCTGGGCAAGACTTGAGGGGAGTGCTTCAACCAACTTAGATTCTGTTAACAAAACTGATACTGATGAATCTTCCAGTATATAATCCAAGCGCTCTTGAGGATAAGCTGGGTCAATAGGAACATAAGCCCCACCTGCCTTAATAATCCCCAACCATCCCACCACCATCTCAATTGAACGCTCGACACAAATCCCCACCAAAACTTCTGTACCAACTCCCTCCGATTGTAAATAATGGGCTAATTGATTTGCCCGACAATTTAACTCTCGATACGTTAATTGTTGGTCTTCAAATACTACCGCTACTGCATCGGGATTCTTTTCTACCTGTTCTTCAAATAACTGATGAATACATTTATCCTTGGGATAATCTGTTGCTGTATCGTTCCATGCCACCAGTAGTTGATGACGCTCTTTTTCCGTCAATAATGGTAATTCGGTAACCCTAGGAAACGCGCAAGATGCCCATTCCACCTTTTCAGGAGTTGCAGCGCCTCTACAATATTCCCTTTCCCCAAGCTCTCCTGTGGTTTGGTTCTGTGTTTTATTCATTAACACCTGTGCCCTTTATTTTATTTATAGACGTTGCCTAATTTAGTGGTGATACTGCCAACAATTGATTCAGATGTTGACTCAAAAAAAACAGATTATATAATAAATAATAGCCATCTCATATTACGAAATCATTCAGCCAATGTCCAACGCCTATTTATAAGCTTACCAAGTTCTATATTTTTGGTAAAATTTACTAGTTTAAACCCATGGGTGTATCTCATATTTGAAAATGTTGGGCGGCAGGAAACGGGCAAGATGCCCATTCCACCAAGATACCCATTCCACCCAACGGGTGAAACAGCTTTAATGAGATTCACCCTCCTTTACCCTTACACTCCTTTTTATGTCAGACTTATAAATAAACCACTTTTTTTAATATTTGGGTTTTAGATGATGAGGGAAAAAATTCTGTGTACCTCATTACTATTATAAACGCTATCTATTCTAGAGGAAATAGTTGGGGATATTGAGTATTTGTAAGCGATCGCGTAGCGTGACCTAAGGTCAATCGCGTAGCGTGGCCTACGGCCAATCGAATTTTCTGGTTTAAGCTTACCGGATTCCACAAGATTATCAGCACCCCCTAATTTCGGTCATCCCTATCTTTTGCTAGGGGTTAAACTTTCAGAGCGATCCCCTGGCAAATCCTCAAAAATTGCCCCTCGTTTAATTAGGTCACGCTTCATCGATTCATCAATTCCTGAGTTATATCCGAATCGGGCATTTTTAACTTTAGCACGACTAAGCTTGGCATCACTAAGGTCAGCATCACTCAGGTAGGCTTCACTGAGGTCGGCATAAATCAGGTAAGTACCCCTCAGGTAGGCATGACTTAGGTTGGCACTACTGAGGTAGGCACCACTCAGGTAGGCTTCACTGAGATCCGCTTCACTGAGATCCGCTTCAGTCAGGTCGGCAAAAATCAGGTTGGCATCCTTTAGATTAGCACGAATCAAGTCAGCACTACTGAGGTCAGCTTCACTGAGGTCGGCACCAATCAGGTTGGCATCACTGAGGTCAGCATCACTCAGGTCAACACCGTTTAAGTCTCGACCCACAGCTCCACGGCTAGCAATCTCTTCCACTAGACGCCATTTCTGATCAAACTCGTTTTTTTGATCATCCTCTGACGTTTCCCTCAAAATTTCAATATCTTGAACAGGAAAACTGCTTAATTCTTTCAGTTCTCCTGATTCTATCCGAGATATAAGCTGTTCGATATCCTCTGGAGAACCCTCTATAATTAATCGGATGCTGCCTGGTTGAATATCAATAATGTTTATACTGTCTCCTGAATAGGCTCGTAAAATAGATTGAATAAATTCTAAATTTTTAACTGAATCTATATCCCCTTCTAATACGATAGAAGCTTTAATTGTTTGACTTTGTTTATCGATTACAGTCACTTTGCGCCTAGGTGCTTGCCCTGGCTCGACCCCCTCCAACAGCTCTGAGCTACTGCCATCATTTCTGGTTAGCTGTTCCGATTGTTTTTCATCTGGTATTTCCGCGATGTCTCTCCAGTCTAGTTTCAGTCCATCGCATATTCGTTTAAAGGAATCCAGCTGAATTGGCTTGGATTGAAAAAACTTTGTTACTGTACTGCGACCTATAAGTCGTGACTTTGCTAAGTTACTTTTAGACTCAAATCCTAGCCTAATTAAAGCTTTTTCGGCTTTTTCTATACTTTTTGACGAGGCGGTGATAGTTAGTTTTCTATTTCTTTTGACTTCGGTGAGCAAATCCATCTGAGTATCCATCAATCTTATTACATACTTTTTTGAAAGTAGTAAATCCTTTGGACCCTTGTTTTTATAAAATGTCATCGTCTAGCTAATTTTTTATAACTATAGCAATAGCTGTAATGGTGTTACCTAATTCAAGATAGTAAGCGATGCAGCCCTAAATCACCAAACTCAATAATTTCCTGAGCCAAAGTTTGCTATTCCCTGCTGCCAGAAGCATAACCTTTAGCGCAATCACAACTCAGTCACAAGGCAATCAAACAAAACCCAAATCATATTAGCAACTAATCCATTGTCCAGTCAAGGTTTGGGGTTTTGTCGGTAACCATTAAAAGTAGCAGTGAAGCGTAACAGTTACAACAAAAACCTATGGCTCATAAAAATCTGACAATCAAAGAGATGGTTCAAGCTGCTATTATCTCCATATTACTTGGGGGGTCACTTACCCTAGCCGTCATGGATGAAGAGTACCGCCCCACGTTCATGGATATGGCAAAAATAGGTCTTGGAGGCTATCTGGGACTGTCACTTCCTAAGTCTAAAGGGAAATAAAATGATAGCGCTATAACTGATAGTTTGCCAGTAGGCGCAATTGTGGTGATCCCTATGTTTGGCTAGGGTTAAGACTTTTAGGGCATTGCTGAATCAAGTAATGAATCGGAGTAGAGTGGCCATCTTGCCTGCTCGAAAATAAGCAGGAAACTGGCAAGATGCCAGTTCCACCCAATATGCCCATTCCACCCAATATGCCCATTCCACGCAAGATGCCCATTCTACAGGTGCGACCCGTGGCGAATTTAATTCTTAATGGGTCAAGCGCTTCTCAACCTCAAAGTCCCCCTTATTAAGGGGGATTTAGGGGGATCAATTTGTACATTATGGTATATAAAATTGCTATATAACCCTTGCTTTAATTATTGGATTTTTGATTAATTCTGAAGAAATATCTATCCAACAGATCAGCACAGAGTATATTGCGATAGATCCTGACTTTTGTGGTGGGAAACCTCGCATTATTGGCACTAGAATGCCTGTCGCAACTATTGCCAAAATGTATTTAGAGATGGGAGAATCCTTAGAAGGAATTGCCTCTGAATATCATTTATCTAAGGTAGCAGTTTATGCGGCAATGGCCTATTATTACGATCATCGAGAAGAAATTGACCGCCATACCGCAGAAAGTGCAGCGTTTGTGGAAGAAATGAAGCGCAATAGTCCCCCTTCTCCTTTAGAATCACGATTGAGGGCTATTCGGGCTGAGTAGTCGGATTTATGAAGTATATACTCCAGAGGACATGGTTGGGGGTATTGAGTATTTGTAAGCGATCGCATAAAACGAAAAAATGCGATCGCATTCTTTCAATTGATCGCGTAGCGTGGCCATAAGCCAATCCCATTTGTTTACGGGATTTAGCTAGGGGTAACACTTTCAGAGCTATCTCCTGGCACATCCTCAAACATTGCGCCTCGTTCAATTAAGTCACTCTTAATGGATTCATCAATGCCTGAGTTATTTCCAAATTGGGCATTGTCCACAATAGCACGACTCAGGTTGGCATGAGTGAGGTCAGCACCCTTCAGCTTGGCATCACTGAGGTCGGTACCACTGAAGTTGGCACTATTCAAGTTAGCACCTTTCAGGTCAGCACTACTGAGGTCAGCACTACTGAGGTCAGCACTCCTAAGGTCAGCACTACTGAGGTTGGCACTACTGAGGTCGGCACGATTCAGGCTGGCAGCCCTGAGGTTGGCACCACTGAGGTCGGCAGGACTTAGGTTAGCACGATTGAGGTTGGCACCACTTAGGTTGGCACCACTTAGGTCGGCACGACTGATGTTGGCACGACTGATGTTGGCACCACTGAGGTCGGCACCACTCAGGTCGGCACGACTAAAGTTGGTATAATTGAGGTCAGCACCACTGAGGTTGGTACCACTGAGGTCGGCACGAACCAGCCTGGCATCATTGAGGTTGGCACGACTGAGGTTGGCATGACTGAGGTCGGCATGACTGAGGTCGGCATTATACAGGTTAGCAGACCTCAGGTCGGCATTCCTCAGGTCAGACCCCTTAAGCTGGGCATGACTGAGCTCGGCACCCTTCAAGTCGGCACCCTTGAAGTTCGCAGTAGTGAGCTTGGTATTAATCAGGTTGGCACCCTTCAGCTGGGCATCACTCAGGTTAGCACCACTGAGATCCGCATCACTCAGGTCAATACCCTTGAAGTGGACACAACTGAGGTCAGCACCACTGAGGTTGGCCTTACTCAAGTCAGCACGACTCAGGTCAGCACCACTGAGGTCAACATCACTCAGGTCAACACCCTTCAACTCTCGACCCGCAGCTCCAGTGCTAACAATCTCTTCCACTAGACGCCATTTAGGATCAAGCTCATTATGAAACTCCCCAAGCCAAAACCCCGTGTTTTTAAACCGGGGATGTAGGCTCATAGCGACTTTAGTCGCCGTGAAAAAAATATTGAAAGAAAAATCAATATTTTAGTCTGGATATTGTAGAATAATATATAGGACAGTTGAGGTCGAAAGTGGTGATAATTTTAGAGTTCAAAGCAAAGGGAAAGAAATATCAATACTCTGCTATAAACGAGGCTATTCGGACGGTTAAATTCATCCGCAATAGCTGTCTAAGGTATTGGATGGACAATAAAGGGGTCAATAAATTTGATCTCAATAAGTACAGTGCTATCCTTGCTAAAAACTTTCCTTTTGCCAGCGATTTGAACTCTACGGCTCGACAGTCTAGTGCTGAAAGGGCGTGGTCATCAATTGTTCGCTTTTTTGATAACTGCAAAAAGAGAGTACCCGGCAAAAAAGGTTTCCCAAAATTCCAGAAAAACTGCCGCTCAGTGGAGTATAAACAGTCTGGATGGAAGTTATCCCCTGACAAGAAGTCAATCACATTTAGTGACAAAAAGGGTATTGGTAAGCTCAAACTTAAAGGTACATGGGATTTGTGGCGATTTGACAAAAAGCAAATAAAGCGGGTTCGGATAGTAAAAAGAGCTGATGGTTACTATGTCCAGTTCTGTGTTTCGGTTGATGCAAAAGAAGAGCTAGATCCAACTGGGACAGCTATCGGTTTGGATGTAGGATTGAAAGACTTCTACACTGATTCCGCCGGGAAAACAGAATCAAACCCCCACTTTTACAGAACGGGAGAAAAACGCCTTAAGTTTTTTCAACGACGAGTTTCTCGTAAAAAGAAAGGCTCATCCAATCGCAAGAAAGCGGTTAATAGACTAGGCAAGCAGCACCTTAAAATAAGTAGGCAACGTGAAGAGCACGCTAAGAGACTGGCGCGCTGCGTAATCCGGTCTAACGACCTGGTCGCCTATGAAGACTTGAGGGTTAAAAATTTAGTGAAAAATCACTGTCTCGCTAAATCTATTAATGATGCAGGTTGGTATCAGTTTCGGAAATGGATGGAGCACTTTGGTACCAAGTTTGGAAAGGTGACAGTCGCGGTAAATCCTGCCTATACCAGCCAAAACTGCTCTGATTGTGGCGAAGTAGTCAAAAAATCTCTATCGACTAGGACTCATACTTGCAAATGTGGATGTCAGTTGGATAGAGACCAGAATGCCGCAATAAACATCCTTAAAAGAGCCTTAGGTACGGTGGGGCACACCGGAACTTGGGTTGTAAAAGACCATTACGCTTCAGGAGAATCGGCCTCTACTCTTCTTGGTTCCGACCTGGTTGGGCAAGCTGACTCGTTGAATGAAGAATCCCCGCGTCTTTAGACCGGGGAGTGTCAATTTGATCATCCTCTGACCTTGTGTTCAAAATTTGAATATCTTGAACAGCAAAACCACTTAATTTTTTCAGTTCTCCTGATTTTATCTGAGATACAAGCCCTTCGATATCCTCTTGATCATCCTCTACGATTAATCCTACAATTAATCGAATCCTGTCTTTTTTAATATCACTAATTGTGATCGTATCTCCTGGATAGTCTCGTAACATAGATTTAATTACTTTTAAATTTTGACTTGAATCGATATCTCCTTCTAAAACCATAGAAGCTTTAATGGTTTCAGTTTCTCTATCGACTACAGTCACTTTGCGCCTAGGTGTTTTCCCTGGCTCCAACACCTCTGAGCTACTGCCATCAGTAGAATGGGCATCCTGCCCGTTTGTGATTACTACTTCCGAATCCTGCCCGTTTGTGCTTACTACATCCGAATCCTGCCCGTTTGTGCTTACTACATCCGAATCCTGCCCGTTTGTGCTTACTACTTCCAAATCCTGCCCGTTTGTGATTACTACTTCCGAATCCTGCCCGTTTGTACTTACTACATCCGATTCCTTTTCTTCTGCTATTCCCGCAATTTCTATCCATTTTAATTTTAGAGCCTGGCATATCCGTTTAAAGGAATCCAGCTGAATTGGTTTGAAATTAAAAAACTTAGTCACTATACTGTCACTTAGACGTTGAGATTTTGCTAAGTTACTTTCCGACTCAAATTCTAGCTTGGTCAACGCTGCTTTGGCTGTCTCTACACCAGTTGACGAAGCGGTTATAGTTAGTTTTTTATAAGGGTTTTCTTGATTAAAATCTGTCATAATTAGGGAATAGGGAATAGGGAACAGGGAATAAGCAAAAGGCAAGAGGCAAGAGGCAAGAGGCAAGAGGTAAAAAATCCTGTGTACCTCATTAGGCTAGAAAGCGATTAATATCAAGTCCGGTTAAATACCCATAATTAAGGGAAGTGTGGGGAGATGGTGGATATTTTTATTAAGGGTAATTATCCTGACATGATATAAAGCTATGGGAGTAGTTTTTAGTGCTATGATAAAGCTATGCTGCTTCCATTCCCTTTTTTCTATTATCTTGGCGCAGCGCTATAAGAGTTAGCCCTAGTAAAAATACCGAATAATACAATTTAAAATTTTTAAAAAAATTAGCAAACAATCCCTTATACAGTCAAGGGTTATGCTTGTTTCAGTGATGATTAAACGTAGCAGTAAAGCTTAACAATGACAGGAAAAATAGATGGCTGACAGCTGTCAGCCGTCAGCTGTCAGCCGTCAGCTTAAAATAAACCTCGTTTGCGTAGCGTGGTAAGCATTCAGCCGTCAGGTTATGGGCTACGGGAACAGCTATCAGCTAATGAGCTACTGATAGTGCTACATGAGGTGCTAGCAGGCGCGTTAACTGCACGGGTTCGGATCAGTAAAACGAGCAGGGATTGTTAAGCAGCCGTACCAGCCCGTAAGGTTTTTTACTACCGACCGTTGATTAGCTGACGGCTGACCGCTGTTCGCGTAGCGTGCGCGTAGCGCATTAGCTGAATGCTTACAATCTACCTAAACATTAGCCAAGAATAACTAATTCCACATTAGCCACTTCTGAGCATTTAGCCGTTGTATGGTATAATGAACCATTAGATCAAGAGTCACTTTCCGTTCATCAATCATAAAAGACTCAATTGTACTAGGTTTAACACCATTAGCCGACGCCGAAAAAGCCTTTTGTTGTTTAATATCTTCGTCTAGGAAATAAACGTTAAATTTACGTTGCCCATTTTGCCAACTACCCATTACTTGCCAACAGTCATCCATTTGACTCAAACTCGGAATCGGGATTTTTTGTTTAGCAAACGTCACATCTACATCATCAATACCTTGTTTGGCAAAAGCAGTCTTAAGGGCTGGTACATAATGTTGTTCCACAAATTCAGTAAAGGGTTTCTTTTCAATTGCTGGTGGTTTTTCTTTTTTAGCTTTTGCCTCTGTAGCCGCAGGCTTTTTGGCCGCAGGGGCCTTAGCTGCAGCTTTGTCTTCTGATTTTTCAGCAGGCTTTTTGGCCGCAGGGGCTTTAGCCGCTGGTTTGTCTTCTGATTTGGCCGCAGGTTTCGGTTCGGTTATTTCAACCGGCGGTTGGTCTACTACAGCAGCAGGCTTCGGTTCGGTATTAGCGGCAGGTTTGTCTTCTGATGGTGTAGCCGGTTTCGGTTCAGTGATCTCAACTGGCGGTTGGTCTGCGATCGCAGCAGGCTTCGGTTCGGTATTAGCAGCAGGCTGGTCTTCTGATGGTGTAGCCGGTTTCGGTTCAGTGATCTCAACTGGCGGTTGGTCTGCGATCGCAGCAGGCTTCGGTTCGGTATTAGCAGCAGGCTGGTCT
>NZ_JAAHFZ010000029.1:0-79180 GCF_010672795.1 Moorena sp. SIO1G6
GATAAAGCCAGAACTCAATACCAATTCGCCGTAAAAGGCGGTTTTGTCAAAGCCTATAACAACTTAGGTCGCTTGCATATTCTGAACAACAAACCATCTTTAGCTATACCCCTACTCTTAAAAGGTTTAGCCAAGGCTGAGCAAGCCAGTATCAAAGTTAAATACGACCTGATGAAAAACTTGGGTTGGGCAAGGCTTAAGCAACAGCGCTGGTATGAAGCGGAGAAATTTATCCTGGGTGCTGTTTCTCTAGGAAGTAGTCAAGAAGGTAGTAAACGAATCTCTAATCGCGGTTCAGCCCACTGCTTATTAGCTCAGGTTTATCAAGGACAAAACCAGAAAACCAAAGCCCTGAACCAGTGGCAAAAATGTTGTCAATTCGGCTCAAGTGCTAATCCTGATGAGGATCTGTGGCTGGGCTTAGCTCATAAAAAATTAAAGGAGGACAATCAATCATGTGGTCAAAACAATCGAAAACCTTAATTGCCTTTGCACTGGGGCTAGGTGTGGCAGTTACTTTCATCAAACCTGCCCTGCCTCAAATACCAAGGTTTAACCTAATTATCGCCTTGGGTCCTCCAGGTGAAGTCAAATTCCAGAAGCCCAATTGGTCAAATTTTCAACCAGCTTCTATTGGTTCTGTACTCAGGGGGGATTATCAGCTGTTGGTAGGCTCAAATGCTACGGTTGAAGTGCTGTGTTCCAACTGGACAACCTGGAAACCTGAACCGGGAAAAACTTCCACCGTTAATGAAGGCTGTCCTGCCACCAGAGATAATAGAATAATTCACTCAGAGAATGATACCGCTCCTACTAGGGCAGCAAATAATCAAAACATTCCTTATCTATTAAGTCCGAGGAACACATCCTTACTCGACAACCGACCCACCCTACGCTGGCATCAGGTTGAAGGTGCAGAAAGTTATTCTGTTAGGATTCGTGGACAAGGATTAGATCTAGACTGGAAAACCAACAGTAGGGAGACAGAAATTCTTTATTCAGGGGAACAACCTCTACCACCTGGTTATTATTGGTTAATTGTTGAGACTGACAACGGTCAACGTTCTATAGACGAAGGGGTATTTGGTTTTCGGGTACTTGATAAAAAGAAAGCTACCACCCTATTAAAAGAAGTAGAGGAACTCCAGCAAAAACAGTTAAGTGAAGAAGCAAAAACCTTAGCCATAGCCCATTTTTACCTCAGCGAAGATTTGAAATATGATGCGATTGATATCCTCGAACAAAGCATCAAAGATGGGAATACTTTGGTAGCAACCTATCAACTGCTAGGGAATACCTACACACAAGTGGGGTTAAATCGACTGGCAAAGGAGCGTTACCTCAAAGGTTTAGAACTGGCTAAAGCAGCATCAGATTTAAACAGTCAAGCGGAAATACAAAAGAGTTTAGTAACTATCAGCTTAATTATTGACAGTAAAGAAGAAGCGTTACAATGGTTGGAAAAAGCCCAAGTTAGTTATCGGGCTTTAGGGGATGAATCAGAGGTGCGTCAACTAGAAGCGAAGAAAAGTAAAATTTGACAGGCGGTTCTGGATTTAAGGTATGGGGTATCGGTATGGTTTCAACTAAATCAAAAAGGCCAACAATTTGGGCAACAGCTCTAGTTAGTTTGATCTCAGTAGGGGTAATTACGCCCCTGACCACGGTGGGACAAACTACCATTGCCCAACAACAGGAGTCAGGACAAGAACAACTAGCGAAAGCTAAGCAACTGAATCAACAAGTCATTGAGCTTTATAAGCAAGGGAAATACTCCGAAGCGATTCCCCTCGCCCAGGACGCTTTGAGAATTCGAAAGCAACTGCTGGGGGAGGAACACCCAGATATAGCTACCAGCCTGAATGATCTGGGGTTACTCTACGATGCAATGGGAAGGTACGAACAGGCGGAACCCTTGTTAAATCAAGCTTTGGAGATGAGGAGACGGTTGCTGGGAAAAGAACACCCATCTGTAGCATTAAGCCTCAATAATCTGGCGGAACTCTACTATTCAATGGCAAGGTACTCAGAAGCAGAACCCTTGTATACCCAAGCCTTAGAGATGAGGAAACGGTTGCTAGGGGACGAACACCCTGATGTGGCGATCAGCCTCAATAATCTGGCGGGACTCTACTATTCAATGGGAAGGTACGAACAGGCGGAACCCTTGTATACCCAAGCCTTGAACATGTATAGACAGTTGCTGAGGGACGAACACCCATTGGTGGCTAGCAGTCTCAATAATCTGGCTTTACTCTACAAATCCATGGGAAGGTACGAACAGGCGGAACCCTTGTATACCCAAGCTCTAGAGATGAGGAGACGGTTGCTGGGGAAGGAACACCCATCTGTGGCTACCAGCCTCAATAATCTGGCGGGACTCTATCGTGCCATGGGAAGGAACCAACAGGCGGAACGCTTGTATGACGAAGCCTTGGAGATGAGGAAACGGTTGCTGGGGGATGACCACCCATCTGTCGCAACCAGCCTCAATAATCTGGCTTTATTCTACGATTCAATGGGAAGGTACTCAGAAGCGGAACCATATTATAACCAAGCTCTAGAGATGAGCAAACGCTTGCTGGGAGACGAACACCCTGATGTAGCAACTAGCCTGAATAATTTGGCAGCACTCTATTATTCAATGGGAAGGTACGAACAGGCGGAACCCTTGTTAACCCAAGCCTTGGAGATGGACAGAAAGTTGCTGGGGGAGGAACACCCTTCTGTTGCTACCAGCCTCAATAATCTGGGGGGACTCTACAAATCCATGGGAAGGTACGAACAGGCGGAACCTAAATATACCCAAGCTTTGGAGATGAGGAGACGGTTGCTGGGTAACGAACACCCATATGTGGCTACCAGTCTGGATAATCTGGCTATTTTACATCACAGTCAAGGAAACATTGACCAAGCCCTAGAGTTTCTGGAAGCAGGATTAGACATCCTTGAACTTAACCTGGAACGTAATCTTGTCGCTGGTGCTGAAAAGCAAAAACAAGCTTACGTCAAAACCATCTCTGGAACAAGAGATAGAGCTATTTCTCTACACCTAAACTCAGCTCCCGATAATGAAAGAGCAGCTGGTCTAGCGTTAACAAATATCCTACGTCGCAAAGGTCGTTTACTGGATTTCTTGACCCATAGTCAGCAACTGTTGCGTAAACGCTTAGATTTCCAAAGCCAAAAATTACTAGACCAACTAAACAATACTCGCACCCAACTCGCTAACCTCACCTACAACCCACCCGATAAGCTTTCCCTGAAAGAATATCGTAATCAACTCGATGAATTAACCAATCAGGAACAAAAACTAGTCGCAAAAATTAGTCGGCGCAGTCGTGAATTTGCCCAAATCAATCAACCAGTCACCATCGAAACTATTCAACAACTGATTCCTGAGGATACGGCACTGGTAGAATTTGTAGAGTACAAACCCTACAATCCCGAAGAGGATAGTTTTGGTAATCCCCGTTATGGGGTCTATGTACTCCGTTCTCAAGGCTTACCCCAAGGCCTTGATTTAGGGGAGGTAGATGCTTTGAAACCTCTGTGGGAGATACTTGAATTATCCCTTAAAACCGAGGATCTTACCATCGCTGAGGTAAAACAAGCAGCCCGCAAGGTGGATGAGAAGCTGATGGCGAAAGTCCGTCCTTTGTTGGGAGATAGCCGCAGGATTTTACTGTCTCCAGACAGCTACCTCAACCTCATCCCCTTTGAAGCTTTAGTGGATGAAGACAACCGTTATTTAGTAGAAAGCTATGGTTTTACCTACCTTACTTCTGGTAGGGATTTACTGAGATTATCCAATCCCAATCCCAAGCTCACCCAACCAGTACTTTTGGGAGCACCAGATTTTGAGAATTCGGCTCAAATTAGTGCCCTTGGGGAGGAAAACCAGATAGTAGCAACCCGCAGCTTACGTTACTCGCATCCTTCTGAGTTGGGCTTACCGCCTTTACCAGGTACTGCTGATGAAGTAAACGCGATCGCCCAGATGCTTGCTGTGGAGCCGTTGTTGGGTGCTAAAGCTAATGAAGCAGTATTAAAACAGGTTACTCGTCCGAGAATACTACATATTGCTACCCATGGTTTTTTCCAACCGAGACCTAATTCCGAAGATGAGGTAATTTTAGGGGATAATTCCTTACTTTGGTCAGGGTTAGCATTAGCAGGAATTAAGACTGATAAGCCAGACAATGATCTAGAAGATGGCATCTTCACAGCCTTAGAAGCAACGGGATTAAATTTATCAGGTACAAAACTGGTGGTGTTATCAGCCTGTGATACTGGCTTAGGCAATATCAGTGCTGGGGAAGGAATATATGGGTTGCGTCGAGCGTTGGTAATTGCCGGGTCAGAAAGCCAGGTAATTAGTTTGTGGAAAGTGGATGATCGGGCTACCAAGGATCTAATGGTAGCTTATTATCAAGCATTGCAGGATAACCAAGGGCGTTCTGAGGCTTTGCGAAGGATTCAGTTGCAAATGTTAGGGGGTGGAGATTATCACCATCCCTATTATTGGGCGAGTTTTATTCCTTCTGGGAATTGGCGTTCTATGGCTGGGGAATAGGGAGTAGGGAGTCGGGAGTTGGGAGTCGGGAGTAGGAAAATAGGGAGGATCCCCTAAAATTAGGATGGTAACAAAGCATAACAAGAGCGTTATTTTAGGGCGTTATGGTAAAAAATGCGATTTGATTGGGATAATCACAAAAGTCAACTTCTGAAGCGAAAGAGAGGATATTCGTTTGAGGAAGTCGCTACTATCTTGGCTGGCGACTATGTAGAACGAATGAAACAAGATGATCCTGCACAATTTATTGCCATTGGTTTTCTGGAAAATTCTCTTTTATCGGTCATTTATGAAGTGCGTTATGATGATGAAGGGGAATATATATGGTTAATCACGTATTGGAAAAGTACCAAAAGGGAGAGAGAAATTTATGAACAATATTTCTATTGAAGAAATTGAACAAAAAATTGAAGCAGGAGAAGAGGTTATAGACCGCTATTTTGACTCCACAACAACAAGAGTCGGAACACGCCGTCAGATGACTTCACGAAGAAGACAGGATATAGAAACCACAAAGGTGGAAATTCCTAGCCCTATGCTCACCGAACTCGATAAAATGGCAAAAGAACTCAACATTAGCAGATCTGCTGTGATTAAAATGATGCTAAGACGTGCCCTTGACGAACATTATCTTGCTAAGAAGCAGATGAAATTATAAATTTAGTGCCTTCGCTTTTAGCGGCTCCAAATACGATTATATAGCAATTATCATAGCTATGAGGTACACGATTTAGGGATTTTAGGGAACAGGGAACAGGGAACAGGGAACAGGGAGCAGGGAACAGGGAACAGGGAAAAACCCTGTCTACCTGATTACTAGGATAATGGTTAGAGATTATAGGTTAAAATCATCGGGATTTATCCCTTTCGCTTTTAATTGCTCCAACAATGCCTTCATGCGAGTTCGTTCAAGCTCTAAAGCTTGCTCCGCTTGTTCTGCCCGTTGGCGTTCTTGTTCTTTTGCCAGCCTTTCGAGCTCTGCCTGTTGTTGAGCCATATCTCTTTGCTCACTAATTTCCAAATAGCTAGCAAAAGGCTCACCATTGGGATAATAGAGTACCAATTGAGATGCTACTAACTCAAAGGTAATTCCTAAACGGGGACTAACCCAACCTCGCATCTGAGGGATGGGTTCTAGTTTTTTTCCTGAACGCAACCAGCCTTTCAGTTTTGTCCGATCTGGGTCATAGAGATAGTACTCTTCTACCCCATGGGTCTGATAAAACTTGAGTTTCTTTTCTTCTAATTCTTTGATGGTATTGGTTTCGGAGGCAATCTCAAAGGTGACTTGGGGATTAAGGTTATCTTCAACCCAAGTTTTATAAGAACGCCGATGCCCTTTCGGTCTACCGATAACTACCATTACATCGGGGGCTTGGTTGATTTTGGGTTGTCCTTGTATTGGATACCACAACAAATCCCCAGCAACGAATACATTGGGTTCATCTTTGAAGTGGACTTCCAGGCCATACTTAATGGTGGTAATTAGTTCAAATTGAAGGGTATTGTCGGCCATGGGTTTCCCGTCACTTTCGGGATAGAAGATATCATCGGTGGTGGGAGTAATTTGCTGAATCATAGGAAAAATTTTCACCAAATACTGGAAGCCTATTCTATCTTATCACACCCTATAAAAAACTACCATTTTAACAGATTTTTTGTAAAGCAAACGTGTTATTATTTAATTGGTGCTTGATCTTAGATTCAACAACTAAGGGATGTGTGATGTTTAATTATAGCAATCTCCCCAAGATTTTCTCTTCAATCTCTTGGAAACTATCTTTGGTACCGGTCTCTTCTGTTCTCTTGCTCCTTGGTGCTTGTCAGAATAGTCAAACGATCAACCAAACAGTCAACCGAGGTTTAGAAATTCGCTTTCTGGCAGGGAGTGACTTAAAAGATTTTTGCGATCGCGCTGCGACCAAACTCAATAACTCCCAGCCTAAACTAGAGGATGGTACTCCCTTTTATCTAACCTGCGATACTAAAGGAAGTGGGGATGTGGTCGATGAAGTTCTTAATCTTACGCAACAATTGCAATCCGGTGCGATCGCTCCTGAAGATTCCCAATTTCCTACTTTAATTTCTGTGGATGGGGAAATTTACCAGAGTCAGCTGATCTTCCAGATTAATAAAATTTTTCCAGGACAGAACTATATCCCAGATTTAACTGAATCACCTCTGCTTGCTTACAGTCCGATGGTTTTTATGACCCAAGCTGATTTAGCCGGAGGTTTAGCAGCAGTGGACGATCTCTATGTTTCCTTGGTAGAGGCGAAAAATCACCAGGATCTAGACTCCAAAGCGGCTCCTTTACCAATAACTTACGTTCACACTGCTCCAACCCGTTCCAATTCTGGCTTGCAAACCCTAGTGGCTCAATTTGCTTCGGTTTCCGGTAAGCGTCCTCAAGAACTCACCATAGCCGATGTTAAAAAATACCAAGATCGGGTTCAGAAAATCCAAAACAAAATCACCCGTTACGGCAAATCCACCGGATCTTTAGCGAAATCGATGGTAAAAAACGGTCCGTTTTGGGCTTCTGTGGGCTCTGTCTATGAATCTTTAGTGATTTCTGCCAACAGCCAAGGTAATAATACGGTTAACTATCAAGCGGTTTATCCTTCCGCTACCTTCAGTTCCAACATCCGCGCCATCCTCCCCAATGCCCCATGGGTGAGTGAAAAAGAGAAAGCAGCAGGGGAAAAAGTTATTGAATTCCTACGGCAACCAGAAACCCAAAAAATTGCGGTAGACTTGGGCTTACGTCCGGGGATTCCAGGGGTGCCCCTTGGCAGTAAGTTTTCCCCTCAATTTGGGGTACAAGCTAATCCTCAATACGATTCCTACCGTCCTCCTAAACCGGAAGTGGTAGAAGCGATGTTGCAAAGTTGGCAAAGCTACGCCAAAAAACCTTCCCAAGTTGCTTTAGTCGTAGATGTTTCCGGTTCTATGAGAGGTGAGAAACTCTCGGGTGTGCAGAATACGTTACTGAACTACGTGCAGAATCTCGGTTCAAGGGAAAAGATAGCAATTATTCCTTTCAGTAATGAGATTAAGCAGCCATTTATGGTGGAAGGAACACCCCAAGGAAAAGCTGAGGGGATAAAATTTATCGGTAGTCTGAAAGCTGGGGGAGGAACTCGATTATATGATAGTGCTATTTTTGCTCGGAACTGGTTAAAACAAAATTTTAAAACAGACGCGATTAATGCGGTGTTGATTTTGACCGATGGTCAGGATTCTGGCTCAGAAATCACTCTCGATAACCTCTCAAAACAATTACAAAGCAGTAACTTTGAAGCGGAGGAAAGTATTGCTTTTTTCACCGTCGGTTACGGCAAACAAGGAGAATTTAGTCCTAAAGTCCTGCAAACAATTGCTGAACTAAATGGGGGCTATTATCGTCAGGGCAATCCCGAAACAATTTCTAATTTAATCGCAGATTTACAAGTTGAGTTTTAAGTACAGCAGTTTTCAATTGGGTGAGGTACAGATTCTTGGGTTTTAGGGAACAGGGAACAGGGAACAGGGAACAGGGAAAAAAATTTAGATGTACCTCATTAAAATAGTTAACCATATATAGTTAAAGTAAATTATCAGTCGCTGATTACCGATTACTAAACCCATGTTAACCTTTGCAAATCCTCTTCATTATCCCCTAGCGGTCTTAGCAGGAGGTGTAGTCCTGGCGATCGCAGTACGAGTTGCTCGACTTCCGAGCCCCATTGCTATTCCCCTAGCAGGAGTGGTCACGGTGGCTAGTGCCACTGTTCTTAAGCAAAAGGAAAGTCAACCACGCCCGACCCTACAAAACCCTGCTTTGGAAAGGGAATTACAACAGGTACGACAACAGGCTCAACTGATTGCTCAAAAAGCAGAAAGCCTGCGCTCAGAATCGGAAAAACTTGCCCTTGCTACCACCGAAATGGAGCTACTTTCTACTATTCAATTCGCATGCGATCGCGCTTTGGAATTACCCAGCAAAATTGATCAATTCTCCCAACGTCTCCATGGTACAGACTCCCTGCTTTCAGTAACCGATTTACAGCAGCAGTTGCAAGAGGTAGAAGCCAAACAAAATAATAGTTCTGGAGTCGCTAGGCAACAATTACAACAATTAGCGACCAGCTTAAACCACAACATTACCCTTGCCCGACAAGGGGAAGATGCCAGACAAGCCCAGGTGATTGCTCTAGCTACTTTGATTACCGATACAGCAGGAGTTCTACAACAGTTGCAGAATAGCCTGCGGACAAGCAATTTACAAGATGCCCAAACAGTGGAAGAATTGCGCTCCCTCAGTACGGAATTGGCAGGTTTTCAAGACAATATGGCTCTTTTCCTATCTTAACTTGATGGATAATAATTCATGGATAATAAAACCACTAAAACAATTACCTCCCTGGGGATTATCGCTGTTTCCCTAGGCATTGCCTACGCTCCTTTACCAGCGTTACAACAAACCCTTTATGTGGTCACTGGAACAGAATTGCAAGAACCCCTTGCTGTTCTGGAACAACGTTTTGAAGAAACCCATTCTAATATTAACATCGAATTTAAATTCCAAGGCTCCCAGGAATTAGTGAATCGCTATCTCGATGAAAATAATGATTTTAAACCGACAATTTTAATTCCCGCTAATGGGGTTTTGTTGAATGAGTTAAGCGTCCGTTGGCAAGCCCAAAACACTAGTGAACCTTTTTATGATAACCCCCAACCCATTGCCAAAACCCTCTTAGTAGGTATTGCTTGGCCAGAACGGGGAGACGTTCTGTTTCCCGATGGTCGTTTTCAATGGTTAAGACTGGAAAATGCCATGAAAAAGCGCAATTGGCAGGAGATTGGAGGCAATCCTAACTGGGGTAGTTTTGACTTTGTCACTACGGATCCTAATCGTTCCAATAGCGGACAACTGACCTTAAGTCTTTGGACACAGAGTAATTCTGGGGGCGCAACCTTATCCCCAAGTAATTTTAATGGCCCGGAAATTCAATCTCTGTTCGGTTTAGTAAAGCGGTCTATCTATCAACCGCCACGGTCAACGGACACTCTATTGCAAGAGTTTATTACCCGTGGCCCCAATGAGGCAGATGTTGCTACTGTCTATGAAAGCATTGCCCTGTACCGTTGGCAACAGGCAGCCCAGACTCAAAGCAAGCCCTATCAGATTTATTATTTTAATCCCACCATTGAAACGGTTTCCACCGCAGCCATTGTGCGCAGAGATGTAAACTCGCAACAGGTAAAAGCAGCACGGAAATTCATCCAATTCCTGACAGCTCCAGAACAACAAAAAACCTTTGTGCAATACGGTTTTCGTCCTGTGCTTGGGGGTATTGATTTGCAATCTGTCTCCGGCAGTCCTTGGACAAAAGGTATACCCGGTGCAAAAACTGACCCTAATTTAAAAACCTTAGCACCACCAAATTCTGAGGTGATTGGGGAAATTCAACGGATGTGGAATCGGGTGGAGTAGGGAGTCGGGAGTAGGGAGTCGGCAAGAGGCAAGAGGCAAGAGGCAAGAGGAACCCACCCCTAACCCCTCCCAGGAGGGGAAGGCAAAAGGCAAGAGGCAAGAGGAACCCACCCCTAACCCCTCCCAGGAGGGGAAGGCAAGAGGCAAGAGGCAAGAGGAACCCACCCCTAACCCCTCCCAGGAGGGGAAGGCAAGAGGCAAGAGGCAAGAGGAACCCACCCCTAACCCCTCCCAGGAGGGGAAGGCAAGAGGCAAGAGGCAAGAGGCAAGAGGGGTGTGGGAAACCCCCTGATGAAGGCGCTGCATCGCTATTCCCTATTCCCTGTTCCCTATTCCCTGTTCCCTGTTCCCTGTTCCCTGCTCCCTGCTCCCTGTTCCCTGTTCCCTATTCCCTGTTCCCTGTTCCCTTTCCTATATATCGATTAATCTTTCTTAACAAAAAAGGTACCCGCAAGGGTACTGTGAAACCTGTATCAGGTCCAATAGTATATAAAGACGCACCAGTACAGAGTTGGTATAAATGCTCTGAATAAGTAGAGGGAAATATGGCTAAACAATTACCAAGCTATGAACGGATTTTTGGAGAAATTGATTTCAAAAAAGGCGATGAAGCCCGTTCAGTTTATTCTCCTGCTGCTTATTTAGCTGATTTATTACAACTGTTGGATGATGAGTTTAAGGAACACGGGTTTGACCAGCGTCGCAGTGATATCAAGGAAATACTGCTGGATGCTAAAAATACCTTTGAGATGCTACCTTACCTGGATCGAGTCAATGAGATCCTAGCCTCTAAAATCAAGAACAATGGAAATGGTGAGGCTTTTGAACAGATCCGTAAAGCGATTTATCCCTTTAACCTGCCCCAAGATATTGACTACGCAACAGTCAAGGTCTATCTTCAGCATCTTGGTGTAAAAGCAGAGGAACTTTATAGATTACTTGATGAGATGCCACAGCAAGAGCTGTTGGCAAAAGCCTATTTAGGGATCTTAGAACAAGAGTGGGCGACTCTGATCGAAACCGCCCGAACAGGCAATGCGATCGCACTGTGTTACGGTGTTACTAATTTATCAGACCTCAAGGTAAAGTCAAAGGATGATCAAGGTAAAGAGGTAATCGAAAATCATCTTGTAAGTGTAGATAAGTTTCTTACAGCTACCGGCATCAGTGAACTAGAACTTCGAGAAGTTTTATTTCAAAATCTTAATAAAAGTCAAGAAATTAAGAACGATAATTTAGCTAAATTTTTCTGTAATAGCTCTCAAATAGGGGCTGCTGATCTAACTGAGGATGAACAAGCCATTGGGTGGAAAATTCAAGATTCTAGATCACAGGGTGAAGAAATTGATTTCTGGCTAGACCGTGCCAACCGCTTCATCCGTCTCGCTAAGAAAACCGGGTTCACGTTTACCGAACTGGATATTATCCTACGTACCTGCTGTAACAATCAGTTAAACGCAAAAGCTATTACCCGTATCGCAGTTGTTCACTGGCTAAAGGCTAAGCTGGAACTGGAAGTTGATGAGATTTGTGCCTTGTTTGCTCCGATGAATATCCTCGGGCAAGGTAATGAGGAGATGCCGATTGACCTGTTTAACCGCGTTTACAATAACCCCTGTGCGATCGCTGATAAACAGTATATCTGGAATCACGCCAATATTCCTGAACAATTTTCTGAGCTAGGACTTTCCAAGATTGAATTCAAACTAGATATTCTCGATACATCCAATGATGGTTATCGAAAAAGGGTTGCCCACTCTTTGGATTTACCTACCAAGCAACTGACCTACTTAATTAAAAAGTTTCGTAGCCACTTGGATAACGATGAGCTTTGGAGCAAGGCGGATGAAGAAAGGTCAATGCTTACCACTTTCTACCGTGTAAGTAAGCTAGCCAATATCTGTGAGATTTCCCTGGAAGAGCTATTTATTATTTTCGATATCTTAGAAAAAGACCCCGCTGTTCGGCAATTTCAAAATTGCAACGTTTTAATAGACTTTAAGATAGATGAGCGGGATTGTTACCAAATCATCTCCAAGGATAATGTTGAAAACTCCATGTGGTTGATTCAAGTCGTTTATGGATTGACCCAATGGATGCAAAAGAACGACTTTTCTGCCCATGACTTGTTAAAAATAACCAGTGGTGCTTATGTCGATAAAATCGAATTGAAGAAAATTGATGACACCATGCCGGTTAAGAAAGTCAAAACCCAAAAGGAGATTGACGAGGAAGAGCAACTGGCGTTATTCAATAGTTGGCATCAAGCTTTTAAACCCTTACATTTTAAAGAATCATTACTAAAAGAAGCTGGGCTGGACAGCCGGACATCACGGCTGGTTTACGAAACCTTAAGCGATCGCAACTATCATCTGACGAAGAAAGAGCCTAGGCTGATTTCCTTTGATGCGAATCTTGTCAAAAAAGCAGCCATCGACGCTGTTAATAAAATTGACACCATTACCGAGAAAGATTTCTTGGGCTTGGGGATTGGGGAAAAAATAGCCGATAAAATCTATGACAATTTGATTCATAAAGGTCACTTGGATACTCAAGGCAGGCTGATTGAAGACCAACTCACTAGCGATGTGACTGAATTCCACATTGATACAGAGTTTACCCCGATTCGGTCTGAGCTGTTCAATCAAATTAGCCAGCTACATCAAGACCATCATGATGTTTCCATTTATCCTTCCGATCTCAAACCCTTGGAGTTAGAAGACTTTCAATCTAGAGAGCTCTACGAAAATCTAATTTTTAACGGTTATATCGATGAGGAAGGTGCCCTCCTTGAACAGTCATTCTTCGAGGATTCTGATAATGAAGAGAATTTTGAAGTTAATGCCAATATCGGTACCCAGTCAAAAGATGTATTCGAGATTCTGTCTAAGCGTAGTCAGGAGATAAAACTACACAAGATTGCGGTTAACAAAGGGATATTTTCTGAGTTAGGACTAACCGAGCTCGAAGTGGATGATTTGATTGAAAATCTCAAGTTTAACGACTATATCGATGAAAACGGGCATTTTGTCCATAACCTTAAACTAACTCAGCTCCCACTAAACGATTTTTCCCTGGCGTTGCAATTCTATCCCCATAGAACAGCCATATTATCAGCGTTAAAGCAACATATTGAAAAAAATCTGTCTAGTTATCTTCAGTTTAGCCGAGAGCATTTTATTGAAGTTGCCGATAAAATTGTGGCCAGATGGTGTTTCCAGGCGGTAAACTACCACTTTCTAGAAGGGGGTAAAATAGCCGAAAAACATAAAGCATTTTTCAGAGAAGAAGAAAATTCCGATAACTTCGATATTTGGTGGTCATTCGAGCCCACTGATAACCGGGTTGTGTTTAATACTTTGCGCAACATCGTACTGCTATCAGACAAGCTACAGTTAGTAGACCATCCACTAGATCAGCTGGGCTTCAGTAGCAGCGAAAAAGAGGAATTATTTGACCTTCTGATCAGTTTAGAGCACATCACCGATGACCGGAAAATCCCAGAGGATAAGCTTGACTATTTCCTAAATATCGACAATGCCCTGGCCATATCCCTAGAAGCATTTGAAGATTACAATAAAGATGTATTCTTCTTATTGCATGCCATTGCTAAAGAGCAATCGGCGATGGTTAATAAGGTAGTTAGCCTGGTTAAAACCCTAGCTGAAAAACAAGAAACCTTTATCTATAAACAGTTAAAGCAGACGTTTAACCTTAATGTGGATAGTATGCGAGTGATCTCTGCTGAGATGTTCAAAGGCAGTGATCATATTGCATCTGAATGGTTGTTACCCTTATTAAAGGCTGAAGATCTTCTCGGCAATATTACCAAACTGCCCAAAGAACAACGGTTCAACACTGCCTATCGCCGAACTCAACAGTTTGCCTTGCTGGCCAATAAACTCAAACTGACTAAAGAAGATATTGAGCTGGTCTTTCATGATCAGAGTTTAGTGGAGAAGTTTCCTGAAAAGCTGGCACTTCCCCAAAAACCTGAACCCAATACAACTACACCCAATACAACTACACCCATTACAACATTTGATGCCCTCCTGGAGAGCACCGATGGCAAGATCTACTTGTTCGCAGGTGACCGATATTGGATTTATGATGGCATAACCTATGAATTAGAAGAAGAAGAAGGAAAGGAACTTAAAGAACTTTCAGTTCACTTTGCCGGTAAAACCATTGATGCGGCTTTTGTGGATAATGACGGTCGAAACGTGATTATCGCTAACGGAAAATACTATCAGCAATCCAAAGATAATAAAGTTTGGGAACTAAAAGAACGAGAATGGGGTAAGCTCCATAATAACTTCCAGAACCTTGATAAAATCGATGCCGCTTATACTGATAGTAGCGGATACACCTATCTCTTTTCAGGTGACGAATATGTCCGCCAATCCAAGGGAAGCGACTATATCGATGAAGGCTATCCTAAAAATATTGCCCAACACTGGAAAAATGAACCAGGCAACGAACAACTACCAAAACCATTTCAAGAATCCATAGATGCTGCCTTTGTCGGACATGATGGTAAGACCTACTTATTTAAAAACGATCAATTTGTTAGCTCAGAGGACCTGACTAAAGCCCAGAGTATTCTCGCTAAGTGGGGGCGGACGCAAAATAATCTCAAAACTACCGGCAAAGTGGATGCGGCATATATCCACGGTAGTCAGATCATGATCTTCTGCGGCGATCAGATATTTAGCTTTAACGATTGCCTGGAAAATGATGGCGTGATGCCCACTGAAGGGTTCCCTAAACTCATTAAAGAACACTTTAACAATCTTCCTGCTGAGTTCCACCAAGATATTGATGCGGCTTTTAAAGATAAAAATGAAGTACTTTACCTATTTAAAGACAAAAAATCTATAACCGTTGACTCAGCCGGTAATCGTAACGGCCCCGTAGAGATTAAGGAGAAATGGGGTAAAACGTCAAACCCACTGACTGATGGAAAAGTGGATGCCGCCTTTGTTGGTCTTGATGGCAAAACTTATCTGTTTAGCGGCAATCAGTATTTCCGTTATTCCAGTGATGACTATTCCGAAGTGGATGCAGGGTATCCGAGAACTATCAAACCCGACTGGGGGGGATTAGAACAAGTTAATGCAGCCTTCGTGTTGGATGGAAAGACTTATTTATTCGATAATTATACTCCTAAACCGAAGTATATTCGCTATTCAACTAATGACTACAAAAAAGTAGATGAAGGTTATCCAAAACTTGTGGACAATAAGGATAATAACTGGTGGAATCTGCCTCAGAACTTAATTGATGCAGGGTTTACTGCCGTTGATGCGGTTTTTACTGATTACAATGGCAATATCTATTTGTTTTCTGAAAGCCGATTTATCTACTCTGAGGATATGCATCGTTGGTGGTCAGAACCCCAAAATATCAAAGATAAGTGGGATGATATCACCTTTGATACACTAGATGCCGCCTTTACTGGCAAAGATGGAAAAACCTATTTCTTTTCTGGCAATGAGTATGTTCGTTTTTCAGACAAAGAGTTTTGTCATTTGGACAACGGCTATCCCAGAAAAACTGAGAAATTCTGGGGCAACATCAAAAATAATATTTTAGAAACTGGAAAAATTGATGCGGCGGTGCGACTGCATTCTGAATGGGAGGAGGAAGTTAAAGGTCAAACTGAGACTCAGAAGCAAAGCGCAATTCATACTTATCTATTTTCCGGTTCACAATTCTTCCGATACACAGATGACAATTACGAGAATGTTGAATCTGGTTATCCGAAGTCAATCAAAGATGCTTTAGCCGATGAGCCTCGCTTTAAACAGCTAAAGGAAGATAAAGAGAGTCTCGCCTTAGTCGAAAAATTGACTGCCGCGTTTGCTGATCAGCGTAATGTTTATCTTTTTGCTGATCAACAGCTTCGCGTCATTTCCAATAGCAGATCAAAAACCTACAAAGACTACACTAATGCAACCTATGTAATTCAATGTGCCTTTATTCAAGACGGCTCGGTTTACATTGAGAGCCAAAACAGAGGTTGGGAGCATAGTACTAGCTTAGAAGGCGTAAAGTGGGACCGACTTAACAAACAGCCTGAATGGTTCACTAAACTCCCTAATGATTTCAAATCGGGTATAGACGCTGTACTCAAAGGCACAGATGGCAATACCTATCTATTCAAAGACAAGCATGTTTACAACCTATTGTTAGATGAAACCAGGGAGATAAAAGAAGAATGGGGTCGCGTAGCCAACCGCATCTATGAATCTGGACAGCTTGATGCTGGACTCGTGGGCCGGGATGGAAAAACTTATCTGTTTTCACAGGATCAGTTTTTTACCTATGAAAATAATAAACCCATGGATAACCCAGCGTCGGAACTACCGGAAATGATCAAAGATCATTGGGGTGGGTTAACTCGTGTGGCTCATGCTTATGTTCTCGATGGTAAGACCTATCTACTAGAACCCCCTAATGAAGATGGCGAGTTCCGATATGTTTGTTACTCATCCAACGACTACACAAAACCTGATAACGAAAACCCGATGCAGGCCGACCAGAGTTTTTGGAAAATTCCCCAGGAACATCAAGAAGAGGGTTTTGACCAGGTTGATGCTTTATATGTTGATGGTGACAATCTGATCTTGATCCATGATGGTAAATTCCTGGAACATCATCCCGATCCCGATCCCGAAAAGGATTATTGGTCTTATCCGAAGTCCCTAGAGCAGTTGTGGAAGGGGATTGCTTGTGATAATCACGTCATTGAAGAGTTAACCACTGTCTTCGTTGATAAAACCGGTGCTATGCACTGTTTCAACCCTGAGTGTTTCTTAACCATTACCCCTGATTCAAGTAATCCAGGGTCGTTTAAGATCGGTGATATCCACAGAACACGCTATCATTGGGGACTGGTTAAGAATATTTTAACCGAAAAAGTAGATGCTGCGGTTGTTGATACTAAAGGGATAACGTATCTATTCTCAGGTGACCAATACGTCCGTTATTCCAGTGATGACTATCGACAGATTGATAAAGATTACCCCAAATCTATCGCTATCAACTTACGGAAAGAAGCCAGCTTTAAACATCTACCGGATGAATTTGAAGAGAAGATAGCCAAAGACAAAGCCAAGCTAGCAGCAGTGGTGATCAATCAACGGAATGTGTATCTCGTGATCGATACCACCTTGTTTGTTGCCTCCATGGAACTGGCGGCTAATTACGACCTGACTAAACTGGCTTGCGGTGAACAACCCTTTTTAGCCAACGGTAAAATTGATGCTGCGATCGCATTTATTGATTCATCGGACAAGAAGAGCTATACCTACTTGTTCTCCGGTAACCGTTTTATTCGCTATTCCGGTGACGAATACGAATATATCGACAGCGGCTATCCCAAAACCATTGCCTCGGGCTTACTGGATGAGCCGATATTACCTCAATCTACTTTCTCTACAGTTCCGGTTGAGTTAATTGATGGCATCGATGCTGCCCTAAAAGACAAAGATGGGAAAGTTCATCTGATTAAGGATAGACATCTTTGGGTTAACGATAGCAACACTCAACTTAAGGTAACAGAGACCTGGTTAAAGACCAATAACAATTTTGAGGAACCCGTTACATCAATCGATGCTGCCATTATTGACCAGGAAGGTGGTTTACTGGTCTTTAAAGGCAATCAATATATCCGCTATGGTGGCCCATTACAGAAATATGTTGACCCAGGTTATCCTAAGTCCATTGCCAATAACTGGGGTAATCTGCCCAATCACTTTGAAAGTGGTATTGATGCAGCATTCCAGTTTGAAGGTCATAGCTACTTTGTTAAGGCTGACCACTATGTTCGGTTCATCAATAACAGCCATGAATGTCCTAAGATTATGGGGCCTTATCAGTTTAAGCTGCGATGGGGAGACTGGGCTGATTACCTGATCTCCGATATTAAAGTAATCACCGAGTTTAAACAGCTTAACGATACCTATGCTAGCGGTGATTCCACCTTGACCGATATCCTTCATCCGAAACAAGGCTATACCAAATTGCCCTATTTTGATTTAGCAGAGCTATTTGATTGGGATATCAATCAGCTCAAGTGGCTCAAGAAAAATAATGGCTTTATCCAAAAGCATAATCAATTTGAGAATCGGTTTAATATTGAGCTTATCCTACGGATATTCGATTTCTTCCAGGTTGCTCATAAAATTTCCACAGAGCCTAAGACGCTTTATTCACAACTACTGGTTAAACTCTTTGTAACCAAGGCCCAGTTCAATAGCGGTCAGCAGTATCCCAGTCATAGTAATATCGTTGCTGCCAAAGAGGAGTTAAACAAACTGCTGACCACAACCCACTGTGGTGCAAAAGGGGTGGAGTTGCTACACAACGAAATCCGGGATGAATTGAATCTGATCAAGCGTGATGCACTCTTACCTTATGCTATTCATAAAGATCAAGAGGTAAATAATGCTCGTGAACTTTATCAGAAATTATTAATTGATGTGGAAATGGGCAGCGAGGCATCCACTTCTAAGATCAAAGAAGCGATCGCAGCAGTTCAACTGTTTATGCATCGTTACTTTATTAATCTCGAATCCGCCGAGCTAAAACCAGATCAGGCTCAACGCCGTCAAGACTTGCTGAACCGATGGGAATGGATGAAGAACTATCGGGTTTGGGAAGCCAACCGTAAAGTCTTCTTGTATCCAGAAAACTATATTCGAGCGGAACTCAGAGATACCAAAACCCCAGAGTTTAAAGCCTTAGAGCAAGAACTCCTGCAAGGGGAACTGAATGAGGCCAATGTCACCCAAGCCTTTAATCGGTTTATCGACCAATATACCGAGCTATCACAGCTCAAGGTGGCTGGGGGCTATGTGTATGATCATCCCGACAATCCTGATGATAAAAACATAGTTCTGTTTGGTCATACCATCAGTGAGCCTCGACGCTATTATTATCGAAGCGCTACCTTTATCAATGGCGAAACCGACTCAGTTAATTGGCAACCCTGGGAAGAGGTTAATATTCAAATTAATTCCGAGCGGGTTTACCCAGTATATACCCTGAATCGGGTTTATGTTTTCTGGGCTGAAATCGAACAGAAAAGCAGTATAGGTTCAGATACAGGGGTCAATATCAGTTCAGAAAATAACAACACTAAGGTCGAGTCTAACGCTGTCACCGAATCTGTTTTGCAGATTTATTACTCCTATTATGATTTGAACAAAACTTGGGTTCCTGCCCAGAAACTAAATCATCAGATGACATCCAATTACACCATTACTAACTATTTTATAGATTTTAGTGGTTCAGAAAGGAGTAAGGCACTCAATCTGGATAGTATTCTAGTACACTGTCACTATGTGACCGAAAAACAGATTAAACCGAAATTGAATGCAGATGGGTTCGCAGAAAGGGAAGAACTTATTAAGGCGATTGAAAAAGCGTCTGTGGATGGTGACAGTAAAGTCTATCTGAAGGCAACCAACACTGATAGGCTTCATCTGGTCAATTATGAAAAGGATCTTCTAAGTTACGTTAAACGGATTCTTCCTGGAGATGCATTTGAAGCACCAGAAAACCAGTTTAAAATAGTTGAATCTACCCTCGATAAAAATCGCAATGATCTTATTTCTATCAAGTCCACTGCAACAGATAAGCCGGATTTCTATCTCAGGCATCAGGGAGATCGAATCAAGCTTCACGAACAAGCAGACGATAATTTATATAAAAATGATTCCAGTTTTCAAATCGTTAAAGGCTTAATTGGTGACGGTTACACCTTCGTATCAGTCAATTATTCCTACGATGTATTGTACTTTGATAATGATGGTGCGATGTGGAAGAAAGACTGGCGAACACTTACGTCTCAGCAAGAAAAACGCCATGCCACCTTCCAAATTATTGCTGATCGCAGAAACGAGGTTAGCAGTTTTAACTTCTATCCCGAAACCAGAGATGTAAAAATTAAGGCAAGTCAGTCTAATACTGCTGGTGTCAACCGTTCTGGTATTGATACCTTTAAAGAATTATTTCCTACTGAAAAAGTGAATAAACTTGAACCCCCTGTACTGTTGCATGTTCCAGAAAACAAAAACTCACTCACCTGGGCATGCTTCTATTACAAAGGGGCGAGCTTCCTGTGTAAACCAGCTTCGGGAGCAACGGATACTTATACGAACGGAGACGTTAAAACACTAGATACTACAAAAGTGTTTACTATGAACGCGGCCTTTGTTGCTAATAATCAGTTGTACGCATTTTCAAAGGAAGGCGAATATACGACAACTAGTATTCCATCAGAGTCAGAGAATAAGAAGATGGAGGATCTTGTTATTTCTTCTGTAGAAGCGACGAAAGATAAGTGGGGTAAGGTCAATAATAATATTCAACAAAATAACCATGTAGACGCTGCAATGGTTAAAGGAGGAAAGACCATATTGTTCAGCGGAGACCAGTACTTCGTCTATTCTACTTCCTTTGAACAGGTTGATGATGGTTATCCAATAAAACTAAGTGAAAATAAAGATAACCTACCCCAGTGGGAATCCATGGACGCTGCCTTTGAATATGGCAATAAGTCGTATTTTATCAAAGGAAATCAGTATGTCACATCCGATGATCTTAACAACCCATTAAAGATTTCGGATAAGCTCTGGCCACCGACTGATGACGCAAAAAGTATTAGAAACGCATTTGATTATGGACAAGATACTTATTTGCATGATACCAGCGGAACTCTCAAGAAGGCGTCAAGTAAAGAAGAGTTACTTAGTAAGCTTGATGGATTATATACTGCTAATATAGAACAACTGAACTTAAGTCAGGTTACCGAAGCGTTTGTGGTTAATGAGGATGCTTTCTTTATCGCCGACAATCAGTTCTACAAAAATAGCTCTACTAGTGATGCCTATCTACTACACTATATTGCTGAAATAAAAAGTTCACGGAGTAAATCCCTCGTCGGGTTATCCATATATGGGGAGCACTTTATTTTAGCGGTTAATGATCCTCAACCGAAACTATTTGTATTTCATAAGGACTTTGCCAGAAATGTTGATGGAAGAAATCAACCCACAAGGTCACCTATGAAAACTATTCATGTTAACGGAGTGCCTTCTAACCAGTTAACAGGAATGTATATTGACTCCCAGGGTCAACTAATGCTTCTTTCTGCGCAAAATTACATAATGGGTCCTAGCTTTAATAAGGTAATGAGTTCATTGCTTATTCCATGGTCTCAACCCAAGAATATTGCAAATTATACATCTAGGGCAGATACTGCCGTTTCATCCATTGACTATGCCTTAACCAAGAGGGATTCCACCGGTAGCCAAATCTTGTATTTGGTGTCTGGCAACCAATACATTAAGTTTGTTGGCGACCCATCATTGTCTCAGCCTGTTACGGGATATCCAAAGAAAATTTCCCAAGGCGGAGAAGATGGTATTCCCAACGAAAATGGAATTAATGCTGCTTTCTTTAGCTCTGATAATAAAATCCGATTTTTCCAAGGAAATATTTATTTCACATCTGATAATGCCTCGGATACAAAGACCATTAAGAAGGATTGGGGAAAAGTAAAAAATAACATCCAAGATGGTAAAGGTGTGGTTGATGCAGCTTTTACTCACAACGAAAAAACATACCTCTTTTCCGGGGACCAGTATTATCGTTACCAGGGTACTGAGTTCGATAATGTCGAACCGGGATATCCTCGACTATTGAGGAATAATACGGAAGGGTTGCCTCGATGGAATGGACCGGTTCGAGCGGTATTTGAATTGGATAATAAGGTTTATCTCTTCGACCATAGTCAATACGCAATTTTCGATCCCGAATCCAAAGCCACCAAAGAAATTAACAATATCCAAGGTAACTGGGTATGGCCCGAGGGATTCGATAAGTTCGACGCTGCCTTTCAACAGGGTAGTCATGCCTACCTAGTATCAGGAAAGGAATATGTGAGGGTGGAGGAATTTGTCACTAAGCAAAATGCTAAGTATGACATCATTCGTTTGTCCTCGATGACGGGAAGTAAATTGAGTCAAAAATTGTTTGCCCATGGCATCGATGACCTATTTAGCCTACAGAATCAGGAAATCGATGAACTCCCGATGTTTAAAAAAGTAGACTATGACCCTAATAAACCAGCAAAAGAAAGCCCTGATACTATTATTGAAGTGAATCCCAAGAGGGTCGAAACCCTTCCCTTGCATTCACACTTGGAATTTCGGGGTGCGAATGGCCTTCACTATTGGGAACTTTTCTTCCACGCGCCATTGCTGATTGCTCAATCTCTGAATACTCAACAGAAGTTTGAAGAGGCGAAGAAATGGTTTGAGTTCATCTTTGACCCGACCGATGAAGTGGAATATTGGAAATTCTTGCCGTTCTTATCAGTGGATATTGAGGCTTTGATTACTCGGATCACGTCTTATGCTAGGGCATTAAACCTGGATGCAACCGGAGTCATTAAATTGCTTGAACCATACGAGGAGGTGTTTGAAGGAAAACACGAGCTTGACAGAACAGAAATGCCTGATAAAACCGATTTGACGGATTTGAAAAAATTGCCTACAGAATCAGCAATTACCACTCTGAAAACGCCTGTTGATGCTCTGGTGAAAGATAACCCTAATGCCAAAGCTTTAGCAGAAACCTTGGAGATAGTCAAACGACTTCCCATCAGGTATGGATTTATGGTTCCCGATGAAACCATTAGTCAGCCCCAAATCCAAGCCTACCTGAAAGACCCCTTCGACCCTCATGCCATTGCCCGACTGAGACGCATTGCCTATCGACGCACCACAGTGATGGCCTATATCGATAATCTGATCGACTGGGGGGATCAACTGTTCCGTCAGTACAGCAGGGAGAGTATCAACGAAGCCAGGATGCACTATATCTTAGCGTACGATCTCCTCGGACAAAAACCCGAAAATACCGGCACCAGATTATTGTCTGACTCAAAACCCTTTGGCCGTGATGGCAACAATGGGATTGAAGGCATTCATGATCAGGGCGCAGAGCAAGATAGCAGTGAATATGACTTTTTGTTTGATGTGAGTGGGGATAACCGAGATCAAAAGAGTCTAACCTTCGCAGCTAATATTCATAGCTCTGTCACACAACCCTACTTCTATATACCCGAAAATCAAAATTTAATTGACTACTGGGACAGGATAGAAGACCGGCTGTATAAAATCCGCCATAGCCTAAATATAATGGGGATTAAGCAACCCTTGCCCTTGTTCCAACCTCCCATTGACCCGATGGCTTTAGTACGGGCGGTAGCTGGTGGCGGTGGTATCGGTGGCGCGATCGCAGGATTGTCAGTTCCTGTACCTCATTATCGCTTCAACTTTATGTTGAATAAAGCGCGAGAGTTGGTAGGTAAACTCAATCAATTCGGTGGGGATTTGTTGGGAGCGATCGAAAAGAAAGATAGCGAAGCCCTGAGTTTGTTACAAAATCGTCATGAAAAAGAAATTCTCGAAGTTACGAGCCGGATTAAGGAAGCGCAATTAAATGATGCACTAGAAAACTTGAAATCCCTTGAAGAAAATAAGAAAAGTGCTGAAGGGCAACTTGAGCATTATAACAAACTGATTGATCAAGGAATGATTGCTTCAGAAATCGTTCAAATTGCCATGATGACCGCATCAGCTTATATGAACTATGGAATTTCCGGTCTCAAATTTGCAGCAGCGATTAGTGGGGCATCGCCAGAAGTAGCTGTTGGTCCTCCATTTGCCTCTTATATTGAGCACGGCGGTATGCACTTAAGTGACATATTAACTACGACTGCTGATGGTATATCGTCTATTTCGGAAGCAATAAATATGGGAGGTGAGATTGCAGGTCTATTTGCCCAGTATCAACGCACAAAAGAGGATTGGGAGTTACAACAAACAATGGCTGAAAGTGAAATCAAGCAACTGGAAGCCCAAATCGAAGGGGCGAAATTTCAAATCAATGTCGCAAGGCTAGAGATACAGTCAACCGAAAAGGAGATCAAACAAAATGAATCAATGAAACGCTTTATGACCAGCAAGTTCTCAAACGAACAGTTGTATCAATGGATGACGAGCAAGTTATCAGGCTTGTTCTTCCAAACCTATAAGCTAGCCCACGATATGGCAAAATCTGCCGAAAAAGCTTATCAATTCGAGCGCGGTCTTAAAGAGAGTGAGGTTTCGTTCATTGGCGGTATGTATTGGGACAGCTTGCGGAAAGGTTTACTCAGTGGTGATTCCCTAGGGCATGACCTAGACCGCATGGAGAAGGCTTATATTGATACCAATAGCCGTTCTTTAGAAATCGGGAAACATATTTCCTTGGCGGAGCTGGACCCCATGGCCTTTATTCAATTAAAAACCAAAGGCACATGTGAGTTCAACCTCTCGGAAGCCTTATTCGATTACGACTTCCAAGGGCACTATAACCGACAAGTTAAAACGATTGCCATTGAAATCGATGCGGGTGAAGGAAAAACCGTGAATGCCACCTTAACTCAACTCCGTCATAAAACAGTGATGGAACCAGACGTGAAAGCGGTGAAATACTTACTGAATCCCAAAGGTAAGGAACCGATGTCAATCCGCAGCGATTGGCGCACCACTCAGCAAATAGCCTTGGGTGACATAGGAGAATATGACGAACCGAACGGTTTATTTGAACTGCGATTAGATGATGAACGTTTCCTTCCCTTTGAAGGAACAGGTGCGGTATCAACCTGGCGATTAGAGTTAAGCGGTAAGCGTGGCAGCTACAACTTGAACGAACTGAATAAGGTGACTATCAAGTTGAAGTACACTGCCCTTAATGGCGGTAACTCATTCGCCAGTGCGGTGAAGGGGATGTTAAAGCCCTATCCCACAGCTGTTTATATAAATATGGCGGAAACATTTCCTCAAGAATGGCAGGCGTTTATTAGTGACGAAACTGAAGAACTCGACATTATGGTCAAGCGGGAGATGTTGCCAAATTTATCGGGAAGTAAAATTACTGGGTTGGTGCCTCATTATGAAATGCAAGGGGAAGGGCAGGTGAGTTTGATTATGAATGATGATGATGACCTGACATTGAAGCATGGCAAGTTTAATGAGGCGAATGGGTTGATGATCCGAAGCTCAGGCGCGAGTTGGAACTTTAAAGCGAAGGGGGATAAGAAGAGTTTGAGTAATTTGGGATTGGTTGTGATGTATAAGGCGGTTGTTTAATTGATTTAGGTTGAATTAATTGGTTGTTTTACCGCTTAGTTAATTAACTACGATAAACCAAACTAAAAGAGTAAAAGGAGGAAATCTGAATATCATGCGTGACATTCTATTAAGACAAGCCGATAAAGGGAAAAAGAAGAGCATTGCTCTTAACGAAGAAGAAAAAACGACGCGGGAGAAATACAAAAAAGCGTTAGTAAAAGAAGAGCTATCTGCTCACGGTTTCTCGGAGCTTGATTCCAGATTTCCGGAATATGTGAAAAGGCGAATACAGGAAGGCGATGATGCTAGCACCATAGCAGAGGCTCTAATACGCTTGGACTATTCTGCGTTGCCACAGGTGAAACAAGAACTTATACAATCGTTCGGAAGTGATAAGGGGAACATCAACCTGGATCGATATGCCAGCGTGATCTTACGCAAGTATGATTCTGGCACTTCTTTAGGAGAAATAGCCAGAGAAGTGCTAAAGGAGGAACAAAAGGCAAGCAGTATAGCCAGGATGCAGGCGCTCGCAAAAAAATATAATCCTTTGCGCATAAGACATTTGTCCCACCAAGCCAGCACAGGGTTCAACACAGAGGACCTATTACAGTATGGCGAAGGATTTAAGCTAGAGCAGTTTGAAACAAGAGTTTTAGGATTGGTTAATACCCAACCCGCGCCGGGATTAATGAATTTTGGGTTTTCCGAATGGCGACAACATATAGATAAAGAGCATATGGAAAAGCTTATTCATTTGCTTAGGGATGATTACGATCAGATATATCTATTTAAGCTGAACAAACTTGTCGATCTGACGCCGGAGCAAATCGCCAGCGCCTATGAAGCAATGGAACGTGATCGATTAAGTTCCTCACCAGCCCCTTTGGATCGAGAGCAGTCGAAGCAATCGCTACATGGACAGCTCGTTAGTTTGGGTCGATTAGCGAGAGGCTCAAGAATAGAAGATGTTGAAGAGGCGCTCGAGAGTACGATGCAAATGCTTACCAATATGGAAAAGTCTATCAAAATTGGGCAACAGCTCTTGGGGAAATTAACTTGGAGCGGCTCTGTGGACAAGGACAGTGAAACCGATCTAAAGCAATTGCTGCAAGAATCCAACCCACGGACAGAGCCTACGGTGATGAACTGCTGGGAGTGTATAGCCTATTTGTCATATAAAGCAGGTTTGTTATCGTGGAACCAACTCAAAGTGGTGGTGGGTAATCGAGAAAAAGGTCCCGATCAGGAGAGTTTTGGATTTCTTAATGGTGGGATGGATCTGGATTCGCGCCTGTTGAAATATCCAGATCTAATGGACAAATACGTACCAAAGGGAGCGGTTATCCGATGGGGCGACAATGACCACTTTGCGCTCTATGAGGGAAACGGTAAGGTTTTAGAGCTATGGAGTCGCACTGGAACGAATAAATTGTCCTCGGTGGAGATGAAGTACCACGTTGACACTACGGTCACACTGTCGGTGGGTATCCCAACGTTTGACACCTTAAGCTAATAATAACCGAATAATTCGGGTTTAAATCCTGTGAAAGTCTAAGACCAATCAAACCATTAAAAAAAAGATCCACCAGGATAAATTAAATGTCTATCAGGAGGTTTGTATGTTGAGTCGGATCAAACAAAAAGTTGAAGAGGGAGCAAGTAAAGCACTAAAGAAAAGAAGAGGAAAGAAGAAGGGAGAGATGGAACGGGCTACTAAACCCGTTGCTCCCGAAACTGAGGAAGTTGCGCAGGGGGTTGAAGAGGAAAGCCTTGATCAAGTTGAAATAGATGAACTTGCTGCGCCAGATTTAGGTGCTGGATCTTCATCGAAACCTACTTTTGATAGTTTTCAAGATAGGGGATCAAAACTAACCATAGTAAAGGGAAGAGAAAATGTTGATAAGCTTAAGAAGGCCCTAGAAAATTACAGAGTTGAAGCTGATCCAAATTTTGTATTTGAGAAAAATAGGTTTTCAAAAGATGTTTTTAAAATAAAATACTCTGGCCAGCAGCTTATAGATCAATACCCTGAAGTTGCTGATTTAATATTGCAGACACTGGACTTGAGCCGCGATCCTAAGTTTCCGAATCACAAGAGTGGCATCGCTTAATTTTTCGACGATTTATTTGGAGAAGATGATACCAAAAAGAGACGAAAAAAAATTGATACTGAACATAAAGCACTGCTGCAAGAAGGAGTCAAATTCTCAAACAATTTTAATTTTGAGCAAGAAAAGAACTTGAAGGACAAATGGGTACAAAATAACCCAGATCCAGAGAATAATACAATTGCGACAATACTTAAAAATGAAGAAGGCTTAATTATTGGTGAAGTGCATTCTGATGATGCTGCTAGAAAACAGGTAATTGAAAATCTCGACAATTTTGTTGGGATGGGAGTTAAGTCTGTCTATCTGGAGGCCATAAGGTCAGACTATCAGTCTATGGTTGATGATTATTTAAAACTAGACGGTGAACTCTCACCGGAACTTCAACGCTTTTTAATAAATAAAACAAAAAAGGATAATTACAGTTATTTAGATTTATTGAAGGCTATAAAAGCTAAAAATAATAAAGAACAAGCTGATATTCGGGTTATCGGTATCGACTCGCCTGCAGCATCCACAAGACCCTATTCTTCCGTAGCTGATCGAGAGAGGGCCAGGGAAGCCACTATGAATATATACGCAATGAAAGTAATTAAAGACAGTCAGAATAGTGGTAAATACATAGCTCTAGTGGGGAATGCACATCTGGAAACTCAGACAGATAAAACAGATAAAGAAGAAGATAAAAACACGTTAGGCTTCGACAAAGGAGTTCCCGGTCTTTCAGAAATGCTTTCAGTGCCTGCCGTCGCAATTAGGACAGAGGTAAAGATGAATTTTAATTTCGGCCAAAAAGGAGAATAAAATGGGAGGAGAAAGAGAGGTACTGAATGCGATCGCCTCTCTTGTTGGGTGTGTTAATAACGCACATACCAAATAGACAAGGCAGGCGATAGAGCAGATAAACAGAATAATCCTCCACGCTCACCAGATCAAATGATAATAAGCCAAGAAACGACTATATATGTCACTCCCTAGTAAAGTCAAAAAAATCCGCAAGAAGAAAAAAGACCCTGAGAAAGCAAAAGCGACTTCAAAAGCATCTTCAGATTCTTCCAACTCCCAATCCCAAGGAAAAATCAATCCGATCACCGGTATGACCACCGAGGCGGAGATTGAGAAATTGAGTGAGGCTCTTGCCGGTGCTTCTAACCTGTCCCAAGATGATGCAGCCTCTTTGTCTTGATGCAGTCGCTCATGGGGGAAACCACGGCAGTCGCTCATGGGGGGAACCACGGCAGTCGCTCATGGGGGAAACCCCCAAGACCGCGCTGCCTCCCCAAGACCGCGCTGCCTCCCCAAGACCGCGCTGCATCGCTTTTAAAGCAGGCGCAAGGTCTGAGAGACAAAAGGTCAAGTGGTCAACCCATCTCAAGGTCGGAACTAGCCTCTTTCAAAGACTCTACGGGGGATATGTTTAAGAAATTGGAGGATGTAAAAGGTTTCGATCAATTAAAAAATCCATTTACCATGACCGAGAGTGAGGTCAATCAACAAGTGGATCAACTCGCTCAGGCGATGGAGAAAGCGGTAAAAGTCCCTTCAGACAATACCAAAAAAATGCTCAAGGATACCTATGCTTTAATGGATCATTTAACCTATACCAAGCGTGACAGCGATTCTCCCGATAGTGGAACTAAAGATGACTCAGATACCAATACCTCTGACCCTGATTATCAAACCTTACTCAATAACTTCAAGGAGTCTTATAGCCAGCATTATGATGCCTTAGGGTCCAGCCAAGCCGGTAAACCGATTGGTGGTCATTTGTTTAATATGACCAAAGATGAACTGGATGCTGAGATAAAGGATATTAACAAAAAAATAGCAGACGCGAGAAAACTTCCACCAGAGCAAATTAGTTTGTTCGTGATGCCTATGCCTTAAGAGAAAAGCTATTTGAAGTTTCTAAATCCGCCGAAAATACTGCTAGCACCGATAGCTCTACTACAGAGGATAAAGAAGAGAATGCTACAGCGGAAGAGACGATATATCAAGCGGTTCAGGATAAAAATTCACCAGACGTACAAGTTTCGAAAAATGAGGTATATCGAGATATAGGGGAATTCAACCAAAAACACGCTGGCACGATGGAGGAGATAGTGCGGGCGTCACTCTTGTAGGGTGCGTTCGATTACAAAAGATAAAACTTGAAAATTATTGACCTCAGATAAAGAACGCACCATCCCATAAGGGACTCGGTGGATTACACTGTCGCCTTCTCCACCCTACTGGAGAGTGCGATCGCCAATAACCAATGAAATCCAAGAGCCAACTCATAAATATGGTTATAGGTTCAGGTTAAGGAGAAGGTTCAATTGGCACAAAATTAATTTCTACCTTATATCCAACCGCCTGAGCATAGTCTTCGATCGTCGAGAGCTTGGGAGAATAAGATGAATTAACATTCTCTAAACGGGAAATATTGCTCTTTTGTGTATTTATAATTTTTGCCAATTCTTCTTGAGTTAAACCGGCTTTTTTCCTTAGGTCAATAAGTTTCTTTCTAAGATCGTAAGCTACGGCAAGAGCTTGATACTCTTTTTTAACTTCACTATTTTCTAGAGCTTTTTCTTTAAACTTGGCAAAGGTTGGACGGGTCACTTTTTTATCTCCTTCATAGGTTTTTTGGCCAGCTCTAATTCTTTTTTTGGTGTTTTTTGCGACTTTTTAATAAAGGAATGCAGAATAATTACTTCTCTTCCTTTGATCATACAGTAAAGAGAGCGACCAATACCTTCTTTACCTTTTGACCTTATTTCAAAAAGTCCGCCACCCATTGAAGCTGTGTATGGTAACCCGAGCATCGGACCAAACTCTTCAATCATCTCAGCGATGTGTAGAAAATTAGCGAGGATGCCTGGTGGAAAGTTCAATGTTTCTTGTTCTACTTTCTCGTTGTAGAAAGTAATTTGCCAGTTCATAGTTACAGGTTATCATATTTGATAACTTTTGGGTGATGTCTTAAGATAATGTGCGTAGGCCATTCACCATATGATCGAGTTGCGAAAAATGAGGTTAATCGAGAAATAGGTGAATTTAACCAAAAACATGCTGGCACGATGGAAGAGATAGTGCGATCGTAGCTCTTGTAGGGTGGGTTATCAACAGCCGTTAGCACCAACCAACCACCAATCAAAGCGATCGCCTTCTGCAACTTCCAGCGGGTCGGCTGGGAAGTGTGGGAACTGTGGAACCCGCGCGGGAGGTGTAGTGCGATCGCGTTATATAGCAGTCGCCAGGGCAGTTAGGACATGACAAAAGTCTCAAACCTAAGTAAGCGATGCAGAGGTGCGACCCGTGGCGAATTTAATTCGCCAACGGAAAGCGCACCTAAGCGGTCTTGGGGGTTTCCCCCATGAGCGACTGCATCAAGAAGCGCAAGAGTTTGACTTCTGACTTCGTTCCTTCTGACTTCTGACTTCTGCTATACTAAGAGCATCCGTTAGGATCGGAAGGTAAATTAACCGACAATGCAGACCTTACCTTAAAGATGGCATCCTACTCCCTTAACTTGCCGCTTCAACTTCAGCCAAGTTGTAGAACAATGTGCTTTGCGTCAAGGCATTCCCCTCGACGACTTGATTTTATGGGCAGTGGCTGAAAAAGTTGCCGAAATCAAGCATCAATTCCATGACCCAAGCTTTCCCCACATTACTTATCGTCAAGGAGCCAGTGGTCACCCCGTCTCAGTCATTCGTGGGACAGGGATTCGAGTCCAGACAATTGCGATCGCCACCCACCAATGGGGAATGTCTCCCAACCAGCTGGCCGAGGAATATGGGTTAACTGAAACTCAAATTAACGACGCACTAGGGTTTTACACCGCACATCAAACCGAAATTGACAGCGCGATCGTAGCTGAACAAAAAAGCGAAGTAGCCAATGTCTAAACTTCGGCAACACCAAAGATGAAGGGGAATATATCTGGTTAATCACATCTGGTCAAAGCACGAAAAGGGAGAGAGAAATTTATGAACAATATTTCTATTGAAGAAATTGAACAAAAAATTGAAGCAGGAGAAGACGTTATAGACCGCTATTTTGACTCCACAACCACAAGAGTCGGAACACGCCGTCAGATGACTTCACGAAGAAGACAGGATATAGAAACCACAAGGAGTGGAAATTCCTAGCCCTATGCTCACCGAACTCGATAAAATGGCAAAAGAACTCAACATTAGAAGCGTAGCCCTTTGGGCTAATCTTGTAGCTTGTAGGGTGGGCACTTGTGCGATAATCTTTGATAAAATCCTAGATTTACAAACACAAGTGCCCACCATTATAGGCTTGAATTGGTAGCCTGCTCTTGTAGGTTGGGTTGAGGAAGGAAACCCAACATTTCCAACTAACATGGCCCTTTCTAAAATTCTGATTTGGGAAAGTGCGATCATTTGTTTGGGAGTGTTAAATTGAATATAATGAATAAATTAGCTTAGAGTAAACTAAGAGTTTGGCAAGAGAGTAAAAAATGATGCAAACCATTCAATTCCATCAAATTTTAGAAATGATTGACGCTCTTTCTTTAGATGAACAGAACGATTTAATTAATATTGTAAGACATAGACAAATTGAAAAAAGAAGAGAGGAAATCGCTGTTAATATAACTAAAGCTCACCAAGAATATCAACAAGGTAACGTTTTTCGGGGTACAGTTGATGATGTTATCGCCGAATTAAACAATGACTAATTTAATTGTAACATCATCATTTAAACGAGCTTTTAAGGCAATCATTAAACGTCAACCGAATTTAAAACCAAAAATTGAAGCCAAATTAAGATTACTGGCTGATAATCCTTATAATCCTATACTACGCACTCATAAACTCAAAGGTAAATTATCAGGTGCTTGAGCTTGTTCGGTTGAATATGATTGTCGTCTTATTTTCAACTTTGAACAAAATCAAGACACCTTAGAAGAAGAAATCATTTTAATTGATATTGGCACTCACGATGAAGTTTATTAGTGCGTACGCTCTTGTAGGGTAGGTTCGATTACACAAGATCTATCAAGAGATTTATTGACCTAATATCACAGAACGCACCATCCCTTACTGGGCTTCATTCATTTTTAATTTTTAATTTTTAACTTTGAATTAATCACTGAATCTTGCTAATAATTCCTCACGGGATAGCTGAGATAACTGTAAAATTAAAGCGGAAAATTCTTGATTAGATAAGGACAGCATTGGTTCAATAATACCTCTAAGTTGGTCATCAATAGAATTAAACCGAACTCTCAACAAGTTTTCGATAATCGCAGTGCGCTCCATCCTCAGACCCTGCTGCATACCTTGTTGTATACCTTGTTGTATGCCCTGCTCTATTCCTGACTGAGTAGCAGCTTCTAATTTTTCTAATAAAAGTGGTGATAACCGCATAATTAACTCCCTGTCTTGCTGTTCTAATTCTGTACTTACTTCCAAGTTACTACGCAGAGAAGATAACAACAATAAAGTATTTTCCCGAAATTGATTTGTTTCTGGCAGTGCTTCTAATTCATCAATGGCCTGTTGTTGGACCCTGCCTCTGCCTAACATTCTCAACCATAGTGTGTCTAAGGTCTTTGGTAATTTATGTATTACGACTAATCCAGTCCTTAGGAAAGAGGGTAACAAATAAATCCCCTCACCCCAATGGTCCGGATCACTCTTAGCACCAAAGCCTTCTAATATTTTAACAGATGCTGTCGGGGTCAAAATCCATAATTTTGGGTAATTCTCCTCATTGAGGCGAGTATTCTCTCGATTACCTTGACGAATAAAATCTGTGTGTACCTCTAATAATTTCAGGAGGCAAGTCCGAATTTCGTTAATAGTAACCGGATTTCTAAAGGGTTCAAACAAACAAGGCGTTGTAGCTAATTTCCCTAATAAGCCTAAGGCTTCTGGGTAATTTTGTGCTTGATTGGCCGGGGCAAAAAATACATCGACTTGTCGGATTTCGCTGCGGATTTCTAGGGGAGCCTGACATTCCCCAAATTGTGATAACAATTCTTCTAAATAATCTTTGGCAAATTGGTCGTGGATAAATCGGGTCATTAGATAAATAGTCTTGACATTTCAGTGACAACGCAGCGCCTTTTGGATTTGTAATTAAACCAACAGGGGCCGAATCTAAAACTATCACTTTGCTCATCTTAGGTTAAATCGAAACTCCTTTGATCGATTTAATGATTTCCCAAGTTTCTTTTTGGTCTTCTTCTTCGTCTAACTCATTCCACGATTTAAATAACTGCTTTAACTTTTATTGTTGCTGTTTTCGTTGAATTGGATCAGATTTTTCCAGCTGAACCATCGCTTTTTGCCAATGATCTACAGATTCTTTATTCGTCATTTGGCTTTGACGAAATAAACGAAGGATTTGTAATAATTGTGGAATCTGTTCGTCGGGTATTTTTTCAATTTCTAATAATATATCGTCACGCAACTCAGTAAGCGGACGTGTTAGCTCAGAACTCGAATGATTCATGATTTATCTCCTCAAGATCGAGAGTATTAATTTGTTCAGGCTTGACAATTTGTTGCACTTTTATATTATAGTGCGTACGCGATCTTGTCGGGTGGGTTGAGGAAATGCTAAAGTAACGCCCCCCACACTTTGCTAGAATGCAGCATATAAGCAAAGGTTGGGAGGGAAGTAGCTCGATGACAATTGTTCTTACCCTATGCTCAGAATTAGAAGCACTACTGCGTGAATATGCTGCTCGGCGAGGTCAAGATGTTAGCTTGGTTGCGTCCGAATTGCTGGCTAGTGTCTTAGAGTCGGAGGTGGAAGATTCACAGGAGGCTATCAAGGGCATTCAAAAAGGACTGAATGATTTCCAGGCAGGTCGATTTCGGTCTTTCCATGAGTTTGCCCAAGAGCAGCGTCGCCAGTATAACCTGCCAGTCGATTCATGAAAGCAAACCCGTGAGTGTTGAACTAGGCTGATGCCAATTAGCTCGTAATCTAACATCTGCACCGATTACTCTTTGTTGGGTCTTTCAACGATAGAATAGACAGCCAAAAAAATATCTAGATAAAAACAACAATGAAATCCATAAACGACTATAAAATTATTTTACGTCCCGATGACAATGGAACTTTTGTCGCCTATATTCCAGCCATTAAAGGATGTCATGCCTGGGGAGAAACTCCTGAAGCAGCCCTCTGTGAATTAAATCCTGTTTTTGAGATGATTCAAGAAGAATACCTCGAAGAAGGCAAAAATTTACCTGATGATGTCGAGGTAACTGTTTCTCATGCCAGCTAAAGCTAAAGCCTTAGAAAAAGTTGCTAAAAAATTAGGCTTTCAGAAAGTTCGTCAAAAAGGAAGTCAATCGCTTGACCGTAGGTCACGCTTTCGGCAAAGCCGACGCTCCGCGAACGCGAACGCTCCAATTCAAAATTATCAATTCAAAATTAAAAAATACCCTATCAATGAATTCGGTGGCTTGTATCCTTAGGTGCGCTTTCCGTTGGCGAATTAAATTCGCCACGGCTCGCACCTGTGGAAACAATTCAAAATTAGAAGGCGATTCATTTTGAATTTTGAATTTGGCATTTTGAATTCAAAAATGGTCAACCACTATTCCTGTTCATGGTAATGCTGAGATTGGAGGTTGGTTATTTCGAGAAATACTCAAGCAGTTAGGAATTAGTGATCAGGAATTTGATCAACTCAAATAAGTGCGATCGCCCGTAGATTTTATTGACAAAAAAAATCTGTAAATTTCTGTTATCTTTATGGTGTATACAACTATGACTATCTCAAAATGAAAGCAATTACGAGCAATCAAGCCAAACACCAATTAGATGAACTTATTGATCGGGTCATTCTTAGGGTGCTTTGTCCAAAGTCCAACATACCAATATTTGGGGGGAACTCGATCGCCTCTGAATTTCCCCAATCATTGAACGTTAGGGTCCCTGACCTCGATTAACTCATAAATTTCTGGAGGATGGGGCTGGCGCACCACGCAGCATCCCTTCTGTACTCAAATCCTCGTCTATGTCGCTCCAGTGGATGCCATAACCACCACCGCAAACTTCCCAATTTGAACGTTGATCGGGTGTGGCGTTAAGTAGCCTTGGGTACCAAACTAGAGGTACGGTAATTTTCCGGCCATCCATTAAATCAACACTAATGGTTTCTTCAGTAAAGTAGACATTCTTAACTCTCTCATCCGCTCGAATTGCCAAAATACCCATACCAAGCCTCTAATAGATTTTTCTGATTTTCCTGGACTATCCCTTGCAATTTCCGAAGTTCCTTAGCACTGAAACCAACATTGCTAGCTAGACTGACTGGTTCCAGCTAGAATTTAGCAGATGAAGCATCACGGTCAATATGGATGTGCGGCGGTTCATTCGGCTCATGACTATAAAAGTAGAAACGATTTGGACCGATCCGTAAAATTGTTGGCATAATGGAATAATTCTAACACTATGCTGGTTACCATGTCTTGAACTTTGGCTTGCAGCACGATCAAGTCGTCTGGTAGTGCGATCGCATAAGCGCGGAAGCTGAGGCCGTAGGCCACGCTTTGCGTTCGCGTAGCGTCGGCTTTGCCGAAACGCTTCATCGCGTAGCGTGGCCTACGGCCAATCGCTCTTGTAGGGTGGGTTCGATTACACAAGAGCTATCAAGTGCGTACGCTTTTGTAGGGTGCGTTCGATTACACAAGATCTATCAAGAGATTTATTGACAGAATATCACCGAACGCACCATCCTACCCAATAGATCTTGTAGCATTTTGATAAACTAGGGATTAAGCTGCTATTTCTACAAATCCGACTTTGGTTTGAGGTTGAGGAATTTTTTCTCCTTTTTCGACCAAAACTTCCAGATAAAGTGCGATCGCCTCTTTAACATTTTCTTGGACTTCTTCCAAAGTGTCACCAATACTAACACAACCGGGTAAATCTGGCACAATTGCCCCCCAGTTGGTATCGCCTTTTTCATAAATTACTGCATATTTTTTCATCGTTCATCTCCTAACTGTGCTTGTTTCCAAATTGCACCTAATGTTCCGATGGGTATATCATCACTTAGCTTACCTGGAACTACTACAATACCTGGCTTTTGAGAAGGAATTTGATCAACTCAAATAAGTGCGTTCGCTTTTAGCGGCTCCAAAGGAGCATCGCTCTTGTAAAGTGCGTTCGATTACACAAGATCTATCAAGACATTGTTACTATCGCTTTGGTAGAGCTAATCTAATAAAAACGACAGTGGACGACTCATATTCTGGGCAAAGCCAAGGAGTCCGCAATCCCGGTATTGGTAGAGTAATTTCCCCTGTGAATCGAATAAGAAGGTTCCCCCTCGCTGGGTCAGATAAGCCCCATTGGGCACATAAGTATTCCAGTGGCTTAAAACCTCTGTCATATTCCGCAGCCGCAGGGTTGCCAATTCAAAGGGTCTTTGAAAACCTTTGCCACCAGCCAGCCGGAAGAATGAGCCCTTGATAGGGGGAAGTGGTATACCTCGCACAACCTCCTCATCATCGAGCAACTGCGGAGCCTGGCTATCGCCCCAATAGCCTCGAAATACTTCAGCTAGAGTGCCAGGACTACCAATACCCGCACACATCAGCAGCAGATTAAAGTAGGCATTTAGGGTTATTGAGAGCCCTGGTAGCTTGAGGGATAGTCCTGGATAAAGATTAAGCTGGTGGTGCAGCTGTGCATTGGGACAGACAAACAGCCAATCCCCAGAAAACCCCGTATAGTTGCAGAATCGCTTACCAGAATCGCGATTGCCAATACCAACAGCTCGTATTACTATACCCTCGCCCTGTAACCTTTTTGCTTCCCGTTGCAGCCACCAAGCGTATTCGAGACTGTCGAAATCTCCAAGTTGGGGCCAGACAAGTACCAGCTGGCGGGTGGCTGACTCACAACCGCTCAGAAGTGGCAGGATGACTCCATCACTTACCCGCTGGCACTGGGTCTGATTTAAGATTGTGTAAGGATTCATTATAAACCGGTTGTTTTAAGGGGAATGTGGTATTAAAAGTAAAGCACGCTTCGACATTGGTTTGAGCTTTGCGAGTCACGCGTTCGCAAAGCGTGGCCGAAAGGCCTCAGCTTCCGCGCTTATGCGATTGACATGCAGGTCACGCTACGCGATCGCTTCTTCTATAATTTCTTGAATTGCTGCTAAATCAGGAGGCTGTTGGTGGCTCTCCATTCCCAGCCAAACCAGATACTCAATATTACCAGCAGGTCTACTCAAATTGCTGCCTCAATCAAAGGTATTTATCGGCCTCGATTGACATGCAGGTCACGCTACGCGATCGTAAATTCGGGACTTACTTCAAAGTACCATCGAGTTGAGCCTGGTACGATCGCCAATCAACTCAATGAGTAAGCGAACGGGCTTTGAATATAATGGACATTGGGTATCAAGAGAATAGATAGCTATCCAGCAGGGATAAGAGGTTTAATATGGTGTCAGCACCTACTGAAGAACCAGCAATCATTCGGACAGAGCGGGGATTAACAATCGCAGGTACACGCATCACTCTTTACGACCTGATGGATTACCTGAAGGTTCAGTATCCACAACAGTTGATCTCTGAAAAACTCGGTCTTAATCATGATCAGATTCGTTCAGCGCTAGCCTACATTGAAACTCATCATATTGAGTTTGAAGCGGAATACCAAGAATGTCTACAAACAGCAAAGGAAATTCGGCAATATTGGGAAGACCGAAATCGAGAACGATTTGCCAAGATTGCAGCAATGCCTCCGAAGCCAGGTCAGGAAGTCCTCCGTGCAAAACTCCAAGCATGGAAAGCGCGAATTGAAGCCTAGGCATAGCCATGAACTTTCTGATTGACTACAATTTAACTGGCGATGCTGTTCTATTTTGGGGAACACTCTCTGCTGAAGGATGGCTGGAACTGTTACCTATTCGCTTCTTTACATTTCAGGACTATTACAACCTATAATTTTGGTGATATTCTTCAGTTATACGTGCTGTTTTACTTAACCGGAAATAAGTGATTGATTAGTACAACAAAATTTGGTAATAAAGGAGAAGTTAACTCATCCTGTTCAAATAAGGTAGCAACTAGAGTTAATTTCCCCTTGTCTCGGCGATATACCTCTACTTGCTTACGAAAACGATCCACAATCCAATATTCTTTTACTCCTTGAATTGAATATAATTTGACTTTCACTTCGCGGTCGCGTTTTTCATTTTCTTTACCAAAAGAAATTACTTCCACCACTAATTCTGGTGCTGCGGTCAGATGTCCGGCTTCATCTTCTATTTGAGCTAATCTTTCTTGGCTTACCCACACTACATCAGGAATCACATTATCGGCATCTGAAAAGATGATTCCGGGAGTAATAATGGTTTCCCCATTATCTGTTGATTCTGACCAATTATTCAAATAACTAAAAATTCTGCCACAAATTTGTTGATGTCGTCGGTGAGGCGTACGAGTCACAAATAATTCTCCTTCGATTATTTCGTATATTGTCCCTTCAGAGTGAGGCAATAGTTCTAAATCATCGATTATCCAACTGACTCGATCAATCGTTTCAGTCATACCAATTATCCTGAGTTAATCTATCTTAATTTTATCAATTTCAGCTTTAATAATGAGACCATTCATTGCCTATAGACCTGTTACAAAAGCGTTTTGATACCAGGGAATCTGCGGGATTCAGACCACTTTTGCAAAACGTCTAATCAGGGCATCTTCATTCAGGACTGGATGTTGTTACGTGCTTTCTGCTTAATATCTGCAAAAGTGCTGGGGGAGAATTCACCCCGTTCAGCCGCTTCTATTCTCGGCTTGAGAAAGGCAGACAGTTGAGCGAGGGCTTCTTCCGAGCTTAGTTCTGGGTTGATGGGCACATCAGGCAGACAGCGTTCAAGCACATATTCCTTAATAGTTTTGCCGCTCAGGGCTGCAATCGCTTTGAGCTTCTGATGCTGTTCTGGGGTGATCTCAATCGAAAGCCTAGGCATGGGAAATCCCTATGTTGTTCAACAACAAGAACATCTTAGGAAAATAAAAACATTTGTACAATAACAACTTTTGTTGCTTATCCGCGTCCCCGCGTTTCCCCTCTCCCCATTGATGCTTAAGAAAACATCACCTTACCTAACTAAATCCCTTCCATATCACTCATAAGACGCGATGGTATATCCATTTTATGGGCATACAGGACTTCCACCAGGATGGTTGCGTTATCTTCTAAGCGAAACAGCACCGCATGGGGAAAACCTTGCAAGCGCCATTTTCTGAATTGATAGACTTGCAGATCCTCGTATCCTTCACCGGCATCGTAGAGAGAGCAGGCATAGGGATTGTTTTTGATGAAATCCAAGGCTTGCTCTACGGCGGCGATGAATCGTTCGGCCACATCTACTCCAGCACGGTTTTTGTAATTCTGTGCATAGTCCCGCCACTGTCGCATAAACAGGGCACTTTTTTGCATGGAGAATGTCATCGTGCTATTTAACTGAGGCTATGGCGAATGGTTTCGGCATCATCCTCTGTCAGAGGGGTATAACTGTTCTCATGGAGAGACTGCCGCAATAAGCTGTTTATGGCGTATCGTTCAGCCGCAGCAGTTTTTTCCATATGTTTGCGAATGAGATCCCGAACAAATTCACTGGGGGTTTCGTATAGCCCGTTTTCTCCTGTCATCTCGGCGACAAATTGCGCTAGCGGTTCCGGCAATGTAGCGTTGATGCGTTTGGGGGGCTGATTGTTCACAGACGGCATAGCACGCTCCTTGACAGCAAGTGTTTATAAAAACTCTAACATTACATCAGCTAAAGGGCAATATTTCGCATATATTGCCCTTTAGCTGTCACCAGTCACACAGTCACTGCCTACTCCCTAAAACAATGAAGCTCCCAGGCTTCCCTCAAGGTAATCCCGGTAAGTGTGGTTATCGACACTAAGAGCCTAACACTACTAATCTCAGCTCATCCCCCTAGTTAGCAAAGCCTATCCAGAGAGATTCACCTTTTGAGTTTTATTAATGGGTACAATTGCTCTGATACTGATCTGATGGTGGTCTTGAGACGATTACATATAGATTGTTAGAGGAATGCGTTCGCGTAGCGTGACCTGCATGTCAATCGCTTTTAGCGGAAGCTGAGGCCTTTCGGCCACGCTTTGCGAACGCTTCATCGCATAGACTTTTGCTCAAAAGTCAGCTGTGAACCTACGGCTGATAGCCCACTGAAAAGTGGAAACCATTCTCTTGTAGTGAATTTCCCCGGTTGTTGACCTCAATCAACGGGATACCATAGTCTAAGCGCAAATCTAAACCAGAGATAATCTGCGATCGCAAACCTACTCCCAAGCTAGCAATGGTGGCGGGGTCAGGGTCAGGATCTAGATTATTCCAAGCTGTACCGATTTCAAAAAAAGGGGCTAGTTGTAGTTTGCTAGGGTCTGAGGTGAGAGGGATGCGGACTTGTACCGAACCCAGGATACCGTTATCAGCAACCAGTTGGTTTTGTCGATAGCCTTTGATAGTATCCACGCCACCGATACTGAAGCGTTCTAGGGAGAGCAAAGAATCTGGGGTTAACTGAGCATTAATTTGTGTGATCAGCGTTGTTCTCGGTGACAACTGTTGTACCAATTGGAATTGTCCCAACCAGCTAAAGAATCGCCCGTCAGTCCCAGTGTTGTTGATAGTTGCATCAAAGGCACCCAACCCAAAACTAAACTGAGAGCGAGCAGCTAATATCCGACTAGGGCTACTACGGTCTATCCAATCTTGAGAAAATCGCAATACCGTTACCTTGGATTCGCCGTCTTCTGGACCAACTGAGAAAGAAAAAGGTTCCCCAAGTAAGAAGGTTTGACTGCGACGCAAGTCTAGGGCTAAACTCAGAGCAAATTCAGTTTCTGGGGAGCGGAATATCGGTTGGCGAAAACTGACAGAAAAGGTGCGAGTTTCGCTTTCGATATCAAACTCCTCAAATTCATCTTCGATAATGCCGCTGTCGCTGTTGTTGTAGCGTACAGTAAGGGTGCCATTGTAGGGATTGACGGGGATAGAATAGTTGATATCGTAGAGGTCTAACCCTTCGGTAAAGCTGTATTGAGTGCTGAAGCGATCGCCAAAACCCAAAAGATTATCATGGGCAACAAACAGCCTGGTTTGTAGTGAACCAATGCTGGGAGATTGGTTGTTGGCCGTAGAAATACCAGCGTGAAAGGCAGACGCTTCTTTGAGTTTGACTTGCAAAATATTGCTACCAGAGCCGCTTCCTGCAGTTAATTCGGCATCCACTTGATTGAGTAAAGGGTCAAGTTGCAGCAGTTTCAGGGCTTCTTCTAAGCGGCTTCGGTTTAATGGTGGGTTAGTGGCCAGTTCAAGGCGACTGCGCACATATCCTTCCCGCAGACGGTTTAATCCCTCCAGTTCAATCCGTTCTAAGTCACCCTCAACCACCTGGATTTTCACAACACCTTTGCTAAAGTCTTGGACGGGCAAAAATGCGCCAGAAGTGATGTAACCATTTTTAATGTAGAGCTCAGTAATGGCAGAACGCAGTTGAAGCAACTCTTCAAACCTTACTTCACGGTTCTCATATGGGTTTTTTTTATCTGCAATTTCTTTTTGCAAAACGGTATTGCCCAACACCTCCACTTCTGTGACGAAGAATGGCACACTGGATGGAATTGTAACTTCAGGGAGTTGGGGAGAGGAAGGAATTTCCAGACTTGGATCCGGTGGTGATGCTGGAGATTCTTCACGAACAGGAGGAGGTAAATCGGATGGCTTGGGAATAGTTTCCTCAATCCTCTCAGGGGTTTCGGTGGGAAGGTTCACTCCTGGGGGTGGAGTAGACTGAGCAACTGCCCCCATAGTTAGGCTCACGATGGGAATAATGCTAGAGCCTGAAATTACAACAATCGATTTCAGTGTATGATACATAGTTTCAGCCTTGTTCGCATTGCTGAATCTTCGGATGAATAGGAGTGGGGTGGGCATGCTGCTTGCTCGGGAATGAAATAGGCAAGATGCCTGCTCGCAAATGAAACAGGCAAGATGCCTGCTCGGGAATGAAATAGGCAAGATGCCTGCCTGGTCGGAAATGAAACAGGCAAGATGCCTGTTCTACTAAGAGGCTCATGCCACAGCCAGATGCCCATGCCACAAAACTATTAAAATCATCCCGCATTTATGCAACGCCACAGAAAAAGCGATCGCAGATCCATAAACAAAAGTACTAGTTGGTAATTCTCCATATTCCCGACTCCCTCGGTGCGCTTTCCAATGGGCGAGTAAATCGCCCTTGGGTCGCACCGCTCCCGACTCCCGATTTTGTGGTCTACTCAAATGAAAACTGCTGTCAAGCTACTCTTGTTCCATAGATAAAACAAAAACACTTCCCTGAGTAATTTGGACAACTCTCACAACTTCGGAGTTGTCTTGAGGAACGAATGTTGATATTAAAATACCAGCTGTACCACCAATACGTTGAGAATCACTACTGCAATCTTGACCAAAGATATCAAATACGCTGTCTACTAAACAACCGATTGCCATCCCTTGTATTCCAGAAGTACGAGTACGTTTCTTGGCTTGCTGATCACTATTATTGACTGTGATTTCACTAGCGGGAATTACTGGACTCTCCGCTCGCAATGGTAACAATTTACCTTCTACAACAATTGATTCAACTAATATCTTAGCTCCGCTAGCTGAGGGAACTAACTTAGCGGGCACTATCGAATTAGCTGGAATAGCGATTTTGCCAGAATTATCTTTGATTGGCTGGGCTAAAACTAGATTCAGTAATAAACTTTGGTTTTCCTTAATTAGAAAATCAACATGATTAGGAAAAGCAACCACAACAGCGGAGTTTTTGGGAATAACAACAGCAGGCTCCGGAGTTGATTGATTCTGATCACTACTCTCGATTTTATCGGTAGTTGATTGATTCTGATAACTACCCTCGATTTTATAATCTTCCTCAGCTAAGGCATTTGTATAATTACCTAAAATAGAAATAACTAGAGCTGTACCTAAGATTAATTTGCGCTTCATGACACTTTCCAAAAAAACGAAAATACTTGGGAATCTGTTCAATAACGGTCTCAGACAAATATCTTGCCCCTAAGGTAGAGGCTTGCGTTTACCCTAGGGGTGTTTCGAGACTACGGATTCATCAACATGTAGAAAAAATTATTCTGTAGTTGACGTTCTAGTTCTAGACGATTCATACTCTCTTTAGCATCAATCGCATGATGTTGAACATCAGCATTGAGTTGTGTTGCTTCTATATACGCAGCACCTTTAACGAATGCTTCACAGTTTAATCCAGCTACTACGTTGGTAACACTTGAGAGATCGTGATGATAACGCTGTCCATATTGCTGATGATTCCGACCACTTTGGACTTGATTTGTAGCTTGACTATTGCGACGATTTGTTTCTTTTTTACCATTAGCATTACCTCGAATTCCAAAAATACTGACACCACCTCCACCTCCAGCAGCGCGGTTATAGAAGCTGTTAGATTCTTGAGAGTATTCCCGATTAAACTGATGGGATAGACTGCTAGTACTCTCAGTAGAAACAATATTATTTTGCCGATTAGCAGCTACAATATCGTTGCAATAGGTGCGTGGATTATCAGCTAAAGCATCATGGTTAATCCAAGACCTGTAGGGTTCAGCATAGGCAGGTATAACAGAAGTAATGATAATGGTGGCTGTGATCAGAGAAGAAAATAATCCAAACCGCATTTGTTTCTCCTTAAGTTGAAATAATCAGTCTGTTGCTGATGAAGATATAGTGGTTTTCAATTAGTGCGTAGGGTGTGTTAGGGGCGGACTTGCCCTTATTTTTAGCCTCGTAGCCAGGGTTGGGATAGTCCGCCCCGTAACGCACCACCAAAAGGCTGGCTCTGATTTTCCACCTCTTTCCCAGTGTTGGGACAGCCCGTCCGAAAACTGTAACAGGCAAGATGCCTGTTACACTCACCGGGTCAAACAGTAAAAATGAGATGCACCCTCTCGGTTAGAGTTTTGATTAGGAGTGTCTTAAAACAAAGACGGATCGTAAGACTGGTCAAAAATACCGTCATTATTACTATCGCGCCAATTTTCTGGGGAGAAAGACGGATCGTAGGACTGGTCAAAAATACCGTCATTATTACTATCGCGCCAATTTTCTGGGGAGAAAGACGGATCGTAGGACTGGTCAAAAATACCGTCATTATTACTATCGCGCCAATTTTCTGGATAATTCTGTGCTGAAGCCGAACTAATTAGACTTGTTACCAACACTGTACTAATAGCGGCAATAGTCATGATCGGTTTTGACTTCTCTATCATGAAAATCATCTGGTTTATCCTTCACATTCTAGGTATTTAATGAATTCTATAGAACCCCAATATCTAGCCAAACTTAAGGCTTAGATATTGGTCGTTAGTTGTTCAAAAAAAACAAATTAATTAGAGATAATTTGTTCAGCAACTCCCTTAGCTTGTTGCTTAATTTCAAGAATAAAGTTAAGGCTGATATAATTCATTAACCATATCTACCAATGTGATCGCTTGGATATACAAGACTCATGGCAGGATTTGGTCAGTGGAATTGCTGAAAACTACATACTGCTAATTAAACCGTTTACCCTGTTGGGTGGTGCGTTACGGGACGGACTATCCCAACACTGGCTACTGAGAAAATCAGGGCAAGCCCGTCCCTAACGCACCCTACGCACTCAAACCTTTTGCCCAAAATCCCTAACCCCCAGCCTCAAGAACATTCCCGCCCCATCACTAGGCGTCCATTGGGCAGTTGATACACCCCCGTTGCTTCAACAATTGGGTCACCCTTTTGCCAAGGACGAGAGGCACTCTCACTGGGTACCGTGCGTACCTCTCCAGTGGGATAACGTGAAACGGAAGCATCCCCAGGGCGGGTGGGTAAGTTACCACCACCGGTAATGATGAATTGTCCCTCTTGTTCACTGGTTCGGACAATGCAGCTATTGGCTAGCAGATTGTCGGTGTCAATCAGATTGTCCGGTAACTCTGTCAGGCTGTTTTCGATAAAATCGAGGTTGGGTAAACCCTGAATAACCCCATCGGTAGCACCACTGGCATTGATATCGACTCGGTTATTATTATCTAAAGTGGCTGGATCAGTGCCTTTTGGTGCTGGACGGAAGGCAAAGCCGAAGAAGATGGGGGTTTTGAAGGTAATATCACCTCCTCGGCCATCACGGGCAAAGGCCAGGATGTCACTGTCAGCGAAGGCAATGAGCGAGTCAGTGGTGATGGTGATATTGCCCCCGTTGTCAGCACCGCTGAAGACACTGGTGGTGATGTCACTATCACCACGTAGCCTAATATCTTTGGCTATGATTTTGATCTCACCTCCGGCAGATTGAGTAGTAGAAGTAATGATATTGCCGTCAGTGGCGCTGAAAAGTTCTAAAGCCTCAATGGTGATGTTACCTGCATTACCTTGTCCTAGAGCCTGAGCAGATATCTCGGCTTCATCGCTCAAGTCGAGGTTGGTCGTGCTTAAGTTTATATTTCCACCAGTGCCAGTGCCTTGAGTTTTTGCAAACATCCCGCTGGCAGAACCTGCATTGACAACACTGGCTACAACCTTAGGAGTATCAAGGGAAACCTGGAGATTGTAAGCCTGTGAATCACTAATCCCAACACTTCCAGATTGGGTAACTTGGATGAAGTAGGTACCGGGCAAAGTAATGACGTGCCTGAGATAGGAGTCATTATTACCCTGACTACCAAAGGCACCAAGGGAAGCCGGAGCATCCTGATTAGATGCCAGTAAGTTGCCTTCACTGTCAAAGAGGCGGACTACTGTGTCTAAATTTGGGGAATTACCGAATGTATCGATATCGATAATTGCCCGAGTCCCTGCTGTTCCAACTTCAAAGGAATAGTAGTCAGATGTAGCTGGCTCAGAACCTGTACCCCATACTGATACATAGGGAATTCTGGTGGAAAACTCGACTAAAGGGTTGGCAGCATCGGGACTATTAATTGAGAAGGAACTATCAAGTTCTTGGGCTTGAGTGATTGAGTTATTTGGCTCAGCTTCAAACAGAATTGTGGGGCGACTAACATCAATATCATTCCTAAGCAAGGGAGTAGGGTTAACTCGTTGAGCAAAGTTAGGATCACTGCCAGTGATAGTAACCTTATCACTGGCAGTGACTATAATATTACCTGCTTTTCCGCTGCTAAAAGTACTGGTGAGGAACTGTCCTCCGTTCCTAAACTCCAGCGTACTGACAAGCACGGTAATATCACCACCATCAAAGGTGCTAAAAGTCTGAGCACTAAAAACCGCCCCATTTGATACCAGCAGGTGATCCGCATTAAGTTCGATATTCCCACCCTGGCCACTATTGGCTGCTTCGGAGGAAGTAAATATCCCACTCAAGAATCCATCTGAACCCACTCCAGAGACAGTTACAGAATCTAAAACATTAATCGAAATGTTGCCTGAGTTTCCCGTGTCATTAGTCAAGTCTCCTGTTCCAAGAGTTAGGGCTTGCAATTGGGAGCCATCTGTTATCAAAAGAGAATAGGCATTGATAGCAACATTACCTCCGTTACCTACTGCTCCAAAGTCCACAGCCGTGCTAATGTTGCTGCTGTTTTTTAGCCAAACATTACCTCCAGCTTCGAGAGTTACACTGCCTGCATTCCCTTCTCCAGCAGTAATGCTAAAAACGGCACTACTGATTAGCGAGACAAAGTCCTCCGCCTTGATCGAGACCTTGCCCGCATTTCCCTGACCAAAGGTAGCAGTATCGATGGTGAAATCAGACAGAGAAACTGACCCTCCCTCAATGCGGATGTCACCTCCCTGACCAATTGCTCCAGGTTCCAAAGAGGTGGTAATACGGCTACTATCAAGGGAAACAGAACCAGGAGTTGTGAGGATAACACTGCCACCATTTCCGTTTCCAGATGATCTGGTAGTCAAATCTGTGTTGATTATGGAAACCGATTGCCCCTCAATTTTAATTTTGCCGCCACTGCCATTGCCAAAACCATTGCTGTTAATTAGACCATCTTTCAAGGATACTTCCCCTGTTCGGCTGGTAAGAGTAATGTTACCTCCAGGCCCACTACCAGAAGCGTCGATCAGGGGAGAGAGAATGAGATCGCGATAAGCATCAAGAGTAACGTTGCCACGATTCCCCTCTCCTATTAAAGAGTTGCCAAAACCACCAAAATCAAAAGAGCCACCGGAAGAGATGCTCCCTGTAGTAATTGACTCTGCTGTGCTAGTCAGGTTAATATTTCCACCATTGCCAACTAGAGAGCCAAAAGACCTAGAGTTTAGATCGCCTGTGGTAATGTTGTCTCTGGCTTCTAGGGTAATCTCTCCTCCATCTCCTGCATTACCGTTATTAGAGCCAGCCTCAGATTTAAGATTTCCTGTCGTGATAGTTCCATGAAAAGCTGCTAGAGCAATGATGCCCCCATCACCCGCATCTCCCTCGACAGAAACAGTTCCAGCATCAAAATTTCCAGTAGTAATACTGCCAGCAGCAGTTTCCAAAGAAATCGCTCCCCCATTCCCAGAATTACCACCAGCCGCTGAAATTGACTCCGAATCAAGATCTTCAATGCGAATGTCACCTAATGCAGTGAGATTAATTCTACCACCATTGCCTGTATTGCCATTACCAGAGCCAGATTCAGAACTAAGATTCTTGGTGGTGATGGTACCAGTGATTGCATTTAAAGAAATCTGACCCCCATCACCGGCATCGCCATTACCAGCAAAAGAGTCGGAACTAAAATTCCCTGTAGTGACGGTATTAGCAGCGTTTAGGAAAATCGCTCCTCCATCACTGGCATTACTATCATTAGAAAAAGATTGGGAACTAAAATTCTCGGCAAAGATACTGCCAGCAGCAGTTTCCAAAGAAATCGCTCCCCCATTCCCAGCATCACCACCAGCCACTGAAATTGACTCCGAATCAAGATCTTCAATGCGAATGTCACCTAATGCAGTGAGATTAATTCTACCACCATTGCCTGTATTGCCATTACCAGAGCCAGATTCAGAACTAACATTCTCTGTGGTGATGGTACCAGTGATTGCATTTAAAGAAATCTGACCCCCATCACCGGCATCGCCATTACCAGCAAAAGAGTTGGAATTAAAATTCTCGGCAAATATACTGCCAGCAGCAGTTTCCAAAGAAATCGCTCCCCCATTCCCAGAATCACCACCAGCCACTGAAATTGACTCCGAATCAAGGTCTTCTGTAACGTGAATGTCACCTAATGCCCTGAGATTAATCCTACCGCCATTGCCTGCATTACCATTATCCGAAGCTGATTGAGAGTTAAGATTATCTGTGGTGATGGTACCAGTGATTGCGTTTAAATAAATCTGACCTCCATCACCTGCATTGCCATTACCAGCGAAAGAGTTGGAATTAAAATTCTCGGCAAATATACTGCCAGCAGCAGTTTCCAAAGAAATCGTTCCCCCATTCCCAGCATCACCACCAGCCACTGAAATTGACTCCGAATCAAGATCTTCAATGCGAATGTCACCTAATGCAGTGAGATTAATTCTACCACCATTGCCTGTATTGCCATTACCAGAGCCAGATTCAGAACTAACATTCTCTGTGGTGATGGTACCAGTGATTGCATTTAAAGAAATCTGACCCCCATCACCGGCATCGCCATTACCAGCAAAAGAGTCGGAACTAAAATTCCCTGTAGTGACGGTATTAGCAGCGTTTAGGAAAATCGCTCCTCCATCACTGGCATTACTATCATTAGAAAAAGATTGGGAACTAAAATTCTCGGCAAAGATACTGCCAGCAGCAGTTTCCAAAGAAATCGCTCCCCCATTCCCAGCATCACCACCAGCCGCTGAAATTGACTGCGAATCAAGGTCTTCTGTAATGTGAATGTCCCCTAATGCCCTGAGATTAATCCCGCCGCCATTGCCTGCATTACCATTATCGGAAAGTGATTGAGAGTTAAGATTATCTGTGGTGATGGTACCAGTGATTGCATTTAAATAAATCTGACCTCCATCGCCTGCATTACCATCATTAGAAAAAGAGTTGGAACTAAAATTCTCGGCAAAGATACTGCCAGCAGCAGTTTCCAAAGAAATCGCTCCCCCATTCCCAGAATCACCACCAGCCACTGAAGAGGAATCAATACTTCCTGTAATAATAATGTTACCACCCGCTTCCAGGGTAATCATTCCTCCATCTCTGGTATCACCGTTAACTACAAGAGATTTGGAATCAACACTACCTATAGTTATGTTACTGCCCGCCTCCAGAATAATCGTGCCTCCGTCCCCAGTATTGCCGTTAACAGAGACAGAGTCCGATTCAATACTCCCCGTGGTTATGTTACCGCCCGCCTCCAGAGAAATCACGCCCCCATCCCCAGAATTGTTGTTAACAGAAGTCGAGCCTGATTTAATACTCTCTGTAGTAATGTTGCCACCCGCTTTCAGGGAAATATTACCTCCATCTCCGGCATCATCATCTAAAGCTAAAAAGAAAGAGTTAACATTCTCTGTGGTGATGTTACCGACGGCATAGAGCGTAATTAGTCCACCAACACCACCAGTACCTATCAACGAAAAGGAAGAGCTTAAATCACCATTAAGTTCAATATCACCACGGGAGTCAATTGTGACTGCACCACCTTCTGATACTTCTCCTAGTCCAACTAATCCGGGGTCAGTAATTATTCCTCCAACTTGAATATCTCCACCTAGTAATGCGTTATTTGGTTGGTACTGATTCGTTAAAAAAACAGTTCCACTCTCCTCTTCATTGAAGATATCCCAGGCCATAATAGAACCAACAGTGATGTCTGCTCTTGTCCCAGGGTTGCCAGTATTAGGAGGCATGGGAAAAAAAATACCCGTGCCTGTAATTCCAGGTGGATCAAACGCTGTAGTTCCAGCTCTAATATCTACAGTTGGCTGAGTGCTGCCATCAATGGCAATTACAGTTACCCCATCAGACAGGGTGACATCTTCCTGAATTGAGTTAGCTGCTGTGTCTGTGTCCCTGATCAAAACAACGCCCGGAATTGTTACACTGCCACCTGCAAAAATGTGCAATGAGGCTCCTATGTAAACGTCGAAACTGACATCACCCCTAGCGCGAATAATTGGGTCATTGGGGCTATACAAATCCCCCAAACTTCCATCCAACTGCTCAATCCGAAAACTGCCCCCACTCCAATAGTGAGCATCACCCCCAACTTGAGAAGGACTTTGCAACACCATATCCCCGCCAGAAAACAGCCCACTATCGGGATGATTCAGGGCAAAAATATCAACCGCTTCATTCCCCTGCACCAAAAACTGCCCTCTCGCTGCTGCAATAAAAGGTGCGATCGCGCTATCCCTTATCCGCACCGTATCCTGAGCTTCCAGGGTTAAATCCCTTCCTGCATATAGCTGACCCTGCAAATCAAGATTGCCAGCCGAGAGCGTTAAGTCTTTACCCACTGACAAATTACCAGCATTAGCGATCGCACCAGCTTGATTCGTCCCATATTGCAATCCCAAAGGCACACTCACCGTTAACAACGAGGAATTGTCGGGATTGGCACTAAAGGATGACCCATCCCCAAAGGTGATCGAATTCGCTGTACTCGCCACAAAGGAACCCTGAATATCCAGTTGAGCATTGGCTCCAAAGATAATCCCATGGGGATTCAGTAAAAATAGATTAGCAGCACCATCGACTCCCAAGGTCCCCAAAATACTTGAGGGATTAGTGCCAGTCACCCGTGAGATAATATTATCAATTCCTGCTGGATTAGCAAAATAAACCCGTTGTAACTCCTCAACATTAAAATCAGTAAAACTGTGGAACAGATTTGCCCCTCGTTCTGCTCCACCTTCTATCAAATCCGCTAGCCCTCCCCTAACCTCAGCATCAGGCGTAACCCGAGAACTTTCAGCCCCTAAAGTCGTATCTGGTGTAACCTCAGCCAAGGCTTGATGTTTATCAAAGGGAAAAAACACACCAATCGTTAAGCAACTGGCTACCTTCAATAAGCCACAGTAACGACCCCAAGATTGAGCGTTGCTTAATAATGGAATGATTTTAAGAGTGAGGTGGAATGGGCATCTTGGTGGAACTGGCATCTTGCCAGTTTCAATATATTTTCGGGCGGGCAGGATGCCCACTCTACTTCTATTCATTACTTGATTCAGCAACCCCCAAGATTGATTAACCATGGAATTATTCTCCTTGCTCCCGTTTTTACTTTTTTGCTCCCTCAGAAGGAATTATAAGGTATTCGGTTAACCTATCAGGTTAACTATTCCTACAAACTTGATTGCCAATATAAGCAAGGGTACTTGCGCAATTGTGCAATTATTATTGTCAGCAGGTATAGCGTCTGTATCTAGGTTGTTAACACAGGTATTGCATGAAAAGGCTTGCATACAAGAGGGAAAAGGCAAGAGGGGCAAGAGATCCTCAGTTTTATTTCCAATAAAAGACCATACAGGTTTACATCTCAAATACAGCTGATGCAGTTGCAGTACAAATTACTGTAATATCATGTCAGGATAATTACCCTTAATAAAAATCTCCCTATCTCCCCATCTCCCCACATCTCCCACCCTCTAATAAATTAAGGGTATTCAACCAAACTTGATATAAGATTTGTGTCCAGATACTTAGCACTGGAGAATCCTATTAATGTCCAGAAAACCTAAATCCAGGAGCGATCGCTTTTTAGGAATACTATTCCTGTTTAGCCTTACCGTTTGTATAGGGCTAGGTCATCTTCCCTCAATCGCTCAACCAGCTGAACAGGGAAATATGGCAACCACCCAGGCTGACAACCCCAGTCAACTCGTGCAACAAGGGGTTGAGTACTACCAAGCCGGAGATTATCAAGGTGCCATAGAGCCCTGGCAAAATGCCTTGAAGCTTTACCAACAGACCAACAACCACAGCAACGCCGCAATTGTCCGGGAAAATCTGGCCAGAGCCTATCAAAAGATTGGTCACATCCAGGAGGCAATCAGTAACTGGGAGCAAGCCATCCTTGACTATCAACAGCTAAGGAACTGGCAACAAATGGGGCGAATGAAAACGGAATTGGCTCAAGCCTACAATAGCTTTGGACAACCGAGAAAAGCGATCGCGCTTCTATGTGGAGCCCCTGATACTGATGAAAATTCTAAAAACAAACCCAGTTGTGTCAAAGACAGTGCCTTAAAGGTTGCTCGTGCTCATCAGGATTGGAAGGGAGAAGCTGCTGCTTTGGGAAGTCTGGGAAATGCCTATCTTCTCAGAGGGGATTATGACCAAGGGATTGAATATTTACAAACTGGTTTAGGCATTGATAAAAACGTTGAATTTGATATCAGCCCCCAACGCACAAAAGACTGTATAATAGATATATCTGGCAAAAAATACACAGCCAATATTTCTGCCGATAGTCCCTATGGCAGTTCATTTATTAACGACCTAGGTAATGCTTACTTTAGCAAAGCTCAGCGTTGGGAGCGCTGGGCTAGCTCTGCCAAAGAGCGGTCAGCGAAAGAAACAGAAGATAAATTTACAGAAAATGCCAACCATAATTACAATCAAGCTCAGAACTGTTTTCAGCAAAGTCTCAAAGTAGCTCGCACTCAAAATGACCAACCTGCTCAAATGCGAGCATTGCGCAATTTGATTCGACTGTCCTACCGCCCACAAGAATTAATATCAATCGAGGCAGCAGAGGAGCGGAACCAATGGGTTCAAGACGCTCAGGAATTGTTCAACGAACTACCGGATTCTCAGGATAAAGTCTACGCAGCCATCGATTTAGCTAAACTGGAGCAACCGATCACCCTGGTTACTGACACGTCCCAACACAATTCCTGTGGCAAACGTCAGCTAGAAGCAGAGACTGAAACACTCCTCAATCAAGCCATCTTAATTGCTCGACACCTTAAGGACTACCGTTCCCAGTCTTTTGCCCTCGGTGAATTGGGTCATCTCTATTACTGCCGCCAAGACTATAACAACGCCCTAAAATTCACTCAAAAGGCATGGTGGATGGCTGACCAAAATCTATCCGCAAAAGATAGCTTGTATTTGTGGCAGTGGCAGCTGGGTCAAATTTTCCAAGCCCAAGGTAACGAAGTTAAGGCGGTCAATGCTTATAAAGAAGCGATCGCTACACTCAACGATATCAGAAAAGAGCTTCTGATTGCAGAGCGAGACTTACAGTTTGACTTTCGGGATGCCATTAATCCTCTCCACCGTGAATTGGCTAAGTTAAGGTTGGAACGTGCTGAGCTACTCCCCAAAGATAGTAAGGAGTACCCAGATGAGCTAAAGTCTGCCCTCGAAACCATTGATTCCCTAAAACTAGCAGAACTGCAAAATTACTTCGGCAATGATTGTGCGTTAATACTCATCAGTCAGAAACGAGTTGACGAACTGGTTGGGGAAAAAACCGCTGTCTTTAGCTCGATTATTTTAAGCGATCGCACCGGTATTCTAGTCAGTCTTCCCAAGGGCGAAAAGCGACTGGAGTGGATCAATGTTGATAGTCAAACTCTTAGAGAAGAAATCAACCAATTTCGCCGGGGACTGGAACGCAGACGTGATATTAACTATAACCTCAAACCAGCCCAAGAGCTGTATAAAAAGATTATTGCTCCTTTTACCAAGTATTTAAAGTCAGCACAGATAGAAACCCTTGTTTTCATCCAGGATGGCATCTTACGCAGCATCCCAATGGCTGCCCTCCACGACGGTGAAAAATTCTTAGTTGAAACCTATGCTATTGCCACAACCCCCAGTCTTAAGCTGACCAATCCCCAAGCCTTGAACCGTCAAAAACTTCGCGTCTTAGCCTTAGGGTTAACTCAAGAAAGTGAAGTCAACGGACAAGGGTTTTCAGCTTTGACCAATGTTGAAAGCGAACTCAAGGCAGTCGAGACTCAATTTCCAGGTAGCAAAACCCTTTTGAATCAGGATTTTACCCAAGAGCGCTTAGAAGAAGAACTGGCTCAAACCGTTTACCCCATTCTTCACATTGCCACCCACGGTCAATTTAGTGCGATTCGAGAAGACACCTTTCTCGTCACTGGAAATAATGACAAGCTCACCCTCGATGATCTGGAAAACACCATCAGCGGCGTTAGTCGTAAACCCGACTCAGGGGAATTGCTTGCCCTCACAGCTTGCCAAACGGCAGTGGGAGATGACCGTGCTGCTCTGGGTTTGGCTGGCATTGCCGTGCGAGCCGGTGTTAGCAGTGCTTTAGCCTCTCTTTGGTCTGTCAATGATGCCTCTACGGCTCAGTTAGTGACAGAGTTTTATGCCAACTTGCGCCGTCCTGGAGTAAGCAAAGCCGAGGCTTTACGTGCAGCTCAGCGAAAACTGATTGAGGCTGAGGACACAGAGGAGATTAACGACCAATATGCCCACCCCGCCTACTGGGCACCGTTTATCCTGATCGGGAACTGGCTTTAATCCTATGATTGACGGCGGGGTGGACTCAATTACCGCAGGCTACTGGCTATTTGCCTTAAGTTCTCAATCCGTTCATACTTCTCGTCAGTCAGTGCGGCTGCCTCTAATTCAGCCAGGTTTTCTAGTAGGGTTGAACCCACCTCTCCCAACCTAGATTCGTTAGCCAACTTCAGAGCTTCAGCTAAAGCATCGTACCATAAACTTGCCTTGGCATAGAAATCGGATTTGTTTGAGCCATCGACAAAAGTGCTTTCCAAAGTAGAAGGCATCTCTAGAACCTGAATATCTGCCCTAGCAATTAAATCACTTGATGCGTTATCTGGGTCACATAAGATGGTGACTTGCCAAAGATAAGTGCGACCTACTCTAAGTTCTGGTCTGTCCTCTGGTAGGGTTAATGTCATAACTCCTGGCCAACTCTTCAATGGAATTGCCTCACCCATTAATTTGGGTTTACCGTTTGAGTCATATTCATAGAGCGTGAATTCCATCTTTTTGGTGGTCGAGTCAGGAACAAACCAAGCAAAAGTCGGGCGAGTCGAAGCCGTTTGTCCAACATGACTTAGAGGAACTAGGGCTGTTAGGGGTATCCCTTCACCTTCGCACCCATCTCTGGAGCCTGCTTGTCCTGTATAGTCACTTGGAGGTTTCTGATCGGAAGGGAATTCGTACTCAGCTAGAGCAGCCGGAGTTATGACCAGGGATAACCCTAAAATACAGCTAGTTACTAGTTTAGCTTTGATGCATTTATTAAGGAACCAAAAAATTTGAATCATCATAATGTTGGCTCAGTAGATATTTACTTATCTCAGACCATACTAGGAAAAATAGTGAGTTCACATCGCCTATTCTCACTAACTTGATGACTAGCTCAAGTCATTCTTATTGCTGAAAACTACAAACCCGTTGCTCAAACTACCAAATTCACCACTAAAATTTGCTAAAACTACTTCCATTTAACTTTTAGTAATTCTTTTATTTTTATCAGAGTAGTAGGGTGCGTTAGGGGCGGAAAGCCTCTGATTTTTCGCCTCGTAGCCAGGGTTGGGATAGTCCGCCCCGTAACGCACCAGCAATTAGCGTTTCTGTAGCGTATATTTCAGAATATAGCACTACGCATTCAGGTTAGGACATTGTCTTGATGCAATAGCGAGTGGGGAGGGGCTGTGTGCGGAACCTGCGTCCGCACCGCTGTTTGCCCCGTGGAAACCCCCGCATGAAGGCGCTGCATCGCTCCTACACTCCGAAACGTAAGTAATTGCTTACTTTTGACTTCTGACTTCTAACTTATGACTTGCGCGTAGCGCTATATCGCTAATTTTTTATTAATCCTAAAACTCCCAAAAAAAAAATTCTAAAAACCCTTGACAAATTTATTTATAATCATTACAATAATCATTAAATGACCACAATAACTTCACTTTTTTATCCATGTCACGAAAATTTCGCCAAAACTTCAAAAAACAACCTGCTCAGCACACCTTGAAAGGGTCTCGTCAAGCAGTAATCTATAGTATGCAAATGCTTTATTCACTAGGCTATGCAGAGATAGCGGAATGGACCCCTCTGGAGCCGACCGACGTTCCCGGGGAAGTGATGACTACAATAACCAAGTATTGGTTGTTGCCGTAACACCTTAAACTTCTAGGGGGGAAACCCCCCTAGCAAAGGTCAATCAGATCGAATCACATCAGGTTCGGTTTAGGAACTCAGTGACATAGCGATTTAAAGGAACTTATTGTGGAGTTAAAATAGCCGTGGATATTATTTCTACGGCTATTTTTTTTTATTTTTAAGACTTATCGGGAATTTAGAATTTAAAATTTAGAATGTAGGGTGCGTTAGGGGCGGGCTTGCCCTCATTTTTAACTTCGAGCGCCAGTATTAGAATAGCCCGCACCGTAACGCACCACCAAGTAGAAGTTAGAAGTTAGAAGTTAGAAGTTAGAAGTTAGAAGTTAGAAGTTAGAAGTTAGAAGTTAGAAGTTAGAAGTTAGAAGTTAGAATTTAGAATTTAGAATTTAGAATGTAGGGTGCGTTAGGGGCGGGCTTGCCCTCATTTTTAACTTCGAGCGCCAGTATTGGAATAGCCCGCACCGTAACGCACCACCAAGTAGAAGTTAGAAGTTAGAAGTTAGAAGTTAGAAGTTAGAATTAGGAATCGGGAATTGGGCTCTCCATGAGCGACTGCATCAAGACATGAGAAAAGTTTCTCTGGTCAGGAAAATTTGCAGAGACTTTAGATTTATTTAGTTTGAGCCGGTGGTGCGTTACGGGGTGGGCTATTTCAACGCTGGCAAAGAGGCGGAAAATCAGGGCAATCCCACCCCTAACGCACCCTACGCAACTATTTTAGAATTTTTTGGGATATTTAAAAACTTTCAAAAAAAGAGTTTTCAAGCCATAGCTAACTTTAGCAAGACTCCAGTTACGACCTGCTAGAGGCCAGGTTAACTCGCACAGAGTTCCGTGGGGAGAAATGGGCTCTCGCTTAAATGTTCCTCCTAGTTGTTTCGCCAAAGCTTTAGCTTGCTGTGTTCCTCGGTTTTCAGAAGATGAACACATGCCAGAGCCATTATCTTTAACACTCAGAGTGTACCGGTTCTCATGTAGCTTACCAATGGCACTAATACGAGTTACTCCTTTAGCATGTTTCCCGACATTGTACAAAGCTTCTTCCAGAAACTGGCAGAGTTCTCGATTTTGCTCAATAGTTAAATATTGTTCCGGGATCTCCTCAAATTTAAGGGCTTTAACCTTAAGGGTATTAAAATGAGGAAGATGCCGTTCCAGCGTATCTCTACAGACTTCATAGAACAGCTTACTTATTGGATGCTTCAATGACAGTTTTAGGTTACTTCCTAGACGGATAGTTTCTTCTTGAGTCAGAGTTTCTTGTTTGAGGTAGTCTGCAATTTCCCAGATGTCATCCTTGATAGTTTTAAGTTTCAACAGTAATTCATCTTCTGGCAAATCCTGGTTTTGAATGCGCGTAATAGTGTACGCTAGTGTTTGCATTGGGCCATTATGAATGATATTAAATGTTTCATCAATAGTCCGTTGGCGCACATTGATCTGAGACCTCAAAGCCTGGTCATAGTGATAGAAAGCAGGAAATAGTAAACTATTTATGACTAAAATTAACAACGCTGGTGCTACTGGAATCCACCAGCCCCAAACTAGGAACACATAACCAACTCCAACTAGTCCAAAGCTGGCAACCCCAACACCAAACAGATTTTTGAATGGGGATTGAGTCAGCCGACCAAGACCAATGGCCAGAAAACCCCAACCTAAAATCCATAGATATTCCCAAGGATCTGACCAAGTTCTTAAAAGCGATCGCTGATCCAGAACAGCACTGAGAATTTGACTAGTAGCATGGGCATGAAATTCTACACCATAGATTTTTCCAGGAGGGTTCAAACCCTTGATGGCAGTGGTATTGACAGTGTCTTTGATGCTGGGAGTAGTGACTCCAACAATCACAATGCGATCGCGAATCCAACTGGGATTAAAATTCTCGGTTTTGATATCCTTAAGTGATAGAATGCGAAAGCGTTCTCGACCACTCCGAAAATTGAGCAGCACCTGAACTCCACCCGCATCAGTTCCGACATAGCCACCAGAATTGGGCAAAAAACGAGGTAGCTCCGTTGAACCAAACATCATCCCATCAGGATTTTTAATGCCATTTTCGAGAGAAATGCCTTCAACCGTTAAATAAGTTTTTGCCAGACTCAGAGATAAAGAGAACTTGCCCCCTTCAGGAGTAGGAGTCCCTAGAAGACTGCGCCGGACGTTGCCATCCCCATCGAAAAGAACATCTGAGAAACCAACCCGTTCCGGGGGAAATCCCGGTGGTGGCTTAATTTTAGTTGGTAATACTTTTTCAATGGCAATGAGAGTCTTGATCTCCTCAAAGGTTTCAACCAGTTGCTCGTGACCTGGCTCAACTGGTAGATCCCGAACAATATCAAGACCAATTGCTCTAGGTTTGTAGGTTTGCAATCTCCGCAGCAGCCTTGCAATGTCTTGATCTGGTATGGGATAGGTTCCTACATCCTGGATATCCTCTTCATCAATTCCAACAATAACAACCCGTTCATCCATAGGTTCAGAAGGACGCAAACGCAGAAAAGTATCGAGGGTTATCCACTCACTAAATTGAAGGTATCCATTGAGACGGGCTAACATTACCAGTCCAATCACTGCAATTCCTGGCAATTCTCCTCCAGGCCAGGTGGCAATTTTGTTTTTTATTTTTGGCCAAATACTTCCCAACAACAGGTTTTTTCCTTGCTTAATTTATCAATCAATAAACCCTTCTTCTCTGGCTCGCATCTCGGTTTGAATTCGGAGATTCTTCCCACCTTCAGGATAAACACCCAGAACGTCTCGAATTTTCGTCCAGTAGTGAACCACAGTTCGTTCACTTTTATGCATACGCCCAGCAATTGCCTTATCTTGCAATTCCTCATGAAATGCTAGGGTGAGTAACTCCAGCCACTCTGGCTTAACTTCTCCTTTGAGCATCTTGAGGTCTTTTGTATGGGTTAATCCCTGCAATGCCCATTCAACTCTGGTTAACATAACCTGACCGGAGAAACCCTTATCTACCAAGGTGAAACCCCCGTTGTGCTCGTCAATCTCATCCTTAATCCGCACCAGGGCTTTGAGGTAAGTGCTTAACACCACAAGATTGAGGTTGGGATACTGCTTCATCACTATCTGCAAGAGTTTAATACCCGTCTCGATTTTAGCTGTATTCTCAGAATCTTCTGGAATGGAAAGATCGACAATAACAAGGTCAAGCTGAAATCGTTCCAGTTGTTCCAGAGCGCTCTGGAACGTTTGAGCTGTTAGGATTTCCGCTTCTGGATACTTCCGTCGTAGGGTGTCGATTATTCCACCCAGCATCAATTCGTGGTCATCAACCACAAGCAGCTTCCGTTTCCTTGACTTTGGTAAATCTTGGGTCATCATCAATTCCCTCTATGTTTGCTATTCACTATTGGAACCTATCGTTGCAATTTAGCCAACGAGGGGTTAATACAGCGCTACGCGGAAGGCAAGAGGCAAGAGGCAAGAGGCAAAAGTTTACTAAAACGGCTTTTGCTGCTTTTATCAATGTCAAACACCTTAATGGGTAGTGCTATACAACCAGGTTTTTCCTGTCATGGGTCTTATGTTGAACCACTGCTCGCTGAACTTTTAGCTTAAAAAGACACTGATAGATAAAGCAATCCCCTTGTCTACCAAGTTGATTGCTGGTTTAAGACAAGAACTAGGTACAATTCGGTAATTAGGATTGCTGAAAACTACATACTGCTGCTCAAAGCTTCGCCAACTATTTCTAAACCTCTAGTCACCAAAGCTGCTGTGATGCTGATCTGATGGTGGTCTTGAGAAGATTATATATAGATGGTTATAGGAATGCGTTCGCGTAGCGTGACCTGCATGTCAATCGCTTTTAGCGTGACCAAAGGTCAATCGCGTAGCGTGACCATTCGCGTAGCGTGGCCCAAAGGCCAAGGTCAATCGCAAAAATAAACCCCTAATAAACATGGGATAATCATTCAGCTATCAGCATTGAGCTAATGCGCTACGCCCACGGCTGACGGCTGACGGCTGACATATCAATCAACGCCAAATTTTAATCTTACCCTTTTCGCCTCCACTTACTAGGATTTGTCCATCAGGGCTAAAAGTAACGGGATAACAACCATTCAGATTGCGCAGTAGCTCACCAGTCCGTAGGCTCCAAAGTTTAATCTCGTTTATACTGGCACTGACTACTGTTTCTCCATCAGGGCTAATAGCAATAGAAAGCACCGCTGTTGAATGTCCAGTTAGAGAAAAGATTAGTTTTTCAGTGTGGAGATTCCACAGTCTAATGGTTTTGTCAGCGCTGCCGCTAGCGATAGTCTGACCATCAGGACTGATAGCAATAGAAGTTACCCACCCTGTATGTCCGGTAAGAATGCAGCGCTGTTGATACCCGCGTCCGTTCCAAAGTCTGATGGTTTTGTCATTACTACCACTAGCGATAGTCTGACCATCGGGACTAATAGCAACACAATTAACCATGTTTGAATGATCGGTCATGGTGTGGATTAGTTTTCCTGTCAAGCTATCCCAAACTGCGATGGTCTCATCACCACTAGCACTGATCAGGATTTTACCATTTTGGCTAAAAGCAAGATCCGAAACCACGGCTCCATGACTGAAAGGAGAATTTGGTTTATTGAAGATGCCAGATAACGTTTTTGTCCGTAATTTCCAACTGGTAATCACGTTATCAAAGCCACCAGCAATCAGCATCTCTCCATTGGGGCTAATGTTTACTGCTTGAACTTCTCCTCCTTGTCCGAAGAACGTGTAAATGCATTTTACCGTTGTTAAATCCCATAGTTTTACAGTTCTATCATCACCACCACTGGCAATAATATCACTATTACGACTGAGAGCAACGGAATTAACGTTTGCTATATGTCCTTTGAGAATAGTATTACATTTCCAATGTTGATGTGATTTAACAGTTATTAACTTATTAAGTTTGGCTTTAACCGCTTGTAATTCTTTATCAACGTCTAGATTCTTAAACCTTTGTTTCGATGAAAGCTCAGCATTGCTTACTTTTTCTGTTGGTTTAGACTGATTTTCCCCCAAAAGGTTTGCTTTAAGCGCTTGTAATTCGTCCTCAACTTCTAGATCACTAAACTTTTGTTTCAAGGCTATGTCAGCTAAGATTGGATCTAGCTCCATCATTGCCTCGTTATAAGCTTCCTGATAAGAGATTGCTGCTTCGATTCGGTCAAAGGTTTCAGTAACAGGTTCTTTGCTCTGATTTTCAGAGAACATTTTTGCTAAGCCATAAATACCAAGTCCAACGACTCCACCAGCAGCAGCCATCGAAGAGATATCAACCCCGGTGGCTGTCCCCCCAAAACTCAATCCCATACCACCTACTGTGCTCTGATTTTCAGAGAACATTTTTGCTAAGCCATAAACACCGAGTCCAACGACTCCACCAGCAGCAGCCATCGAAGACATATTAACCCCGATAGCTTTCCCCCCAAAACTCAATCCCATACCACCTACTTTGGCAGAGATACCAGCCCCTGTAACCGCTCCCAGTGCCACTGCCCCAATGGCAATAAGATCCCCTTCCCGTATCGCCCTAACAGCGCCATAAGCAGCAACCCCAGTTATTGCTCCTAGACCTGTCATCGTGGTCGGACCAATGCCCACGCCACCAAACCCCCCGACTAATCCCACACCGCCAATAGTAGAAGATAGATTAGCTCCCGCTGCTGCGACCGCTAGGGTGAACAATACACTTTGTTGCTTAGTCATGGCTACTTTCTCAATATGGTTACACTTATAGAGTTCCCAAAAAGGCGATTGACCGTAGGCCACGCTAGGCGATTGACCGTAGGTCACGCTATGCTCCGGAAGCGAAGCTTCCGCGCTTATGCGATCGCACTAAGTTCTGGATAGGGTGCATCTCCTAAAAGCTGTTTGACCTGATGGTGCGTTACGGTGCGGGCTATTTCAACAAGGGACGAAGAGGCGAAAAATCAGAGCTCGCCCGCCCCTAACGCACCCTACACCTTCAACCTTCAACCTTCTGATGGTGCGTTACGGTGCGGGCTGTTTCAACCAGGGGCGAAGAAGCGAAAAATCAGGGCTCGCCCGCCCCTAACGCACCCTACGCCTTCAACCAAATAAACCTTCAACCTTCAACCAAATAAACCTTCAACCTTCAACCAAATAACCTTCAACCTTCAACCAAATAACCTTCAACCAAATAACCTTCAACCTTCAACCAAATAAACCTTCAACCTAATAAACCTTCTAAACCTTCAACCTAAACACTTCACCCAAGCCTCCCTGACCTCAGGTGAACCATACCAAATCCCCTTCCTTCTAGGAGAATGTAGCACCTCATCAAGAGTAATATTAGTCGCTCCAGCCAAATGAGCAGCAGTAATCGGAGTAATCCCATCTCCCCAGCAATTCCCTTCTCCACAAGTGAGCTTGTAACTGTTGTAAGCCAACCAGCTGCCTAAACGTCGCTTACCATAAATTGCCTTACCAGCGACACAAATATAATTGACATCTTGGTGAAACGCCCCTGGATAGTTATCATTAACAAAATCAAGATTGCGTTTAGTCCAACGTTCCTGACTCATATGAGGTGTACCCAGAGTCACCAAGGTAGAGATATAGGAATGAGCATTCCATAACCCTACCGAGTCATCACTAACATCTCGATGAATCGTGTAAGGCTTTTCTCCTAGATAGATCCTGGCAATCCAACCACCAGCAGAGTGACCGATTAAATTAATCTGTGGCGTGTTATGCTTCTCCAACTGCTGTTTAACAGCTTGGTCGATTTTTCGCAAAATTGGCACCACAGAGCGACCACCGAGGGTAGGAAACCAATCCTGTTGGCGTATTGGTACAGTAGTTGCGGCAATCCCTAGCTGTTGTAGTGATTGTTCTAAATCACGGTATTCACTAGCGCTAGCAAAATAGCCCGGTAAAATAACAGTTGGTAATGGCATCGGTGGTAATTTTAAATTTTATAGATAATTTTAAACTTTTGTGAAACTAGGTACACTTTATGGTATAAGTGTCGGACCTGGGGATCCTGACCTGATCACCCTCAAAGCACTACGTATATTGAAACAGGCACCAGTAGTAGCCTTTCCTACTGGAGTCCGTGGAAAACCAGGAATGGCTCAACAGATTGTCGCTCAATGGTTGGAGAATCATCAGGTGCAGTTACCCTTGACATTTCCTTATGTGCAGGATACCGCTATCTTGACCCAAGCATGGCAACTTGCTGCTGAGCAAGTCTGGAATTATCTAGGATTAGGGCAAGACGTAGCATTTGTGTGCGAAGGAGATGTGAGTTTTTACAGCACATTTACCTATTTGGCACAGAGGCTACAGCAGTTACATCCTCAAAGCCTGATTCAAACTGTACCAGGGGTATCTTCCCCCATGGCTACAGCATCGGTTTTGGGATTACCCTTGACCATTCGTGATCAGCGCCTGGTCGTGCTACCAGCTCTCTATAATGTGGATGAACTGGAAAAGGTTTTGGATTGGGCAGATGTAGTAGTCCTGCTCAAAGTCAGTTCAGTTTATCAGCAGGTGTGGCAAGTGCTGCATCGACATCAGTTGTTGGAAAATGCCTATGTGGTAGAACGAGCAACTCTACCGGAGCAGGTGATATATCGTAATTTATGCGATCGCCCTAATCTGGCATTACCCTATTTTTCTCTGCTAATTGTTAAGGTGAACCAATAGATAGCAAACCAAGAGATAACAATGTTTCAGCCATCGATGTAGTTGTCAAAATAGTTGTTATAGCTAGCCCGAGCACGATCACTCACTCTTATTTGCCAAGACTGAATTGAATAAGCATCTCCTCAGCCGAGAGCTTATTAGCAACCATGGAAATACGTCAACAATAACTGCCATGTCCGATGCTTCTTTAATTAAAAACATCCCAGAAATGCTGAGTCACCCCCTAGTGATTTCTGTTACCGCCTCTCTGGGGGTTCATATGCTAATCGTACCGATCTTAGGTGATTTGTTGAAGAATCAAAAGCCTAAGGAAGACTCAATGGTGCAAGTGTTGGAGTTAAGCCCTCAACAACTGAGCCGTGTTCCCAAGTCTGCTGCACCACCACTTACCCTGCCAGCTCTACCGAATGCCAAAACTCCGACCAAGCCCTCCATCCCTTCGTTATTTAATCCTTTCCCACCCCCTCCACCACCGCTACCTTCAATACCTGCTCTAAAGCCCCTGAAAATTCCCAAATCCCCACCTCTGAGATCCCTACCGATAAAACCCTTACCCTCAATTGGTAAGTATCCTTTACCACTGCTAAACCGCAAAAGACCGATTATCACCAGAGGGTCTTTCCCGATCCAGCAGCTACCACCAAAACCCAGGACACCACTACCAGCCCCACCACCGCGACCTAACTTCACATTCGATACAGAGTCTTTGAATCCAGGTTCCTTCCAGACAGGTTCCTTGCCAGTATTTGGGAATTCTACCAACCAGATTCCTGACCGATCAGAGTTTCCTAACCAACAGCCACCAGTATCCGTTACTCCACCTCCTCCGCCACCACAATTTTCGATCACCCCTCCTCCTTCTGAGCCTACTAAACCAGCACCCCCTAGTGCTGTTGCGATCGCACGACAACGTCAGAACAATTTAGTAGCTCAAGTGCGGATGCGGCGGAAGCAACTGAAAAAAGATGTAAGCAATACCAGTGATGAGGAAGCTAGGAAAAACCTGGTCGAATGGATGGCTTTGGTAAAGGATACCTTACCCAAAAAGGAAGTAATACCAGAAGCAATAACAGTTAGTGCTACTTATCCGAAAGACGCTTGTATTAAGAAACTAGAAGGCACAACCGTCTTCGGAATTTTAGTAGGTGCTAATGGTGAAGTAACTAATGCACAGCTGATTCAGAGTGCAGGGTACGGCATTTTAAATCAGCAGGCACTGGAAGATATTCAGTTCCGCAAGTTTAACAACCAAAGTGGTGCAACAAAACCCTACCAGGTCAAGGTAGCCTTTGACTATGATCAAGGCAACTGTCCTAGTCTATCGGTTTTCCAAGAAACTGCTAACCAGCCAGTTCCAGCAAAGCCAAATACTGTTAGTGGGGAAAACGCTGCTGTCAACAATCCAGTAATAGTAGTTCCTAAGCCAGAAACCCCTAGCAATAACTCTGCTAATAATAACTCTACCGATAACAATACCGATAACAATAGGACAGTATCAGTTCCAGTAAAACCGAATACTGCTACAAATACTGCTAGGGAAAATTCGAGCACTAAACCCAGAACAATATCAGTGCCAGTGCGGGACAATACCTCTAGTCAAGACTCGACTCCTAAACCCAGGAGAGTTTCAGTACCAGTGCGGGACAATACTTCTAGTCAAGACTCGACTCCTAAACCCAGGAGAGTGTCAGTACCAGTGCGGGACAATACTTCTACTCAGGAAAATACTCCTAAACCTAGAAGAGTGTCAGTACCAGTACGGGACAATACCTCTACTCAGGAAAATACTCCTAAACCTAGAGCAGTGCCTGTACAGCAAAATACTCCTAGTCAGGAAAATACTCCTAAACCCAGGAGGGTGTTAGTACCAGTGCGGGACAATACTCCTAGTCAGGAAAATACTACTGAAGAAAATACTACCAACACTACAGCTGTGCCAGTGAAGCCAGCTCAAGGGACTGGAAACCCAGGGAAAGAATCCGTTCCAGCAGCAGCCACTGAAGAGCAAAACTCACAAGAGGATAAAGCTTGCAAGTTCAAATCTAGATCAGCTCGCAGGCGCAACAGAATAGATTCCTTTACAACACCATCGTCCAGGTCATGTAAATAGAATCTTTCTGTGAGTTAAAGCCTGGGTTGTTGGTCTATGGAGCATTAACATTATTTTAGAATTAAGAATTTAGAATTCTAGAATTAAGAATTAAGAATTAAGAATTAAGAATTAAGAATTTAGAATTTGGAATTTTACATTCTGCATTCTACATTCTACATTCTACATTCTGCATTCTACATTCTGCATTCTGCATTCTGCATTCTGCATTCTGCATTCTGCATTCTACATTCTACATTCTGCATTCTGCATTCTGCATTCTGCATTCTGACAGACAACTTTGAGCCCGATTAGCGACTGGCAGGGAAACTGCCACCGATGAAGTGGACATCACTGAAGGTTTCAATCCATAGACGAGCGCCACAAGGTAGTGGGTTATCTGGCTGATACCTAATCCGACACGGACCGAGGATTTCGATCTGGTGTCCATATAAATTGTTGCCACTTCGTTTTACTGAAATCACTGGCTTGCGCTCTTCCGGGCTTTTGTGGATATTCGAGCCAATGTGATTGCGGTTGACATTAATCTTGGCTAGAGCCGGAGGACGACTGGTACGCCATTTTCCTTTTGGTCCTCTAGTGCCTTTAATGATTTGGGGCATATTGTTGAACAGAGGAATAATCCAGAATTTCCCACTTTTATAAGCACCCCGGACGCGACCCTTCTCTAGGAGTTGTCGCAATCGTCTCGAAGAGATTCCAAGGAGAGATGCTGCTTCGGTAGTACAAACGCACTTGTTCATAAGTTTCTATTCCCTTAACTATTCCGATAGTTGTATTATAAAGTAAAAGCAAGCATTAAGACAACCCCTGATTAAGGAAAAGAGAAGGTTATAGAAAATTTTGTAAATTAAGCTGAAGTGTTCTATCGGTCGGAGTTGAGGCAAGTTTGATATAGCGTTCGCGCAGGGTGGCCGTAGGCCAATCGCTTTTAGCGTGGCCTTTTGGCCAAATGCGATCGCATACCCTGTGCCTTCCAAACACCCATTCTGCTGACTCAGTCATCGGGAAACTGCCAGCAAGAGATACGTTCTACATCATTACTACTACACTGGCGACAAGTTTTATCAACAGAGGAATCTACCCATTGATAGCCACAAGTCCGACAGTGGCAAAAAATGTTGTTGTGGTTAGCGATTTCAATTTTTCTGCGCCACTCGTTAATTTGAGAGGTGTCTGGCTTGGGGGTAGGTTCCGACATTAAATTTACTATGATTTACAATCCCATACCAGTAAATCATCTAAGGTAAGCATTCAGCTATCAGCATTCAGCTATCAGCATTCAGCTATCAGCATTCAGCTATCAGCATTCAGCTATCAGCTTATGCGCTATCGGCACGCTACTTTACGAAAAGCTTTTGAATAAAATAAGCTGACGGCACCTCAAGTAGCGTGAGCTTTTAGCTCACGGCTGACGGCACCTCAAGCAGCACCTCAAGTAGCGCATATGCTTACAGGCTAATGGACTGGTTCTGTGCATGGGATTCAGTTACCAATTTGGAGTAATTGGTTATTTTATGCTGTGTTATTTTATTTAGGTTATGCTGTTGCTGACGAGCTTTTTTTTCCTTTGAGAGTATTTATTTGAGCGAAGTATAAAAGGGTTTAGCTAGTAAACCAGTGAAGTATTTGCGGCACCGGAAAGTGGTAAGTTATATGATCATTTTACTGATATTAATAAGGTGACGCCCCTATTTTTTACTTTTTCCCTGTTCCCTGTTCCCATATCCGCTGTTCCCTGTTCCCTAAAATCCAACACTTGTGTACCTCACCTATTTGAGTCATGCTATCGTCATTAGTCATCATAAATATGAATGAATTTAGTCATTTTCCCACTGACCTACAGACCTACTGACGCACTCACCACTCAGCCTTTTGCCTTGCTATTGAATTAAGTTATTTGAGGGTTATAATATTTAAGTTATGTAGATGAATTTTTCTATATTTAAATAATATTAATTAAACCAATTAATTATATATTATTTTTATAAACTTTTCAGGAATTTTGAGGTGATTTTCCCAAAATTTACGTCTTAAGGCTGATCTATCAGACTTTGGCTTGACAATGTAAAAAATTAGTAAATATACTGTTAAGAGGAAAAAAGATTTGGTGTATCTCGTCATCATCAGGGAGCAATTAGGCTGTCAAACGACTTCAGAATTGTGATTCCAGGCTGGTTAATTACCTGATCAGTTCCGACTGATGAATTCCTAAGTCATAAGTTATAGTTTCTTGATAGTTCTGAAATCGCACAGGAAGACGAGTTGGCTATCCCTGGATAAATCATGGTTTTGAATTCCGTGCTTTCAGCAATTCTGAATAATTTCAATAAAAGCGTGATGGAGCGCGCTCTTGGGGGTTCCCATGGGGCTTTCAAGGTGCGGACGCAGGTGACCCACGCAGCGCCAAAACCACTCGCTATTGCATCAAGACAGGGTAGCATTTTAAAAAGATTCAACGACACAGAGAAATCCTAAAGGTTTGGCAAATAAACTAAAAATCCTGCAGTCCTGGTGCATACTCTATACTAAATCAGCTGCTGTAATCCCTTTTTGACCCACAGTTACTATACTAGGGCTATCTATTAGAGTGGGAATTAGATAGTCAAAAGCTGATAGTGAGTTCGGTTGACTACTTATCAGTATTGGGTGTTCATTAATTGAAAATAAAAATTGAAAATTGCCAATTAACAATTTTCAATTAACTCAAGCTAATCAAGCCTAGTATAAGTGTTCAAATTAACGTGATAGGACAGATCAGCTAAGCAAGCTGAGACAAGTCAAGGTGCTATATTGCTCAAGTTCAAAAATAAACTCTACCGTCATCGACACATTATGGAATCTTTGTCTCAACAAAATCAGCCACTTTTTATTTTTGGGATGGGACGTTCTGGAACAACGCTTTTGCGGTTAATGCTGACCGCTCATCCTCATTTTTGTATTCCTCCTGAAAGTCGGTTTTTTGTTAATCTGGAGCCAAAATACGGTTCATCGAAAGACTTAAGCAATCAAATCGATAACTTCTTGACAGATATCTACGGTGATCCAAGGTTTCGGGAGTGGAACATTGACCGACAGCAGTTGCGAGAAAATTTGACAGCTCAGAAACCACTGAATTATTCAACAGCAGTCGCCACAGTTTATCAAACCTATATACAGCAGTTTGATGGTCAAGCAGGTTGTTGGGGAGATAAAAATCCTTGGAACATCTATAATATTAAGACCATTCTCAAGTATTTCCCTAATGCCAGATTAATTCTAATTATCCGAGACCTCAGAGCCATCTATGCTTCCCTAAAACGAAATGAGAAAAAATTTGCCAAGACTTGGAAGGGAGCCTGTATCGCCAATGTAGTAGCGACAACCCAACAATGGCAAAACTTATTCCAGGTCATTAAACACTATCAAAATGACGAGCGGTTCCATATCCTCTTCTACGAAGACTTAGTGACAAATCCAGAAGAAGAACTCCAGGGAATTTGTAATTGGCTCGGGGTATCCTTTAGCCAATCAATGCTGGAGTTTAACCAAAAAAATGCTCAAAAAAACTTGGTACCGACCCGTGAGCTAGGATGGCACGCCAAGACCTTTCAACCGGTTAGTAGCGATCGCATTGAGGCTTGGAAACACGAACTTAGCGATTCAGAACTAGCAGTCTTAGAGATTCTGAATTATAAAACCATGCTCCATCTAGGCTATGACTGTATTCCTAAAACGTGGCAATTTGACAGGTTACTCAAGTTCTACGCAGATTATTCTCAGTACATCTATTGGAGACTGTCTAAAGCTAATCTTCAACCAGTGATAGGGAAAATCCGTGAAGCTTTAGTAACTCTCAAGACATTGCAATTATCCATGACCAGAAATTTATCCCAAAACTCGATCCAATGAGGTTCCAATGAGTAGAAAAGCCTGACCGTAAAGTCAGGCTAACTCACTCAAGCTAAAATCTCTTGTTCGCGCCCTATCCTAAAGGAAGGGGCGCTTGGGGTCGGGTGCATCTCAATCCATGCAATTAGGAAAAAATTCGGGCGAAAATTCCCACACTTCCCACACTTCCCACACTTCCCACACTCCCCACACTTCCCTTCTTTTTTACAAATATGAGATGCACCCCTTGGGGTATATGGCTCTGAGGGCCTCAATTATCAGCACTCATGAATGAAACCTGATGCCCTTGAGACAGCTCAGCACTAATCACGGCCTGTTGCAGTATGGGGGTATTAACAACAGAATCATTGGCCAAAGAAAACAGCGGATTGGACAAAATGCCTGCCAGAGAGGTCGCAATTAACGACATCACTAAACCGACCTGTAACGGACGCATACCGGGTAAACTCCAGCGAATTTCGGGATAATTCTTGACCACATCCGACATCTCTTGAGGTTCCTTCACTACCATCATCTTGACCACACGGATGTAGTAGTAAATCGAAACCACACTAGTTAGCAAACCTAGTAAGACTAAAGTATACAATCCTGCTTGCCAACCAGCCCAGAATAAATAGATTTTACCAAAGAATCCAGCAAAGGGTGGAATCCCACCTAAAGACAGCAAACAAACACTTAAAACCAAAGTCAGCAGTGGGTCCTTGTGATAAAGACCAGCATACTCACTAATTTGGTCAGTACCAGTGCGTAGGGTAAACAGAATGACACAAGCGAAAGCCCCTAAGTTCATAAACAAGTAAACCAGCATGTAGAAAATCATGCTAGCGTAACCGGCTTGGGTTCCAGCAATTAGACCAATCATCACAAACCCAGCCTGACCAATAGAGGAATAGGCTAGCATCCGTTTCATGCTGGATTGAGTTAGGGCAACTACGTTACCCAAAATCATACTTAGAATAGTCAAAGCAGTGAACACAAAATGCCACTGATCGCTTAACAATGGGAAAGCAGTGATCAGTAGACGAATCGCTAGAGCAAAGCCAGCGGCTTTAGAACCAACTGAGAGAAACGCTACCACTGGCGTGGGAGAACCTTCGTAAACATCAGGAGTCCATTGGTGGAAAGGAACTGCTGAGATTTTAAAAGCAATACCAGCGATCGCAAACACCAAGGCAATCAGAAGACCTAGGGATTGACCGGATTGTAGCTCAGCAACTCCTTGTGCGATCGCACTCAACTGCGTTTGTCCCCCAGACAACCCATATAATAGGGAGACACCATACAAAAATACGGCTGAACTGGCTGCTCCAATCAGCAAATATTTCAAAGCGGCCTCATTGGAACGGGGGTCACGCTTCATGTAACCCGTCATCAGGTAGGAGGAAATACTGAGGGTTTCGAGGGATATAAAAATCGTAACCAGCTCCGTCGCCCCGGACAGGAACATCCCTCCTAAAGTAGCCGTGAGCAAAATGCCAATAAATTCTGCCAAGGATGTACCCGACTGCTGCACATAACGAATTGACATCAAAATCGTTGACACAGTCGATAGGGCAATGATGCCACGAAATGCCACACTCAGGGTGTCACCATTAAATTCCCCAAAGAAGGCAATGGGATTTGCAGCATCCCATTGGAAATACAGGGCAACTATGGCAGCAAGTAGACCCCCAATGGCTACATAGGAAATAGTTTGAGCCGACTTTTTCCCAGCAATCAGGTCAATGATTAACACTAGCAAGAGGGTAATAACTACAATTCCCTCTGGCAAAATTACCCCAGCATTCAACTGGGCGGCAAGATTGGCAAAATCCATAGGCTTTAATGATATGATCTATGGTTATTTGAGTATCCAGATTAACTTTCTTATCATATCGGTGATTGTAGCTAGTTGGGAAAATGGCTTGTATGCCTTGGAGATTGGACAAAGTACAATTCCGTATTTATGCCCTTTCACTGCCCTCTGTGCCACGGTAAGGTGAGACTAGCTATGTCGTACACCGGATCAATGTTACCTTTGAAGGCAACGAACGAATTGTTTACAAATCTTTGAGCAGCAGTGAGAGGAATTGGGATAGGGGTGTACTTACGGTGTTAACGGTGCTCTATTGGATGGCGAATACTACATGAGCTATTCGTGGTTTACCTCTAGGTAAAGATTATTTCTGGCACAATCCGAAAAAGTAGGGAGTACTGCTGAAGCGCATATATATATATAAGTATAAGTAGCCCTCAAATCCCCGTACCTATGGTCGAGTTGCCTGACTTCCTTTCCCACACAGTTGCTCCTTGTTCGTGTTAGCCTGCAACACAAGTAGCGTACTGTAGAAATTAAGAGGCAAGCTTATACTGCCATCAGGGGGTTCTACTTAATGTTGGAAAACTATGCTGGAAAACTATGCTGGAAAACCATACCCAGACTCAGTAGGGAGCAAGTATACTGGCTTACTCCCTCGACCTTTGAGAAATAGTATTTAAATTAGACTATTCAACACCGCCGCTATTGTTGAAACTCCGATGACAACCCTTGTAATTGTCGAATCTCCTACTAAAGCTCGCACCATTCGGAACTACTTACCTCCTGGTTACCAGGTCGAAGCCTCCATGGGTCATGTCCGTGATTTACCTCAATCAGCTAGTGAAATCCCCGAAAAATACAAGGGGGAAAAGTGGGCTAAGTTTGGGGTAAATGTGGAAGCTGACTTTGAACCGCTTTACCTGGTGCCTAAAGACAAGAAACAGGTTGTCCAACAGCTCAAAGCAGCTCTGAAGGATTCTGATGAACTGATTTTGGCTACGGATGAAGACCGAGAAGGGGAGAGTATTAGTTGGCATTTGTTACAAATCTTAAATCCGAAAGTGCCAACTAAGCGGATGGTATTTCACGAAATCACTAAGGATGCTATTCAAAATGCCCTACAAAACTGCCGTGAGATCGATGATCAGGTGGTAAGAGCTCAGGAAACAAGGCGGATTCTTGACCGACTCGTGGGCTACACCCTCTCACCGCTGCTGTGGAAAAAAGTGGCTTGGGGCTTATCAGCTGGTCGGGTACAGTCTGTAGCAGTGCGGCTGTTGGTGAATCGAGAACGCCGACGCCGTGCCTTCCGCAAGGGCACCTATTGGGATTTGAAAGGGATTCTAGAAGCAGGAAGTTCCTTTGATGCTAAGCTAGTAACCCTGGACATGGTGAAAATTGCTACCGGTAGTGATTTCGATGCCAATACAGGTGACATTATCGAAGGTAGGCAGGTCAAATTGTTGAGTGAAGTGGAGGCTAAAGCACTCAAAGACAACCTGTATGATAAAGTCTGGACGGTTACTAATTTACAAGAACGACCTGTTACTCGGAAACCCTCACCCCCCTTTACTACCTCGACCCTGCAACAGGAGGCCAACCGGAAACTGGGACTATCGGCTCGTGATACGATGCGGACTGCCCAGAGTCTGTATGAAAAGGGTTTCATTACCTATATGCGTACAGACTCAGTACATTTGTCTGAACAAGCGATCACAGCAGCCCGTAGCTGCGTTGAACAAAAATACGGGGTAGAGTACCTTAGCCCCAAACCGAGAAAGTATACCACTAAGAGCAAAGGAGCTCAAGAAGCTCACGAAGCCATTCGTCCAGCAGGGAGTACATTCAAAACTTCTCAAGAAACGGGATTAAGCGATCGCGAATTTAAAGTCTATGACCTGATTTGGAAGCGTACCGTTGCTTGTCAAATGGCGGATGCTCGACAAACTCAAATTGTGGTTGATTTGCAAGTGGAAAATGCCGGATTTCGGGCTACCGGTAAGCGCATTGACTTCCCAGGTTATCTAAGGGCTTATGTGGAAGGGTCTGATGACCCCAACGCTGCTCTAGAAAACCAGGAAGTGATTCTGCCAGCTTTGAAAGTGGGAGATCATCCTAACTGTAGAGAACTAGAAGCTATCGGTCACGAAACCCAACCCCCAGCCCGTTACACGGAAGCGACCTTGGTCAAAACCTTGGAACAAGAGGGGATTGGTCGTCCCAGTACCTACGCTAGTATTATTGGTACTATCATTGACCGAGGCTATGCTCAGAAACTGAAAAATGCCCTTGCTCCAACGTTTACGGCGTTTGCAGTTACTAATTTGCTCGAACAAAACTTTCCCGACTTGGTGGACACGAGCTTCACGGCCAAAATGGAGCGCACCTTAGATGACATTGCCAATGGAGCAGCGCCATGGCTTCCTTACCTGCAGAACTTTTATTTGGGAGAAAAGGGTCTCGATAACCAAGTCAAGGAACGGATTAATGAGATTGACCCCATTGTTGCCCGTACTGTTGAACTCGAAGACCTCGATGCTAGAGTCCGGATCGGCAAATTTGGTCCCTATGTCGAGGTGAACAATGGCAATGGTGTACTTACTGCTTCGATTCCCCAAGACCTCACCCCAGCTGAACTAAACATTGAGCAGGTTCAGGTACTGATTCAGCAGAAAATGGAGGGGCCAGAGAAATTGGGAATACACCCAGAAACGGGTGAAGCAATTTATATCCTCAATGGAAATTATGGTCCCTATCTACAGCTAGGTGACGCAACAGAGGATAAGAAGAAAAAACCCAAACGTGTCTCTTTGCCTAAGGGGGTAAATAAGGAAGATGTACACCTAGAAATGGCAGTGGGTCTCCTAGCACTCCCCCGCCTTCTCGGTCCTCATCCGGAAACAGGCAAACCGGTCAAAACCGCAATCGGACGCTTTGGTCCTTATGTTGTCCATGACCAAGGGAAGGAAGGCAAAGATTTCCGCTCCCTGAAAGCTGAGGATAACGTCTTGACAATTACCCTAGACCGTGCATTAGAGCTGCTGGCACAACCTAAGAGGACAAGGGGCGGTTCTCGCAGCAAGACTAAAAAACCCTTACGGGAACTAGGGGTTCATCCTAAAGATAGCGAGCCAGTCAATATCTATCAGGGTCCCTATGGCATATATGTGAACCATGGCAAAGTTAATGCCTCTCTGCCCGAGGGAACATCAATGGAGGAGTTAACCTTAGAAACCGCCTTGGAACTCATAGCAGCTAAGGCGTCATCGGGTAAATCTGGTAGCAAGTCCAGTAAATCAAAGACTTCCACCAAAAATAAAACCTCTGGGAAATCCACCAAGAAGACTACTAAGAAAACAAAAGATGATAACCAAGAGGCTCAGTTAGAGAGTGAATAAGTAATTGTACTTGCTGACCAACTGATTAAACTCAGGATATATATAATAAGGTGTGACAACACCATTGTCAAGTGGAAACTAGGAAGTTTGAATTGAAGCAAAAACTCTTATCCTTTATTCATGTTCCTTCATCCTTCCTGCTGACCACTGCCTCTTTACTCATTTCTCTGACATTCCCCCTTTCGCCTATTCTTGGTCTTGACCAAACTAGTCTTGACGAAACTAGTCTTGACCAAACTAGCCTTGATCAAACTAGTCTTGACCAAACTAGTCTTGACCAAACTAGTCTTGATCAAGTCACTCCACCCCAGCAGCTCTATTTTAAAGGTCGCCAACAGTTAAGTACAGGTCAATTACAAGAGGCTTTAGAGAGCTTCCAGAAGTACCTAGAACTTAAACGAAACATTGGCGATCGCTATCAAGAAGGAGTAGCGCTATATTTTATCGGGTGGGTTCATGATGAACTTGGTCAATATCAATTAGCCAGGTCGTTCTTTGAGCAATCCTTAGCAATTGATCGAGAATTAGGCGATCGCACCGGGGAAGGGAGTACTCTTAATAATCTGGGGTTAACGTATTCCAACCTAGGGGACGATCAAAAGTCCCTAGAATTCTATCAACAAGCCTTAGCCATCTACCGAGAAGTGAGCAATCGTGGCTACGAAGGCAGGACTCTCCATAATTTGGGGAATATATACTATAAGCTGGGTCAAGACCACCAGTCCCTGGATTCCTACCAGCAAGCTCTCGATATCTATCGAGAAATACTGGATAAATCGGAAAACAATTCTCTAGTGTCACAGGCAGACGAAGGAACACTGCTCAATAGCCTAGGGTTAGTTTACCACCGTCTAGGCAAGCACGAACAGGAACAGTTGTCCTATCAGCAAGCCTTGACTATTGCCACGGAAGTAAGCGATCGCATTTCAGAGGGAATGCTTCTGAATAATTTAGGTATCGCTTACCATCGCCTAGGAAAGTACCAACAAGCATTAGAATTCCACCAACAAGCCCTAGTGATTCATCGGGAAGTGGGTTCATTAGCTGGGGAAGCATTTACCTTTAGGACTATTGGTGCTGTCCTGGCGGCACAAAACCAGCCAGAACTCGCCATTATTTTTCATAAGCAAGCAGTCAATGTATATCAGTCCCTGGGGCAAGATTTCACTAAACTGTCTCAGGAGAAACTGTCTCAGGAGCAAAAGCAGTCCTATAAACTCAACTTGGATAATGCCTATCTAAGTTTATCTGAGTTGCTGCAGCAACAAAAACGGGTGCAGTCGGCGCAACTGGTGCTAAATTTATTCCCAGTGCCAGAGCAAAAAGACGATTTGTCTAATCTAGACAAGACTCAAACTAGGGTTCAGGAAAAAATACCATACTTACCTGAGGAGGAGCAAATTAAAGCAGGCTATGAGGCAATTTTCCAGCAGCAGCTTTCCCTAAGAGAACAACTCAATCAACTGATTACTATTCCGATAGCAGAAAGAACTCCTGTTCAGCAAGACCGTATTCTTGAGTTTAGGCAAAAGGAGCAGCAGCTGACCCAGGAATTTCTGCAATTCCTCAACAGTTCTAAGGTTAAGAAGCTAGTAACACAGTTGAGGGAATGGTGAAAATGGTAATTGGTGATTGCTAATTGCCAGTTTTTAAGAGGGAACAGGGAACAGGGAACAGGGAATAGGTAGTTTTGGATTAATTTGGTATCTTTAAATACTTTTTTTATCATGGTCTTGATGAATTCCCTCATCTGACTCCCCATCTACCCATCTCCCCAAACTTCCCACACTTCCCTCCCTTTCCCGATTCCCTCGGTGCGCTTTCCGCATTAAGAATTAAATTCGCCACGGGTCGCACCGCTCCCGACTCCCGACTCCCTAAAACCGAAATCGACCTAAGATTCTCCGCCAGTCATACTTTAATGGCAAGACGAACTGGATTCGATCCCAGAGACTGCGGTTATCAAAGCTAACTGGTCCTGGTCCAAAGGTTGCTACCATCAATAATCCACCGATTAGTCCTAGATTTTTCAGAAATTGAATTTCTTGCATTTGATTAGAGAAATCTGTGTGAAAAATCAAGGTGGTGGGAATTAAAAATCCAATTAGCGCTAATGCTCCCCAACGAGCTTTATAGCCTAGTAATACGGATAATCCACCCGCCAACAGTATAATGATGGTGGGAATAATCAGTATACCGGGAACCCCTTTGGATTCCATCAATTGTTGAGTATAGGTTGGGTTAAATAGTTTATCGATACCAGCTTTAAGAAAAATAGCACAAAGGAATATCCGCCCTAGGAGTGGAATGTATTTTTTCATGATTTCCAGGTTTTTTGATAAGCGCTATAACCCCTTATTATAGAAAATGGCATCAAGGATGTTATAGTTGAATCGCCGTATAGTCCACAAATAACCAGATTTTATGACTGCCCTCCTCCCTACTCCCTACTCCCGCGCAACCCAGAAGTAAGTACCTCACCCAATTAATAACTGCAATAGCATTGATGGTTGGGTCTAACACTTAAACCCAACCTAGCTACTCGATTACCAGTTAGAAATCAGCGACTGGATAAAAATTAGTTGAAGGGAAATGGTTTAGTCTCAACTCTTGGATTACCATTATTGTTATCGAAAAAACAAATATGTTGAAAAGGAACCATTGACCAACCAGTCACATCTTCAGTCAGTGGTTCGGAAGAAATAATAACAGAGCGTACATCTTCATCTGCTGCAGATTGCATCTTAAAACCATCATAATCTCCAAAATTTTTGCCCTTCAATGACCAAACAGGACTCTTGAGGAGGTACAATGCATCTTTTTCTCTATCGCTTTTCAGCTCTTGTAATTCTTCATTTGTTAATTTTTGCCAGTCACCTGGTACATCTAGCTGTCGGTTATAGCCAATCCCGAGATTGGCAACTAATAAATCATTACTATCTGCCAGGAACAATTTTAGAACACTGATTCCTTCACAATTGTACTCAGTTTGAACATCAAGAATAATTTTAACTGTCTTGTTGATAGCATCTAGAATTTCATCAACAGACAAATCCTTGGTCGGATCATCGACCTGTGACATAATTAGAGCATAGATTACCTCAGTATCGGTACTTCCCTCTAGATTCTGGATAATTTCTGGTCTGCACTTATTTAATAAAGGGAAGCGAATCTCTTGAAACCCGTATATCCAGCCATTGTGTGCTAAAGCTAAACGGAATCCTGGAAAAATAAACGGGTGGCAATTATGCTCATGGACAACCGCTTCATAAGTGTAGTATGCTGCTCGGATGTGGGATAAAAGTAAATTAGTCTCATGACTCTCACACAAAGACTGTAAATTTCTGTCATAAAAAGGTGGTTTAGTTCCTTTATAGATGAAAGGATAATTGGCGCTGAGAGTGTCTTTTTTCCAAGTAGCAAGTCCAAACCCTGCTAACTGTACCATATGATGGTAATCTGAATCGTAACTTTGATTAACCAAAGAATTATCAGGTTCGAGGATTAACTTGGAAATTGCTAAAGGTTCTCCAATATAGCCCAGTACTCTGCACATAGATACTATCCTTGATGTCATTATTTGTAGAGTTCAGGGAAAGTATATCTTATAGGTGACACTTGGTGGTGAGCAATGTTGTAGTGATATCTCGCACCATTGTGATGAATCCTATGATGGACAGTGAGTAGGTAAGCTATCAGCTATCAGCTATCAGCTATCAGCTATCAGCTATCAGCTATCAGCTATCAGCTATCAGCTATCAGCTATCAGCTATCAGCTATCAGCTATCAGCTATCAGCTATCAGCTATCAGCTATCAG
>NZ_JAAHFZ010000003.1:0-107667 GCF_010672795.1 Moorena sp. SIO1G6
CTTGTTTCCCTTCCCAAAAAGCTCGTGACCGCTATTATCAGAAGATTACCTTCTGCCTGATTCAGGAATTTGATGCCTGCGCCTAAATGTACTGCTAAATGTACAAAAAAAAGTGTCCGTCAGTCAGGGTGTAGTGTATCTAATTTTAGGTACATAACTCTTGGAATTCAACATTTATGATTCATTACTACTGGCAACTATATCTCTTCCTGTAACGTGAGTCTGTCAGCATATCCTAGGCATTACCCTAGACGTTAGCTTTTGACTCTATCTTTCCTACACATGACTTGCGGCTAACTACCTACTCAGTAATCGACCTTACTGAGAGTGCATGTGAGGTTACTTCGTTCCTGATAACCATTCTGTGAACTTTTAGGGTGGTACTATTCACCGGGAGTTATATGGGAAATCGTTACAAGGAAATCCAACTTTGTAATCCTAACTCCGTTGACTTTTTTGTCTGTAGCGTATCAAACCTTCTTTCGCTACACTACAATGACGATGATTCAAACATACCTTTCTCTCGTACCCATGAGTTCTCTGCCTGCTACTAACATCGGTCAGGTTAAGGATGCTTCGCTATTCGACCCTTGCATCAATCCATGGGTTTGTTATGTCCATAAATCAGGGTAGGGCTTTCACTCGGATTTCGCGAGGGATGGATTTACACCATCATGGTTATCAAGTTGTCATGGTTCTTTTCGACCAAGCGGCTAATCCCCCAAACCTTATTTAGGTATGATTTCTAGCCAACGAATCGCACGGATGTCCTTGTACCAAGGATGAGTTTTCTTGAGATTCGGTAAGGTCTTCTTATTAAACTAAGTCGATGAGTCGCCTCACCGACTCGTCTCCAGAACCGTACGTGACAATGCACGCATCATACGGCTCCTCGTCATAGGAACCATTGTCATTGGTACCTCTTAGAACGGATGTTGGTCTAGTTTATTAGAGTCAATCCTTGTTCCATGTTTGTTGTCGTGGCAGTGGAGGTGTAGTAACTCTAGATTTTTATCTTGGTCATCTCCACCTAGTGCGCGTGGTAATATGTGATGCTTTTCTAGTAAATCTCCTTCCCTGAAGGTAAGACCACAATGAGCGCATTTCCGGAAACGAAACCTTAGATAGGGTCGCCTTACTACAAAAGACTTCAACCTTTTACGCATAACCTACCAACTATAAAGGCTCCACTATCTTACGGTAACTTCAAACCCTTTTTGCCGTTCTAAAAGCCTTCCCTTCTGATTGGTCATCTCAGGATGCTTTCTCATTCTGGTATTCCAATAGATTAGGTCTCCATCATAAGGGCTTCTGGTGTCTTTGACTTTTGTGTGTCTGATAATTTCTACCTTGGCATGTCTAGGTAAGTAATTATCTTTACTAGTCATAAACATCCATCTATCCTTTCCTAAGGTTCCCCAATATTTCTTGGTTACCCAGTTTTTAGATTTATTAGGATGCCTTCTGTATCCCCATCTTTGAAGCTTATTCCATAACATGTATCCTATTTTCTCGAATGTTTCTTTGCTACATACTGTTTTATTGTAGTTGCACCATCCGAGTATAATAGGTTTAAGGCATTTTATTAGTGCCTCTTGGGAGGCGGCTCTATGACGGTCTATTTTGTCTGAGAGCTGCCTATAATGTCTTTGGATGCTTTCTTTGGATGGTTTTATGATGGTATTAAAACCTTGTTTTGACTGATTTTTACCTACATTGTATTGACGTATATTGAATCCTAGGAAGTCAAATCCGTCCGTTGTGTGGGCTATTTTTGTTTTACTTGGTTTTAATTCCAGCCCTATATCCTTCAACCATGTGCTAATAATTTTTTGACATTCTTCTACTGTGGTTTGGTCTTCGTGTATGATTACGAAGTCGTCAGCATATCTTATCAAACTCATTGCCTTTCTCTTTTGTGTTTTAGCCCTCCCTTTTATTTTTAATGTTTCTGCATATTGTTTGATGTGCTCTTCCATTCCGTGGAGGGCTATATTTGCCAGGAGTGGAGATATAACTCCACCCTGAGGAGTGCCCTCTTTTGTAGGTGAGAATGTTCCATTGTCCATCACTCCGGCTTTGAGCCAGGACTTTATTAGACGTCTTAAGGATGGATATGTATTTAATTTTGTTAGTAGCGTTTCATGGTTGATTTTGTCAAAGCATTTGGCAATATCTGCATCTAGAACCCATTTTTGTTTTTGGGCAATGGCTTTGAATATTGCTTCAATAGCATCGTGACATGAGCGTCCTGGTCTGAACCCATAAGAGTTGGGTTCAAATTTTGCTTCCCATTCAGGTTCTAATGCCTGTTTAGCAAGTGCCTGTAAAGCACGGTCATATATGGTCGGGATTCCTAAAGGTCGCTTTTCCGTTTTTCCAGGTTTTGGTATCCAAACCCTTCTTGTTGGTTTTGCCTTCTTATGGATTTTTAGGTTAACTACCAGGGCGAGTCGTTGCCTATGGGTTAAGGCTTCTTTCCCGTCTATTCCGGCAGTTTTCTTACCTTTGTTTTCCTGGGTAACCCGCCTGACCGCAATCATTTTGGCTGTCCAGGATTTCATTAGGGTCTTTTGTAGCTTTCTTACCACACGGACGTCACCACGTTGTGAGGCTCGATATATTCGTTTTTGTAACTTAAATAAGACTTTTTCTAGCTTACGCCAATTTACCCTATTCCATTCCACCGTCTGGTTTCCCTGGGTTTTAGACATATTCATTACTACTTACAACTATATCTTTTCCTATAGACGTGAATCTGTCGGCGTATCCTGGATGTTACTCCAGGTATTAGCTTTTGATTCAATCTTGCTCCCATATAACTTACGGCTAACTACCTACTCAGAATATTCGACCTTTCTGAGAGTATATATAGGAGTTACTTCGTTCCTGATAACCATTTTTTCGGACTTTTAGGGCGATACTATTCACCGGGAATTAGGGAAATCATTATGTAGAGCCAAAACTACATAATCCATTTGTTTTCCTTTAACTATTTGTTTGTAGCGTATCAAACCTTATTTCGCTACACCTATTTAACTCGGATGTATCTTTCTTGCGTACCCATGAGTCCCTGCCTGTTACTAACATCTGTTCAGGTTAAGGATGCTTCACTGTTCGACCCTTGCATTAATCTATGAGTTTGTTATGTTCATAAATCAGGGTAAGGCTGTCACTCGGATTTCGCGAGGGATGGAGTTTCACCATCATGGTTATCAAGTTATCAGAGTCAGTTTCCTGACCTAGCGACTAATCCTCCTTCTGACCTTTAATTGGTTTGAAGTTTATAGTCAACGAATCGCACTTGGCTGTAGTAGTCTGGATTATTTCTTAAATCAGGGAGATGACAAACAAGAGGACAAGCATTAATGGAACAGCGATTCTGTTCATACCAGGCCAATCTATCCGCCAACAAATAGTTGTACTGGGCACAAAGCATTGACAACCATTTATCAATTTTAGCTACTTGTTCTTTTGTTGGTTTTAATCGGTATTGATACGCTAGTTTCATCCCTTGCTTCCTGTTTGATCGACCTACTCTGATGATCACATGCCTGTACACATGCGACAACCCATAATGAAAGACAAGAAGTTGATTATCAGACTTACCGATTTTGAAAAAAGGCAGTTCTTACAGGAAGCAGAACGAAGAGGAATGACTCAATCTGAATTAATCAGAAGTTTAATAGCTCGTTTTCCTGTCCCGAAAGACTCTGTGCAAAATTCATCCCTGGAGACGAAACCTTAGGATAGTGGAGCCTTTACAGGCGACAGACTATGCAGAGAAGGGTTAAAAATTATTAATTAAGGCGACCCTATCCTTACGGTAACTTTAAACACTCATGCTGCGCATGTTCGTTGTGGGGCTTCTTTTGCCGGACAGCTAAATGGAAACTAACTTGCTAAGGGTTCTGATATCAGTTCCCAAGCATTGACATCGCTGACACCAATGCGCACTGGTACGTTCAGATAATCCTCTACCAGGTAATAATCCGTCTCATAGCGGCCTAATGTGCCATCGGGACGCCTGAGGGTGTACTGGAATTTGGGAATGTAACGCTCCCGAGTCAATCGATCAATTAGTTCGTTATAGTCATCCCGACTATCACGCCACAAGTAGCGATAATTAAAGCCAGTCCACTGATGGGGTTGGAGAATACCCCGCTCTGGTGCAAGTAGGTCATTGGTGTGTAAGCAAACATCATTCCACATTGACGTAATTACTACAATTAGACCTTCTTGACGCTTTTCTTTGATAAAATCATTAACACGAAGGTAGTTCGCTCCTAGCAAATAGGTTCCGTCTTGGCGTACTGGTCCGGTCATAGTTGTCTGGCTCCTGAGTATGGAGGTGGGAATTTGGTAAGGTCGCTCGCATCCAGGCCAAGATACAATAGCCCGTTGAAGCCTGAGTTTTTGAGCAGATACAGCCAGCTCACTAGCATGTCGCCTTAGAGCGTAAGCTGCTAATCGTGATGGAGCTTCAATATTGAAGCTTTCCGTGGTAACTGATAGATGGCACCCTGAGAAAAAGAAATTGTCCATTGTTGAAGACTGAAACCTAAAATGACACGCTGAGTAGTGAGTGTTGCTGTTAAACAAGTTAAACCGGACCAACGGAGACTATGGCTAACTACTATGGCTAACTACTATGGCTAACTATGGTTGTTGATCTATGGTTGTTGATTTATGGTTGTTGATCTAAGTAACCGACGGCTTCCATAGTACAGTAACTGGCAGGATTGATTTTAGCCAAAAATCGCTTCAAAAACCGATAATTTCTGTAAAAAATCCCCTCTGATAGCAATCACCATTGGCAGCTGTTAGTCCGATCACGGTTATTGAATCCTTGGCGACTCGCTGTTGCTCGACAATTTTGGAAAACCGTAGAAACAGCGATCGCGAATCTCCACTAACTCATCGGTTGTCCAAGGTTCATCATTGTTCTTGCATAGCACTACACCCAAACCAATCAGATCATCATCTGTGGGTCGGTTTCCTTCCAAGATGGCTTGGAGGTTTTCAACGCTAACTTCACTTAATCGTGATAGTTCTTCCAAGTTCCAGCCATGAATCAGATCAGCAATGGTAGGAGTTTGTGCTGGAACTGCTAATTGTTGGCTGCTGTCTAGGTACTGAAAAAATTTAGTCAGCGCATCTTCTAGTCCTTCACTGTAGTCAAGTTCGTGTTCGACACAGTAGTTGCGGAAGCGCTTTAGTAGATGTTTGGGAATATGTCCTCGCAGTAATGCATACCGGGGATCTGTCTTTTTGTGAACCAATGTCCTTGTCCTCTAGCTCCAGAGAGAGCAACATGTGATTGTCCTCTTATAAGTTTGGCACATTTTGTCACGATATACTTCTATTGGTATATCGTGATATCATGACAATGGGTTAATACACTGGTTAATACACTTAGGTAGTTACTACACTTACGGGGTTTATTTAAGTGTTTTACTATCGTGTTTTGTGTGTTCGTTCCTTTTGTCGCGATATATTTATATAGTTACATCACTATGTCGCGACGTCAAGACCAAAAAAAATATTTTTTTCCCCTTTCCCTGTGGCCTAATGCCTGTGGTAATGCCTGTTGCCCTTAAGTTTATTGGTGAAACGGTACAACCAATAGGGGTAATAATACGTATAGCAACCAACTCCAATTCCAGGAGTAATTCCAGGAGCTAGTACCAGTGGCAGACTCTGGCTCTGTCAAGAGTGCATCGATTCTCTCTTGGAAGCGACTGGGAGGCACAGGTCTACTAAAGGGAGCACAGAAATTTTCCGTAGTTATCATGGGACTGCTAACCATAGTCAACAGTGATTCTGCCAACAATAGGGCATCGACCCGTTTAGCGGCCCAATGGTCAGCACGGATTTCTCGTAGATTCAATAGTTCTTGCCACAATGACTCTGTATTTGGTAACCAAGCGGTAATTCGATGAATCCATCCTAGCCAGAAAAACCAGAAGGTATCTCGGTAATGGTGGTGAGCTTGCTCATGGGTGATCACAGCCTCTAGATGTTCCGATGAAAGAGTTTCTAGGAGTCCCTGACTGACCACAAGTTCGGGTTGCCAAAAGCCAATCTGAGCAATAAAGGGTATGGGAGTGTCTAAAAGACGAGCCAATTGACCCTGACTAGCTAGGGATTCAGGGGTTGGAGTTAAGCCAGGACAGTTTTCAACCCTTTCCCATTGCCCATTTTGCCATTGCCCATTTATTAAGCAAATTTGGGGTAAGGAACGAACTTGTTGCAAAGACTGCCAACCAAGCTTTGCTGACTTTAGCCACAACACTACTGCCCAACCCAGAAATCCTAGGGCTAGGCAGTAGCTGAGCCAGTCGGTGCGTAACCCGATCATTTGTCCCTTTGGCCCCATGGATAGGACAGCCAAAGCAGTGGTTAGGAGAAGTAGGGGTGGAGCAAGAAATTGCACTAGTACCTGTTGCCAGCGCCTGGGCAAACTCCCAGGAAGTTGGTAGCTTGTGTGCCTGTGCCAGCAAGCCAGCCCTAATGCTGCTATAATCATCACCACATGCATTATTTTTCCTCCTTCCGCCTTTGACGTGCTGCTTGCAGTCGTTGTGCGATCGCAGAAATTTGTTCCACACTGGCTGCATCTAAGCTATCGGCAAAGGCAGCAACTACATCCGGATTGCCTACGGCTAAAAAGCGATTGAGCTGGTCATGGGCTGCGAGTACCTGGGCTTCTTGCCGAGACACTAAGGGTCTCCATAAAAAGGTACGCTGTCGTTTATCACAACTGAGCCAACCTTTCTGGGTCAAGCGGCGTAGCACTGTGGTCACTGAAGCATAAGCTAATTCCCGATCTGGGTCAGCCAAAATCTGTTCATGGACATCTTTGACAGTAGCGCAACCTAATGCCCAGATAATCTCCAAGATTTCTCGTTCCAATGGACCTAGGGAGAGTTGTTTAGGGCGATGATGGGGCAGAGGACTCATAGATTACTGGTTAATTTTGGTTTAATTTTATTTAGGTTAATTTTGGTGCTAGAGGTTATTTACAGTTTATGACATTTTGATCAGTCAGGCTATCCCGATTCATATGTAGTCGGTCTGCTTCCTTCATTGATAGTCTTGGTTCTTAGGTTTGACAGCAGTTCTTCTAAGGTTTACAGTCATTCTGAGGAATAATTATAGGCCACTCTGTAGCCTGCTATCTGTTTTGATCAGAAGGAGAATACCCTTGAAGAAGCTGCTATCAATCCTGTTGACTGCTACGGTATGGTTTACATTTGCTCTAGAACGTCCAGCCCTCGCTGGTGATGCCGCTCAGGGAGCTCAGGTTTTTAGTCAGAATTGTGCTGCTTGTCATATCGGTGGCAATAACGTGATTATGGCCAATAAAACCTTGAAGAAAGCTGTCCTGAAACGATATAAGATGTATGACCTGGAAAAAATTAAAACCCAGGTAACCAATGGGAAAAACGCTATGCCCTCCTTCCAGAAAAAGCTAACTGAGCAGGAGATTGAAAATGTGGCTACCTATGTTTTATTGCAGGCTGACAATGACTGGAAGTTGGGTAAAGAAATTCCTAATCGAAAATCCCCACAGTCCAAATCTCCACAATTAGGTGTAGAGGCTGATCAGACGCCAGTTAATCAGGACAAGACCGATACCCTTAAACCCAAAAAGCGCCCATTCTGGCGCTCATTATTTTGATTCCCCTAATGTAATGAAAGTTACTATAGCATTTTTATTGGATGTGCGAAACTAGGATTGATGGGAAAAGCGATGTAGTGAAGTCTTGGACACCCCACAGCATGGGTCGATTTAGGGAGCCAAGATGCTAATGCTTTCAATAATTAATCGTTAAGTTGAGCAACGCCAAAAATGCTATTATTCTCAAAATAAACGTCAAAATGGATTGAAGACATGAAAACCTAGTATCGCTAGATACTAAGTTTTCAATTCAATTATTGGTATCAACAGCTACGATTAATGGGTAGGACGAGCAACTCATGGCTTCAAGATATTCGCTTCAAGATATCAAAGCTTAGTATGCCTATAAAATAAATTATAGATTATTGTTATCCCTAAGCTAATATTGGTATCAACAGCTACAATTAATCGGGAAAAGGGGATCCAGGGCAAACGCATCTAAATTCTAAAAGCCTTACTCAGAAGAGATTTCAAAATTAATAAGCATAAATACTTATCTTATTAATCTCATATCCAGTAGGCATTTCAAAATAAGATGCGTTTACCCTGAAAGGGGATCAGACTCCTGAATCCCTTACTGCCAAGTATTTAAAGCGACCTTGGTTTAGCTTTACCAGGGCTTGAAATAAATTTATGCAAATTTTTAGTAAAGTTGGTGAATTGCTTTGGTAAACTATCTGTGAAGCTAAACAAACCTACAAATCCTTTATTCAAATCATGAGAAGGGTGCATATGATGATTCGCTGTCAAGATTCGGTTAGTTTGTGGATTAACTCCTGGGAGCTGTTGAGATCCATCTATAACCTCAATTGAGGGGTTAACCAAGCTGTCCCAACTGGCCAACCGCCTCAGTGGTGATTAATGCCTAGTTTAGTGACCCCTACTGGTTAAACCTAGTTACACCTATGTTGACGAGAGGTAATTTCCCCTAAACCGCTGTCGAATGGGAGCAGTTGGTACTGATGATTGAGACAAGAGAGAGAGCACCCAGAGCTGTTTAAAAAGCTCTCCATAACCTGTAAGCCTATTCAAAACTGGCCAAAGCCTAGCTTACCCAACCACATCAGGTAGAGCTAATAGTGCTTTCGACCAGCTCCAACAAATTCTGTTTCTGACAGCAAGTAGGGCGATGTCTACCCAACTGTCAGATTAGAACCATATGCATTTTTTTTGTAAGCTCATGATGTTATGGCGCTACGCCCAAGGCAAGAGGCATGCATCCATGCAAAAGTTGAATACAACAGCTTTTAAGCTTGTATCAATGTCCTCTTAATGCTTAGTGCTATAAAAATTTGGAAACTGCATAAAAGGTGTGGACTCAACCAGATAAGTAACTGGTGACACAAACCAATGGTGTTAGTTAGGTTGCCCACAAACCCAAGCTTAAGAGGCTTGACCTAAAGCTGGTTGGTTTTATGGAACAGATCATGCCCAGGCATGGGTAATTCTCATCATCAGGATTTAGTTTCGGTGCTAGCTGTTAGGAATTATCCAAACGGGTACTGTCAATGGCTGAAGTTGTTTCTCATAATGGAGCAAAAGGGGGTTAAAGTGATGCTGTCAAAGGTACCAGAACAAAGTTGGCACCGAGTCCGTTGGGTGCTAGTGATTAGTTGGCTAATATTAATTGTCTCGTTGTTTTATGACCCGATCTCACACAATTTAACTGATCCTGATAATCTATTCAGCCTATTTCGAGATCCCATACTCACCCGAGACCCATGTGTTCAAGTCCAGGGAGTATGCCTAGATGAGAAACCCTATGCCCTGGGAGCGCGAATGTTTTGGGGCATGATCGTGCCTAGCGCCATCATGATTGTCTTGGTGTTTGGTCATGAGACTTGGCGACGCATTTGCCCACTTTACTTTCTGTCCCAAATTCCCAGAGCTTTGGGGTTGCAGCCACAGGGGGATATCAGCAAAAATCCCTGGCTAGTTCGTAACCATTTATATGTGCAGTTTGCCATTTTCTTTATCGGGTTGAACTGCCGGATTCTATTTGTTAACTCTGACCGCTTGGTTCTGGGTTTGTTTCTGAGCTTGACTATCGTATCCGCCATGATGATGGTATTCCTCTATGGTGGCAGAAGTTGGTGTCATTATGTCTGTCCATTTGGCATGGTTCAGATGGTATTTACTGGACCACGGGGATTGCTTGGCACTGAAGCTCACAACGCACCGCCAAAAACCATTACCCAGTCCATGTGCCGCACCCTAGACAAGACCACAGGTCAAGAAAAAAGTGCCTGTATCAGTTGTAAGTCCCCTTGTATGGATATCGATTCCGAAAAAGCCTACTGGCAACAACTGACTAAGCCTGGTCGGAAATTAGTCCAATACGGTTATTTAGGCATGGTAATTGGCTATTTCGTCTACTACTGGTTGTATGCAGGAAACTTCGATTATTACCTGTCTGGGGCTTGGACCCATGAAGAGAATCAGTTAGGTGCGCTTTTCAAGCCAGGGTTTTACATCATGAATCACCCGATTGCGATTCCTAAACTGGTGGCAACTCCTCTTACCTTCGTTGTCTTCGTGGCGCTCAGTTGTCTAATTTGTACCAAGCTAGAGAAGACATACAAAGCTGCTCTGTGGCGAAAAAACCAATCTATCACTCACGAGCAAGTATTGCACCGAGTCTTTTCCATTTGTACCTTTATTGCGTTTAACTTCTTCTTCATCTACGGGGGTCGTCCCGAAATTAATCGGTTCCCTGTTCTAGTGCAATTCCTGTTTCAGAGTGTAGTGATTCTAGTCAGCAGCTTATGGCTTTATCAAACTTGGGGTCGTAGTTCCCACCAATATACCCAGGAGAGTTTGGCAGACAAGTTGCGCCGTCAACTCAAGAAGCTACCCCTGGACTTCTCGGAATTTCTGGAAGGTCGTTCCGTGGATGATCTCAAACCTGAGGAATTACACATCCTGGCTAAAACCCTACCGGGTGCTAACCAACAATACCGCTTGGGGGTATACAAAGGGGTGCTAAGAGAAGCCATCCAAGCTGGACATGTGAATTCCGCTAGTAGTCTCGAGGTTCTCCAGCAGATCCGGGATGAACTGGGTATCAACGATCAGCAACATTATCAGGTTTTAGAAGAACTTGGTAAGGAGCAAGAAAACTTACCAATATTGTATCCCCACTATGGACGGGACCCTTATAAAGTACTGAGCACCATCAAAGAGCGCCAGAAAACTAGTACTTCTAACCAACGCACTATACTCAGGGAATCTCGCCAGCAAAATCGTTCTGATAAGCGCACCAAGCTGCTAAAAAACCGCAAAGATGAGAACAATCAATCAGGTGATCACGACTAGTCCAAGGTGATCCCAGATAGTACATTCAACAGGGTGAAACGAGGAGGATATACCGTAAAAAAAGAGAATTTTTCATAAAAACAAAAAAAAAGGCTGATAATTATATAGCCACTGGTAAAACACTTACTTGTGGCTCAGGCCGAGGGCTTCTGACAGTTTATAAAAATATTCACTAATCTACCACTATCTACAATTAAATGGTAGATTACATCGATGACGCTTGTACCACTCCCTAAGGCGGTCGAACTTACGGGAGTCTCCAAAAACACTTTAAGGAAGTATGCAGATGATGGGACGATCAGATGTGAGAAGACCCCAGGATAAACTAGGCTCTTTGACACAGAAAGCTTGCTTAGTCTTGGGCGACGACAACCAAGGCAACCAACAACCATCTGTTATTGTCGAGTCAGTAGCAACAAGCAAACAGACGACCTCGCCAGACAAATCGCCTACGTGCATTCCCTCTTCCCGGAAGCAGAAATCATCTTTGACATTGGGTCAGGACTCAACTACAAAAGGAAAGGACTTAAAGCCATACTGGAACGGATTGTGCGCGGATATCAGCTCACAATTGTTGTTGCCTGTAGAGAACGAATTACCCGATTCGGATTTGAACTCATTGAGTACTTGGTCAGTATCAACGGTGGAAAAATCCTGGTTCTCCACCAATCTCAAAGCTGCCCGGAATCAGAACTTACCGCAGATATTCTCTCCATCATTCATGTCTTCTCAAGCCGTGTCCACGGACTCCGAAAATACGGCCAAAAAATCAAAGAAGATTCGAGTGTTCCTAAGCGCTGAACAACGTTCTATGGTTCGTCAGTGGTTTGGAGTTTCCCGTTACGTTTTCAATAAAACCGTCAAAATACTTGAAAATGGCGAAGTCAAGGCTAATTGGAAAGCTATTAAAACGGGAATATTAAACAACCTTCCTGAATGGTGCAAGACAGTACCTTATCAAATCAAGTCTATAGCGATAAAGGATGCTTGCACCGCTGTTAGGGAGGCAAAGAATAAATATAAAAAGATTTCGCAGATTAATCGTGTTAGATTTAGGTCTAGGAAGAACCCTGTTCAATCTTGTTATATCCCCAAATCAGCGGTTTCAGCTCAAGGCATTTACCATACCAAACTAGGGGTAGTAACCTTTACTGAGACTCTTCCTGAGAATATCTGTGATTGTCGATTAACCAGTACAAATGGGGATTATTATCTTGTAATCCCCCATAAGGTAACTAGTATCAAAGCCGAAAACCAAGGTAGAGTAGTTGCTTTAGATCCTGGAGTCAGGACTTTTTTGACATTCTTTAGCGAGACTTCTGTTGGAAAGATTGGTAATGGCGATTTCTCTCGGATTCAACGCTTATGCCAACACCTGGATAATCTAATCTCGAAGATCAGTAAAGCTAAAGGTGGACAGAAGCGTCGGACAAGGAAAGCCGCTAGGCGGATGATTATCAGGATCCAAAATCTGGTCAACGAACTTCATCATAAAGCTGCCAGGTTTTTGGTTGACAACTTCGATGTGATATTGCTTCCCACTTTTGAGACTTCCCAGATGTCGAACAGAAGCGTACGCAAGCTCTTATCCAAGACAGTTCGCAATATGCTCTGTTTTGCCCATTATCGTTTTAAAGAATTTCTCAAACATAAAGCCCAAGAAACGGGAAAGATTGTCGTAGATGTCTGTGAGGCGTATACCAGTAAGACTGTTAGCTGGACTGGGGAGTTAGTCAACATTGGCGCAAGCAAAGTAATTAAATCAAAAGTTGATGGCCGAACAATGGATAGGGACATTAACGGCGCTCGTGGGATATTCCTACGGGCTTTGGGAGATACCCCCTGGCTGAGAAATCAGCTTGCATTAGTGAGCCAAGATCTGCTTTTGGTAGATTCTGGTAGCTAAAAAGTATCGGTACTACCGATGAAGACAAGTTGATATCAGTTGTGAACTCACAATGGACAATCCCTTCATAAATTTCAGCAATTGACGCAATTGACCCATTAGTTCGGTAATTTGGAGTGACACAAAACATGCTTACGACTACAGTCATCAACTACCAAACCAACGAGTTACAGGAAAAAATCCTGAAACCGGAAACTGGAATTCAAGGTGAGTATCTGATTGGCCGCCATCCGAGCTGTGACCTAGTCTTGGATAGTCCTGTCGTCAGTCGTGTACACGGCAGAATCCTATGCATAAGGGGACAGTGTTTCTTTACTGACCTCGGTAGCACCGATGGCTCTCGGATCAATAATGAGGAGGTAGATGTTAACCAAAACTGGCTCCTGAAGGAAGATGATATCATCCGCATCGGTGAATTTGTGTTGTTGGTCAAAGACCTACAGCTCTATGGCTCTAACCAGGAAGCCAACCTGGTAGATGGTAATAGCCCTGGAATCAAGCAGTGGACTAAGGGTGAGATTACTGTCCGCTGTGTACAGGTCATTAATGAGACCGATGATGTGAAAACATTTCGCTTCGTTGCCGAACCACCAATACTGTTCAGCTACAAGCCAGGTCAGTTTGTCACTCTCGATTTGGAGATTGATGGCAAACCAGTGAAGCGTTCCTACTCCATATCTTCGGCCCCCTCACGTCCTCATACCTTGGAAATTACTGTCAAGAGAGTTCCAGCACCAGCGGACGCTCCTGATGTGCCAGCGGGTTTGGTGTCTAACTGGTTGCACGACAACATCAAAGTTGGGTCCGAGGTGAGATTAAATGGTCCAATGGGGAAATTTACCTGTGCTGACCATAGGGCTGATAAACTGCTGTTTATTTCAGCAGGTAGTGGCATTACCCCGATCATGTCTATGTCCAAATGGCTTTGTGATACCGGTGCTGATGTGGATGTTGTGTTTGTCCACAGTGCTCGTAGCCCACAAGATATCATCTTCCATCAGAAATTACAGTTGATGGCCGCTTTGCACCCTAATTTTAAGCTGGCGATTACCACGACTCGCCCAGAACTCGACCAAGCTTGGTCCGGTTATACCGGAAGACTCAATGAAGCCATGCTGGCAGAGATGGCTGCAGATTTTCGCGATCGCATTGTTTATGTCTGTGGCCCGAATCCCTTTATGGCAGGGGTGAAAGGGATGCTAGCCGGTCTAGACTTCCCCATGGAAAACTACCATGAAGAGAGCTTTGGCGGCAAAAAGCCCTCTAAACAGAATAAACAGAAAGCAGCAGCAACAACTCCTGAACCAGTCAAAGGGGACAATCGTCCTAGACTACACCTAGTAGAATCACCATCAACCTCTAATGAACCCACTGTGGTCTTTGCTGAGTCTGGAAAAGAGGTCAGCTGTGATGCGGAGGATGTGATCCTAGATGTGGCGGAACAAGAAGGGGTGCCATTACCAAGTGGTTGCCGCATGGGAGCCTGTGGTGCTTGTAAGCGCAAGCTTATAGAAGGGAAGGTAGAGTATGATGAACAGCCTGACGCTCTGGAAGACGAGGAACGGCAGCAAGGGATGATTTTAACTTGTGTGGCTCGTCCTGTAGGACGAGTAGTGGTTAGCGCATAAACATCTCAAGTCAACGGTTCAATAATGAATCTAGCTTACTACTGATTCAGGTCAATAAAGCTGAAACAGAACAGGGAAAAGGTTTTATAACAGTTCAAATTTCGCCAAATACCTTTTCCCTAGCTGAAATCCCCGCAATTTTGGGGAGTTATAGCAGAAGTCAGAAGTCAGAAGTAAAACTCTTGCGCTTACTTAGGTTTAAGACTTTTGTCATGTCCTAACTGCCCTGGCCACTGCTATATTACTCAAAATACGAACTCTGTGAAGATTGTGACAATTAGGTGAACAAAACCTGAGGATTTGTGAAAACTACTGGTCGTTATCAGTAACTCTGATTATGACCAGGAATTTTTGCTGTGAAAATACGAGACTAATTTGTGAAGATCATGACCATGAGGTTGGCCAAATCGAATCAATAACAGAAACGTGATTAATAAGTGCTACTAACTTAAGGCAGTAAACCTGATCTAGCGATGGTTTTAGCCTCTGGGGGATTGAGCTAATTATGGTCAGAATTTTGTCCTGGTTTACCCTGGTAGCGGTAACTCTAATCATGACGATTCCCAGTTTCTGTGAAACTTGTGAAAATATGGATATCTTTTATGAAGATTTCTTAAAGTTACCAAGAAGTTTACTGATGAGGATTGACGTTGTTTGTGAAAATACGGATGATAACTGTGAAGGATTTAAATCTAGCCAAAAATTTTGACCTATGTGTCAAGTACCGAGAACTCCCAAAGACTCTGATTAATCAACCAGATCTAAGGAATTTATGCTCAGAGTTCCTAGTCTGTTCAGGGTAAACGCATCTAATTTTATGACTTATATATAGTGTTTATTGAATTCACAAAACACTATATGTGTAAAATGCCTTGTCAACAACCACAATAATGCAGAATTTATTGATAATTTTTTTCGATTTTTTTTGATTATTGAGAATTATTACGAATTAATTGACAAGATGCGTTGACCATGCTACTCTAATATGGGTCTTATTTGAATCTATTTTGGAACTTGATTCAACGGCAAGACATCAGTGTTTTTACCTGTAGTGTAAGCATATGCGCTACAGATGGTGCTACTTGAGGTGCCGTCAGCCGTCAGCCGTCAGCCGTCAGCCGTTTGCCAATGGCTGATAGCTGAATGCTGATAGCTGAATGCTAATAGCTGAATGCTGATACCTGAATGCTGATACCTGAATGCTGAATGCTGAATGCTGAATGCTGAATGCTGAATGCTTACCCTGTAGTGTTCTCGGGAGACTATTTATCCTAAATTTTCTCCTAAATTGGTGAGACGACCTGATCTCATCATTGCTTTTTCCCAGGTAACCAATCCGATCGGTAACGACGTTTTGCTACCGTCCAATCTATCGTCCAATTTTTAGACCTGTTGCATAAAAAGCTAACAACAGGGTGATAACTACTGTAGTTGCCTCGTAAAAACCGTCCAATCTACCGTCCAATTTTTAGACCTCTTGCATAAAAAGCCAACAACAGGGTGATAACTACTGTAGTTACCTCGTAGAAACTGACTTTTGCAAAAGGTCTTTTCAAGAACAACCAGTCACGGGTGTAAATATGAAAAATTTATTTTCGGCTCACCATCAAGGGCTGACAAAACGACAGCATCTCTCCTCACTCCTAACCATTGGAGTAACAACCGTAGGTCTATCCCTGGGCTTACCAGCACAAGCCATAGACCTGACACTAGACAACAGCGCTAATCTGTGGGTGAATCAAGCCTTGAGGGCCGTAGAAAATAACCCGCAATTGGGACCGACAGGAGCCTCCCGGGCCTATGGCATCTTGGGTACTGCCATGTACGATGCCTGGTCGGCTTATGAAGGAACCCCGATTAGCACCACTCTTGGGGATACTCTGCAACGTCCTGATATTGAGAACACCTTGGAAAATAAGTCCCTAGCGATTAGCTATGCCGCTCATAGCGTCCTCTCGGACCTTTTCCCCTCTGAGGTTGCTTCCTTCGATTCGCTTCTGACTGATGTGCGATCGCTTGCTGGCAACTCTGCTTCTATCCCTACTGCTACCAACGTTGGTAAAACAGTAGCCAACAGCTTATTGCAGTTCCGACGTCAGGATGGTTCCAACCAGTTAGGAAATGACCCGAGGGGTACACTTGGTGTTCCTTACTCCGACACCACTGGTTATCGACCAGTGAACAGTTCCGATAACATCGTCGATATCACTCGCTGGACACCAGAACGGGTACCAATTGGCAGCCCGGATGCCAGGCTGCAACGGTTTCTGACTCCCCAGTGGGGCAATGTTACTCCCTTTGCCTTGAACTCTGGCTCTGAATTTCGACCACCAGCACCAGAACCTTTTCTGCGTGTAGAGGGTACTCTGAATCGGGAGGAGCGTACCGTCACCCTTGAAGATGGCACAGAGGTTAGTCTGGTTAACGAAGACGGCGAGATTAATACTGACGTTGTTAACCCTGGGTTTATCGACCAAGCTGAGCGCATCGTTGAGGTCAGCGCTAATCTCACCGATGAGCAAAAACTAGTGGCTGAGTTCTGGGAAGACCCCTCTGGCACCCCCTTCCCTCCTGGAACTTGGATGAGTTTTGGTTCATTCGTCTCTGAACGGGATAACCAAACCCTAGATGAAGATATCCAACTTTACTTTGGTCTGGGGAATGCAGTTTTGGATGCGGGCATTGCGACTTGGGAAGCAAAAGTCTTCTACGACTATACTCGTCCTGTCCGAGCGATCCGCGAACTAGGTGAGCTGGGCTTGATTGGTGAATTCGATCAGGAGCTGGGAGGCTTTGCGATCGAATCTTATGGTGGACCAGGAGTAGGAACCATAAGGCTATTAGCTAGTGATTTCATTACCTACCAAACTCCTGGTGCCGATCCATCCCCTCCCTTTGCGGAATTTACCTCAGGACATAGTGCTTTCAGTGCTGCTGCAGCTGAGATTTTTAAGCTATTTACCGGTAGTGATTACTTCGGCAATTCAGTAACTTTTCTCCCTGGTTCCTCTCTTTTTGAACCTGGTTTGACTCCCACGGATCAAGTCACCCTGTTTTGGGAGACATTTTCCGATGCTGCTGATGAAGCTGGTATTTCTCGCATCTACGGTGGCATTCACTTCGATGATGGAGATATATTCGGGGGACAATTAGGGCGAGACGTTGGTGGCAAGGTCTATGACCGGACATTATTCTTCATCAATGGTGGTGTTAAAGTTCCCGAACCTACCTCGGTATTGGGTATGTTAGTATTTGGTGCCTTTGGTGCTGCTTCCATGATCAAAGGAAAACGGGGAAATCAATCTCACCATCAATCTCACTAACATTACCTAAAAATCTTCCTTTTGGAGGTTTAGGAAGCCTTGGTTTCTGATTAACCTAAAAAAGAAAAGGGAAAAGGTTTCATAACAGTTCAGGTTTCGCCAAATACCTTTTCCCTAGCTGAAATCCCCCCAATTTTGGGGGGTATTTAGTTAGGATACATAACAAATCTGGCTATGGCAAGTTGGTATATAGCATTTCCAAATGATTTGTAAACAAGGACTACCATTTTTTTATTACCAAAAACCCCTATATACTTGATTAACTCTTGCCTCTTGCCTCTTGCCTCTTACCTTTCCCTAAGGATTCTGTTCACAACTCAAATAAAAATGCTATAAATCCATCAAAACCGAGGGTAAGGGAAAGAATCAATAAAGAATAATTTTTATAAATAATATTAAGAAGAAATTGCAATAGTGCTGAAAATCAAGGCTTAATATGGTCATAATCCTTGCCATATATCACATTTTGGCTCAATTTTTCTGGCGCTTACCCTGCTTAAAAACCGACGGCTGAATTTCATGAACCTGGATTGCCTTTGAAGATTTTCCCAGGGTTTCTTCCAGATTTTGTACCAGAATGGTTTATACTGATTATCTGGGGAGGCGACATCCAAGCTGAAATCCATACTGGGTAATAATTTCAGCCCATAAGCTCCAAAAAGATACATGCTGTTTTGAGCAGACCTTGAACCACGATACACAACGATCACATCAACGGAGCATTCAACCAACTATTCAACCGAGCATTCAACAGGTACAATCTGGTCTAGGGGAATTTTCAGCAATTTTGCGATCGCATCAACTCACCATAAACCCATTGGTAAGTAATGCAGGTAATGCAGAATTTATCCAGGTTTAAGGTAGCTGACTATTCCACAGATGAAAGCCCTGTGTCAAGCCTTGGGTGTGACTCTCGACGACTTACCGAATGATTGCGGACTGCCCAAGGGTAAATCATAGTAATCCATCGGAATTCTTGCCTAGTAACCAATAATACTGAATGATGATAAATAGTGTCATGGCAAGATCACGTTTATCAATGGGATTAGTCATTAGTACAGTCAATATGAAAGGTGGTGTGGGCAAGACCACCCTCACCGTCAACTTGGCGACTTGCTTAGCCAAAAATCATAATAAGCGGGTTTTGGTGGTCGATTTAGATACCCAAATTAGTGGAACCTTGAGCTTAATGCAGCCCCAAGCATTTGCTAAAGCTAGAAAAGGCAGACGGACATTAAGCCGCTTAATTGACAAAGTCACTAAACCTAGCTATCGCAGTCGCTTAACAATTGAGGATATTATTCAAACTGATAATTGTAATATCAAAGGATTGGATTTATTGCCGGGAGATATTGAGCTTTATGATGAATATGTAGTCTCTGATCTACTCCATAAGCAATCTATTCAGGAAGGGGAGGTGGAATTTAGTAAGGTTTGGAGCCGCTTTGAAAGTTTATTAATCAAAGGGATATTAGAGCCGATTATCCCTAACTATGACTTTATTATTTTAGATTGCGCTCCTGGGTACAATCTTTTGACTCGCAGTGGCATTGTGGCTAGTGATTTATATCTGCTACCAGCCAGACCAGAACCTTTATCTATTGTAGGGATTCAACTTCTAGAAAGACGGATTGCCAGGCTCAAAGAAAGTCATCAGCAGGATAGTCCTCTTAACTTGCAGCTGTTGGGGATTATCTTTATTTTGTCAGGCGGTGGACTGATGGGTAGGTACTATAAGCAAGTGATGAGGCGAGTTGATAACGATTTCGATAGCAACCAAATTTTTAAAATTCGCATTCCCATGGATGTTAATGTTGCTAAAGCTGTGGATAGTTTTAGTCCTGTAGTTATCGCTCATCCTAATTCTGCTGGCTCTAAAGCATTCTTCAAGTTGACAGAAGAATTTTTACTTAAGCTTGAGGGGATTAAGAGTATGGAACAAATCAGGGATTAGTGTTGAATCTCTAATCCCTGATCTGGCCAATAGTGCTAACTGTCCTTAGCAATCTCTCAATCACCAATAACTTACGGGACTGCTCCAGGCTGAAAGCCCCGTGTTTTTAAACCGGGGATGAAAGCCAGGTAGCGACTTTAGTCGCCGTGAAAAAAATTAAGTCATAACTTGACGTTTTATTTAAAACGTGTTAGGGTAATATTCTATCGAATAGAGGTCGAAATTCGGTGATCATATTAGAGTTCAAAGCATACGGTAAACCCCTTCAATATCAAGCCATCGACGAAGCGATTCGGACAGTCAAGTTGATCCGAAACAGTTGTATTCGTTTGTGGATGGACAATAAAGGGACTGGCAAGTACGACCTTAGTAAGTATTCTAAAATACTAGCTAAAAACTTCCCATTTGCTAATGATTTAAACTCTACCGCCCGACAGGCTGCTGCTGAAAGGGCTTGGTTAGAAGTTACCGTAAGAAGAGTGGAGCCTTTATAGGCGACAGGCTATGCAAAAAAGGGTTAAAACTCATGAAATAAGGCTCCACTCTTCTAAGGTTTCATCTCCGGTCATCGATATCTCGCTTCTTTGAAAATTGCCAGAAAAAAGTACCTGGGAAAAAGGGCTACCCTCGCTTTCATAAACACTGTAGGTCGGTTGAATATAAGCAGTCAGGATGGAAGTTATCCCCTGACAAAAAATCAATCACTTTCAGTGACAAAAAAGGAATCGGAAAGCTTAAGCTCAAAGGCACATGGGACTTGTGGCGTTTTGACCAAAAATCAATCAAGCGAGTTCGTATAGTCAAAAGGGCTGATGGGTACTATGTTCAGTTTTGTGTCTCGGTTGATATAGACGAACAATTAGAGCCAAGTCATTCGACTATTGGGTTAGACGTAGGACTGAAAGAGTTCTATACTGACTCCATGGGTAATACCCAACCAAATCCTCGGTTTTATAGAACAGGGGAAAAGCGGTTAAAGTTTTATCAACGCCGAGTTTCCCGGAAAAAGAAAGCCTCATCCAATCGTAAAAAAGCCATCAATAGATTAGGTAGGCAGCATCTCAAGATAAGTAGGCAGCGTGAAGAACATGCCAAGAGACTGGTTAGAAGTTACCGCAAGAAGAGTGCAGCCTTTATAGTTGATAGGCTATGCATCAAAGGTGGCAGGTTTTGTTGTAAGGCTGCACTCTTCTAAGGTTTCGTCTCCGGCACGTTGCGTAATCCGGTCTAACGATCTGGTCGCCTATGAAGATTTGAGAGTCAAAAATTTGGTGAAAAATCACTGTCTCGCTAAATCTATTAATGACGCAGGTTGGTATCAATTTAGGAAATGGTTAGAGCATTTTGGCAAGAAGTTTGGAAGGGTCACGGTCGGAGTGAATCCTGCCTACACAAGTCAAAACTGCTCTGAGTGTGGCGAAGTGGTTAAAAAGTCATTATCAACCAGGACTCACGTCTGTGGGTGTGGCTGTGAATTAGACCGTGACCACAACGCTGCAATCAACATACTAAATCGAGCCTTGGGTACGGTGGGGCACACCGGAACCTGGGTCATTGATCCAAACGCTTCAGGAGAATCGGCCTCTATTGTTCTTGGTTCCGACCAGGTTCAGTAAGCTGGCTCGTTGAATGAAGAATCCCCGTCTTTTTAAAGCGGGGAGTGTCAAAAGTCAGTTAACAAGTTACCTCAGAAGTTACCAGCTAAGGCAGCATTACAGCGTTCGCAGATGGTAGGATGCTCAGCAATTGTACCTACTTTAGGTCCGTAGTTCCAACAGCGATCGCATTTTAAGCCTTCTGCATTGACTACCCCTAGCGCTATAGTTTCCGAATCAGCGCTATAGGTGGCTGTTTGTATGGCTTCTAGGGAATCTACTAATTCTACTTGAGAGGCTAACAGGAGATAGCGCAATTCATCCACTTGATTTCCACTCAGGCTATCGGAAGGATTCATGGCTTCCAGGCGCTGCTTTAATTGTTGATCTTTAACATAAAGCAAGACCTTAGCATCTAGAGATGAGCCAATCATCTTTTCGGCTCTGGCTTTTTCGAGTACTTTATTTACTTCTGTGCGGATGGTGCGCAAGGTTGACCAGGACGCCGCTAGTTCAGGGTTTTTCCATTGTTCGTCTAATTTGACCCAACCTGACTCAAACACGGATTCATGGGATTTCTGGTAAGGTAGGTATTGCCAGATATCCTCTGCCATGTGACAGAGGACCGGTGCGATCGCTTTAGCTAAATTTTCTACTGCTATTTGTAGCACTGTCTGACAACTGCGCCGCCGTGGTGAGTTGGCAGCACTGATATAGAGTCGGTCTTTGGCAATATCCAGATAGAAGTTAGACAGGTCTACTACACAGAAGTTCTGCACGCTCTGGAAAAAGCGGAAGAATTGATAACTCTCAAAGGCATCAGTTACATCCTCAAATACCTCTGTGATCCGGTGTAGCATGTAGCGGTCTAATTCCGGTAATTCCTGAACAGGCACCTTATCCTTAGCTGGGTCAAAGTCATGAAGGTTCCCTAGCAGGAAACGCGCTGTATTACGAATTTTGCGATAGACATCGGCTAGCTGCTTAAGAATACTCTGAGATATTGGAACATCTGAGGAATAGTCTACAGAAGATACCCACAATCGCAGCACATCAGCTCCGTAGGGGGGTTCTTTTTTCTGGTTTTTACCACCCTCGATGATTATAGCTGGTTCCAAGATATTCCCCAAAGACTTACTCATCTTGCGCCCTTGGTCATCTAGAACAAAGCCGTGGGTTAAAACAGTTTTGTAGGGAGCATAACCATTGCTGGCTACACTGGTCAGTAAGCTGGACTGGAACCAACCCCGGTGTTGGTCTGAGCCTTCCAAGTAAATATCCACGGGATAGCGTAATTCTTCCCGTTGCTCGGCCACTGCTGCCCAAGAAGACCCGGAGTCAAACCAGACATCCATGGTATCGTTGCCCTTGCGGTAGGTCTTACCATTATTACGATAGGATTCTGGTAACAATTCCTCTACTGATAGTTCCCACCAGGCATCAGAACCTTTCTCAGCAATAATTCCCTGGACATAAGCAATGGTTTCTTCATTGAGCAGGGGTTCGTTAGTTTCTTCGTCGTAGAATACCGGAATTGGTACACCCCAGCTCCGTTGGCGGGAAATGCACCAATCGGAACGATCCGCCACCATCGGGGTAATCCGGTTTTGTCCTTGGGCAGGGATCCATTTTACGGATGCGATCGCATTTATTGCTTCATCCCGGAATCCCTCTACTGAAGCAAACCATTGTTCTGTGGCTCTAAAGATCGTTGGTTTTTTAGTGCGCCAATCGTAAGGATATTTATGAACATAGGGCACTTCTTTGATCAATGACCCAGCTGTGTTCAGTGCTTCAATGATTGCTGGATTGGCGTCCTTAAGCACATTCAACCCAGCAAACTGTCCCGCCTCTGCGGTAAACTTCCCATCTGCATCTACTGGGGAAAGGATAGGTAAGCCATAACGCTGACCCACACCATAGTCTTCTTGACCATGACCAGGAGCCGTGTGAACCAAACCTGTTCCCGATTCCGTGGTGATGTAATCCCCACCAATCACAATTTTGCTTTCCCGATCAAATAGGGGATGCTGGTAAGTGCAATTTTCCAATGCCTCACCCTTAACCGTCGTTTTGACCGTAAGTGGAGTTTCCAGAGTAACTGATAGTCTTTCAACCAAATCCGCTGCTACTAATAGGAATTGGGATTGGTTAGTTTGGGAACCGCCTTCCACTATTGCATAGGTCAGTTCTGGATTAACCGCTACTGCCAAATTCCCAGGGATTGTCCAGGGAGTCGTAGTCCAGATCGCAACACCTAGATTTGGCAAAAATGGGTCTAGGATTTCCTTTATCCCTGACGCTGCCTTAGTCATTGGGAAAGCGGCATAGATACTTGGGGAGGTGTGACCTTCCGGATATTCCAACTCCGCTTCCGCTAGGGCTGTTTTAGAACTGGGACTCCAGTGAACTGGCTTCAGTCCCCTGTAAATGTAGCCCTTCAAGACCATTTGACCAAATACCCCAATTTGAGCCGCTTCGTACTCTGGGTTTAGGGTCAGGTAAGGATTTTCCCAGTCTCCCCATACTCCATAGCGCTGGAAACCTTTACTTTGCTGCTCTACTGTTTTCAGGGCAAATTTCTTGGCTTTCCGGCGTAGTTTGATCGGAGTGAGATGTTGACGATCCTCTAGCTTCATAGCTTGCAAGACTTTCAGCTCAATCGGCAAGCCATGACAATCCCAACCAGGTACATAGCGAACTTTGCGACCTTGCAGCAGTTGATATTTATTAATGATGTCCTTGAGGACTTTATTAAGGGCGTGACCCATGTGCAGAGACCCGTTGGCGTAGGGAGGGCCATCATGCAACACGAAAATCTCGCCAGGATTAGTTTGTGACAGGCGCTCATAAATAGTTTGCTCTGCCCAAAACTGTTGGAGTTGTGGTTCTCGCTTGATAGCGTTTGCCCGCATATTAAAGTCGGTTTTGGGCAGATTGACCGTATCTTTATAGCTTTTGGATGCTGTCACAGTTTCAAGCCAAAATTCTAGTAGATCAGTTGATTAGCAGTTGATTAGATAGCTATAACCAACTTTAACGTGGTAACCGCTGAGTGTGTACTGCTGAGTCGTTACAGCCAACATCACACAATCAACGGTCAACAAAGGATATATATCTATATGATATATCTCTGTTATTTTTCTTGGCAGCAATCTGGCCAACCTTCAAATTTCCTTAGAAGGATTGTCTGATTTTTTAGGAATCGGTTTTTTCGCCGTTGGGGCTGGTGGCGGCTTTTGTGTTGCGCTAGACTTATTTTCCACCTTGGGATTAGGAGGAGGTGGCGCTTTGGCTTCTGGTGCGATCGCTTCTGGTGCGATCGCTTCTGGTTTCTGCTCTGGCTCCTGAGTTGACTTTGCCTGAGTTGACTTTGCCTCTGGAGGGGGTGAGTCTTCTGACTTTTCTTTAACCTTGGGATTAGGAGGTGGTGGGGCTTTTGCTTCTGGTGCGATCGCTTCTGGTGCGATCGCTTCTGGTTTCTGCTCTGGCTCCTGAGTTGACTCTGGCTGTGCGGGAGGTGAGTCTTCCTTAGCCGCTGCTACTGGTTGAGGGGTTTCTGTTTTAGGGATAGTTGTTTCAGGCGACTTAATGGTTTTAGTGTCATCTGTTTCTATAACCGCTGCTTGGGTAGTGGATGGTAGCGTAGTTGCTTCATCCGCTGCAGAGCTTGGTTGGGCAGTTTTGGGATTAGTTTCCTGGGTGGGTGACGCCATGGTGGTATCTGCCGGTACAGCAGGAGTTCGGGCTGAGTCTTGGCGTTTGCCCAAAAGATTGCCAATAAAGCCAGTTACTTTAGGTATTAGCCCTTTTAATGACTCACTTGGCAGTATTTCTTGAATTTTGGCGATAAATTCAGCTTGACTTGGGATAGGGGTTTGTTGGTCAATCGGTATCAAGGCTCGTCGCAAGGTCAAGGTTTGCCAACCCAACCAGCCTACCAGGGATACACCCGCAATTTGACCGATTAAGACGCCGCCAGTAATGCGTCCAGCACAAATCCATAACACTAGAGCGTAGAATAATCCCACTCCACTCCAGATAAAGTCATATTTACGATGCACCTCTGGTAAAAAGAAGGCAGCTAGGTAAAAGACTAAGCTACCAAGAGCAATAACCAACGCCAAGAGGTATGCCAGCATTTTCGGAGTACTCCTTACGTGCTTCTTTACTCATCATGAAGCAAAATGTTGCCTCATATACAAATTATCTCTCACTTAATCACTCACATCACCTGCACCACACTCACTCTACCCAGTATAGTGTGGGGTTTGAGTACTCCTACGTTAAAGAATTGGGATTAGTACCGAATACGAGGGTCAATCAAAGCATTAACAATATCAATGGCAATACTTGCGATTACCACAATAGTGGCAAAAAATACCATAATCCCTTGCACCGTCGGGTAATCCCGTCCAGAAATTGCTTCATACAACCGATTCCCTAACCCTGGCCAAGAGAACGTCACCTCTGTCAACACTGCTCCACCTAACAAAGCAGCTAAAGTCAACCCTAGCACTGTAATCACAGGAATCATGGCATTTTTCAGAGCATGGGCAAAAACAATCCGTCTTTCGTGAATACCTCTAGCTCTGGCCGCTTCTACATAATCAGCCTTGAGAGTTTGCTTCAAGTTTACCCGCACAATCCGTTCAAAGATGCCACTCAACAGCAGCCCTAAGGTAATACTGGGTAAGGCTAAATAATAGACAGCAGTGAAAAACTGAACTAAATTACCACTGAAGAGACTATCTATTGTATATAGACCAGTAAACCCTTCTGGTGTTGGTAGGGTAATGGGATAGCGAGTACCGATGGGAAACCAACCCAGCTGAACAGAGAAAATTAACTGCACCACCATCCCCATCCAAAACAGAGGGATGGAGTAAGTAATGATACCAAATAATCTACCCCCCACATCCCAAACTGTTCCGCTGCGGGATGCGGCTAAAGTGCCAACTCCTATACCAACTAAGAATGCTATGGCCATGCCGCATACTGATAGTTCTACAGTGGCGGGGAAATGTTGTTGAATAATCTCCCAGACTTTTTGACCTTGGCTAGTGATTGAGGTACCTAGGTCTAAACGTAGCAAGGATCCTAAGTAGCGAATATACTGCAACCACAACGGGTCAGCTAATCCTAATTGTTTTCGGTAGTCTTCTTTAACGATATCTGGAGCGCGATTCCCTAACACAGCATCCACAGGATCTCCTGGGGTAGCTCTGAGCAGAAGAAAAACTAGGGTGGTAATGGTCCATAGCATCAGGGGCGCTAGCAGCAGGCGGATTATTATGTAGTATTTTAGGGCTTTGGCACGGGACATAATTATAGCGTTTTTATCTGGGTTGTAAACACAATAATTGCAGCAAAAGGCAAAAGGCAAGAGGCAAAAGGCAAGAGGGTAAGGATATCTCTATAGACACTAAAATATAGCATTTACTGGTAATTTTTCAACTTAATTTTAGGTAAAAATCAAGTTACATGCAATGATTAGTTATTTTGCTTTTATTAATTTAGTCTATTTAAAACCATGTTTAATGGTTTGTATTATAGTGATAATAATTGCATAGCAATACTTTTATAAACTATAGATTTTTGATAGTAATTAATCATCAATAATAATCGGGTATTATAATAGTTTTTTTATTTAAAATTGACAATAAAAAATATTTAATATTACATATATCCCATAATTTATAACTTTTGCAACAGATTAAAAATGATGTACATTGAAATTGTTTATTCCCTGTTCCCTGTTCCCTGTTCCCTGTTCCCTATTACAGACTGTTTATTTAGCAAAACAAGTACCGTAGAGCCATTAACAATTATCCCAAGCAACGGTATAAATGTTCTTTCCATCGGGGTGCGTCGATAGACCAGATTACAGTCATGTTTGGTGTTTGGTTGAGTACTCCCAGCTCATCCACTACAGTTTGACCACGGGTGAGTGCGCTTACTGTTTCTACCTCCACGTAGTATTTGCTTTGGGTGGTTACGATAGCTGGGTCAAGAGCCACTGCAGCTGGAGTGACGTTGCCCACCACATTAGCGGCTCCACCCATGATCACGCAACGCTTGACTAGGGAGGCTATGGCATCATCGGAAGCGGTATCGGTGTCAATCAGGAATTTCCGCATATCTGAATGTAGCATTTGTTAATGGTATTACTACCACAACTCTTAATCTCTTCTTTAGGCAAGAACCCAAAATATCGGGCTAACCTGGGAGTGAATCCACCCTAGACAACTACTACAGCAACACTGGCGGAGATTTTTATGACACAACGGACCTTTGGGGTAATTGGTTTGGCTGTAATGGGGGAAAACCTCGCGCTTAATGTAGAAAGTCGTGGTTTCCCGATCGCAGTATACAACCGGACTGCAGCCAAAACCGAGAAATTTATGGCTGAGCGAGCTCAGGGCAAGGATGTGAAAGCTGCTTATTCCTTGGAAGAGTTTGTTCAAGCTCTGGAGCGACCCCGCAAAATCCTAGTGATGGTGAAAGCAGGGAAGCCAGTTGATGCAGTCATTGAGCAACTCAAACCTCTCCTAGAGCCAGGAGATATGATCATTGATGGTGGCAATTCTCTCTACCAAGATACCGAGCGGCGGACTAAGGATTTAGAAGCCACAGGATTGGGATTTGTTGGCATGGGCGTCAGTGGTGGTGAAGAAGGAGCCCTCAATGGTCCGAGTTTAATGCCTGGTGGTACTTCATCGGCATACAAGGATTTAGAACCAATTTTGGTCAAAATTGCGGCTCAGGTTGATGATGGTCCCTGTGTAACCTACATTGGTCCCGGTGGTGCTGGTCACTACGTTAAGATGGCACACAATGGCATTGAGTATGGCGACATGCAACTAATTGCTGAAGCCTACGATGTACTGAAAAATGCCTTGGGACTAGATCACAAGCAGCTACATGAAGTGTTTGCTGAATGGAACACCACTGATGAGCTAAATTCCTTTTTGATTGAAATTACAGCGGATATCTTCAAATACATTGATCCAGAAACGAATGGGCCGTTAGTGGAGATGATTCTTGATGCTGCTGGACAAAAGGGCACTGGACGGTGGACTGTAGTTAGTTCCCTAGAACTAGGGGTGTCAATTCCTACCATCTACGCTGCAGTCAATGCTCGTGTTATGTCCTCTTTCAAGGATCAGCGGGTAGCAGCAGCTAAGGAAATCACTGGTCCTGTGGGCAAGTATGATGGCGATGTCAAAGCATTTATTACCAAAGTCCGGGATGCTCTCTATTGCTCTAAGATGTGTTCCTATGCTCAGGGAATGGCACTCTTGAGTCGGGCATCGGAAGAGTTTAACTATAATCTGAACTTGAGTGAAGTTGCCCGGATTTGGAAAGGAGGTTGTATCATTCGAGCTGGCTTCTTAGATAAGATTAAGAATGCCTTCAACCAAAATCCCCAACTCCCCAATCTGTTGTTAGCTCCTGAGTTTAAGCAAACAATTTTGGATCGTCAGGATGGTTGGCGAGATGTGCTAGCGGTATCAAACAAATTAGGGATTCCAGTCCCTGCTTTTAGTGCATCCCTAGATTATTTCGACAGTTACCGACGCGATCGCTTACCCCAAAACCTGACCCAAGCCCAGCGCGACTACTTTGGTGCTCATACCTACGAGCGGCTGGATAAACCCAGGGGTGAGTTTTTCCACACCGATTGGATGGGATTGAGTTCACAAGGTTAGTAAAACTTTATTACTGCTTTAGGCGCAAAGCATTTGGGCGACCATGGTTTATTCTGATTTGATCAGGTCATAAACCCGATGCTTTGCCCTAGTATAGCAGAAGTTAGAAGTCAGAAGTCAGAAGTCAGAAGTAAAACTCTTGCGCTTACTTAGGTTTGAGACTTTTGTCATGTCCTAACTGCCCTGGCGACTGCTATAACTATAGGAAAGGGAATAGGGAGCAGGGAACAAAAATTTACAATTTATTTAGCATTGCTATAATCAAAAACTATTCGAGTAAAGCAGATTTATAATAGCGCTGCATCGCTTCATTTATTTAAATTTAAAACTAGTTAATTTTAAAACACCATGACACCCATTGCTATATAGCAATCCTATCTGATTCGTGAAATAAATGGGCTGCTTTCCACCATCCCGTTAATTATAGGTATTTTACCGGACTTGATATAACAGGTGATCCGTAATTTTTGCGATCGCGAAGCGTGACCTACGGTCAATCGCTTTTAGCGTGGCCTACGGCCAATCGCGTAGCGGCTCCTTGGCCAAAAGGCCACGCTACGCGAAAGGAGCATCGCTTTTTTCGTTGGTGCTTTGCTTGCCTATTATACCAACCTGGAGATTAATCCTAAGTTCACAATTGTCCAATCACCGTTAAAAAGCGCCATTTTGCCGTTGGATACCAAAATAGTAATTTTGTCAAGGCTTACGGGAATTATAGTCATAAGTCCCCTAATTAGTGGTTGAGTTAGTTGTTCAGCGACTAGAGGGCGATTGGCCTTTGGCCACGCTTCGCGAACGCAATTTGTTTTGTTCGAGGTATCCAGGATTAATGGGTAGTATAGTTGGCATTTTCACAGCTACAGATAAGCATCTTGATCGGAACTTGCTTATGCGCATGCGTAATGCAATTGCCGATAGTGGTTCTGATGACAGTTATTTAGACATTACACCAGAGGATGGAGTGGGTCTAGCCCATGTTCCCCTGATCAGGAGAGACTTAACGGCTGATAGCTATCAGCCAATGTGGAACTCTAACCATACAAGGGTCGTTGTCTTCAGTGGTGCAATTTTCAACTGCCTGGAAATCAGAGACGAGTTGGAAACATTGGGGTTTAATGTCCAATCTAATCGTGACACTGAAATATTACTGAAGGGATACGAAGCTTGGGGAACAGAGGTTGTTTATAAGCTCAATGGTACCTTTGCTTTTGCTATTTGGGACCGCTCTGTTGGAAGGCTGTGGTTAGCGAGAGACAGATTTGGGGAGCAACCACTATATTACTTCTTCGATGAAGTACACTCTACTTTTATTTTTGCTTCAGAGCTTAAGGCAATCCTAGAACACCCTGTTGTTTCCAAAGCTGTGGACCCTCAAGGGTTGCAATCCTACCTGGTTTTTGGATACGTTCCTTCTCCCTTGAGCCTAGTTAAGGGGGTAAAAAAGCTACAACCTGCTCATAGTTTAATCATTGAAGCCGGAAAAACACCGCAGCTACATTGCTACTGGCAACTTAAGCAAGTCGCAACATTGCAGAGTGCCCCAGAAGCAGAAATCAGAGACAATCTTCGCTCGCGGTTTGAGTTGGCGGTAAAGCGTCGCTTAGATCGCAACAGTCATTTTTCTCCCGCAGCACTTCTGAGTGGTGGTTTAGACTCTACCCTGGTTGTGGGGATGATGAGCAAACTCTTAAAAGAACCAGTTCACACCTTTTCTACAGCCTTTGAAATTGGTTCTGTTGATGCTGAAATCTGGAACACAAATCCGAATCAGTGTAACTCTGATGCTGATGTTGCTAAAGCAGTGAGTGCCCATTTTGGTACCAAACATAGTCAGCTGATTATCTCTGGGAGACAAGATTTAATCGGCACACTGCGGCGTTGTGTGAGAAATTTTGGTGAGCCTCATGGTAGCCAGATTAACGTCACCATGATCTTGCTGGCTGAATGGCTTAAGGAGCAAGGAATTGCAGTAGTAATGACTGGGGATGGCAGTGATGCCATCTTTGGAGGTGAGCCGCGCCATCTATTAGATATGCAGATTAGCCTCTTGCAAAAATTACCTAAGTGGTTGCGCAACTTAGCCTATGCCAACAGAAACAAATGGCCAGTAAAAGATAACTTTAATCCTACAGCTTTTAGAAGAGTGGACTTAGCACCCTTAACTGTAGAAAGATTAAGTACTTGGTTTACCTACGGCAAGGGAGAATTTAATCAGCTCTTACAGGGAGAATACGCTACAGATACCGGAGTCATAGACTCGATCTATCAGGAACTATTAAAAAGTTTGCTCTCCAACAATCACATTACTAGCAACCAAGATGCCCTGCTCTACATGGATTTGAAGTTGGATATTGAAGAATCAAATCGCATCAAGACATATAAAACAAGTACGCCAGCAGGTTTGGAATCCCTGACTCCTTTTTTAGATTACCAATTTGTTGAATATGCCATGTCTATTCCCTTTTCCAGGAAAGTGGGCTGGCAAAAAGATAAGCAACTGCTGAGAGCGACTTTCTCAGATTTATTGCCAAAAGTAGTACAAAAGCGGAAAAAGTATGGTTGGCGATCGCCTTTTGGCTCTTGGATCAAAGATTATCTGTGGGAAGATGTTTGTGGGTTAATTCAAACATTGCCAGAAACAGGTATTTTTAAACCAGAAGTTTGTAACTTGATACAAGACTACCAACCTGCTAACAGCCGCCAACTTTGGTCGTTGCTGACTTTTGCCATCTGGCACCAAGAATTTATGGAATGACCAATATTAGCTTGATTCGCAAGAATCAAGAGGTGCGACCCGTGGCGAATTTAATTCGCCTACGGAAAGCGCACCTACTAACTAGAAGCACTGGTATAAAAACGCAGGGCAAACTGCCAAAAGATCCCAGAAGCAAACAGCAATCCTAGGGCTAGAATACCGGAACCTACTACCCAAAAGGTATCACTCCGATTCAACATCACTTCTGCTGGGACTGTAGTCAGGAACGCCACTGGCACTACAAAGGTAAAGAAGAACCGATAGCTAGCCGGATAAGCTACGATGGGATATCGACCAGCTTCTAGCATACTGCGCAGAACAGCGGTGACATTGTAGATTTTGACAAACCAAATGCTTGTTGCTCCCAGCATAAACCAGATGCTGTAGAGGCTAGTCAACCCAAAACATAGTGGCACTACACTCAAAAGATAGTTGCCGATATCTAAGTTTAGGCGTCCACCAGCGTAGCCTATTACTATAATTGAGAAGATTAAGTCTGGTAACCCCCAAGGGCTGACACTTCGCCAAGACAGCCAGAACTGAGAACTAATGGGCTTGAGTAGGATAAAATCGAGGGTTCCTTGCTCGACGTGATCCACAATCCGGTTGAGATTGGGAATCAGGAATGTGCCAGAAAACCCCTGTAGTAACGTGAATATCCCTAGTATGACCAGGGCTTCTTCCCAATTCCAGCCGGAAAAGGTGTAGCCAGTGCGGTAAAACAAGAATAGACCGAATAGGCTACCAGCTAGGTTTCCTAGGCTGCTCAAGGTAGCGATCGCAAAATTTAACCGATATTCCAGTTCAGCAGTGAGCGCAGTACTCCAGAACAACTGGAGTACACTAACATATCGTTTCATATTAATGTGGCTATCAATGAAACTTGGGCTACCCCCAATAATATGCCATTGGGCTAATGCACCAACTATCCCTTATAATTGCATCTTATTCTAAGGTTCTGATAAGATTTAAATTTTCACAGTTAGGTTGAATAGGATAATAATGAATAAAATCTTGGTAATTGAGGACGAGATTTTTATTCGAGAAAATCTGATCGAACTCCTTGAAATTGAAGGGTTTGAAGCTCAGGGTGCTGAAAATGGTGTTGAAGGTGTACAGTTGGTTCAACAAGAACCACCAGATTTGATTTTGTGCGATGTAATGATGCCTGAACTAGATGGATATGGGGTATTGCAGGCACTACGTCAAGATCCAGCCACAGCGAAAATTCCGTTTATGTTTCTGACGGCTAGTGCAGATCGCAGCAATATTCAGAAGATCAGAGAACTAGGCATTCATGACTATATTCTTAAGCCATTTAATGTGGATAAATTTTTGGATGTAATCTCAAATCGGCTAGCGGAACAAAATAAAGCCTAGGGCGTGTTTTCAAAGTTTTCCGCAAGATTATGATCCCCCCCAGCCCCCCTTGAAAAAGGGGGGAGCCATACTCAAAGTCCCCCTTTTTTAAGGGGGACCAACGGGGGATCTCCGAGGCAAGAAGACACGCCCTAGTGGTGATCACGGGAAATAACAACCAACAGTTGACCACAGACCATGCACTGATGAGTTCTAAAGCATTAATCCAAGATCCAGAACCCTTGGAAAGTCGATTGAAAGAAATTCCCCTGGAACCAGGGGTTTATTTAATGCGTGACCATAGCGCTAGTATTCTCTACATCGGCAAATCCCGAAAATTGCGTACGCGAGTCCGTTCCTATTTCCGTGACTCCCAACCCCTGAGTCCTCGCATTGCCATGATGGTGGGACAGGTTACTGATATTGAATTCATCGTAACCGATACCGAAGCCGAAGCCCTAGCCTTGGAAGCCAATCTGATTAAGCAGCACCAACCTTACTACAACGTACTGCTCAAGGATGATAAGAAGTATCCCTATGTTGCCATCACTTGGTCAGAGGATTATCCCCGCATCTTCATTACCCGTAAGCGGCGCATGGGGAATAAACAGGATAAATACTATGGTCCCTACGTCGATCTAAAACTGTTACGCAATACTTTATCTCTGGTCAAACAGATTTTCCCCATCCGGCAACGCCCTCGACCTCTGTTTAAAGACCGTCCTTGCCTTAACTATGATTTAGGTCGTTGTCCTGGTGTGTGTCAAAAACTGATCACACCGGAAGAGTACCGTAAAACCATCCAGAAAATCGCTATGGTTTTTCAAGGGCGTACTGGGGAACTGATTGAGATGCTGACGGCCAATATGGAACAAGCAGCAGAATCCCTTAACTTTGAGCTAGCAGCCCGGATTAGGGATCAGATTACTGGACTTAATTCCCTCAGTACAGACCAAAAAGTAGCCTTACCTGACGATACTGTATCACGAGATGCGATCGCACTAGCGGCTGATGCCAAACATGCTTGCATCCAACTATTTCAGATCCGTGGTGGTCACTTAGTCGGGCGCTTGGGATTTTTTGCCGATGTAGCCCCTCAAGGGAATGGGGGGATAGAACTCGGAGCAATTTTACAACGGGTTTTAGAAGAGCATTACCAAACTGCTGATGCGGTGGAAATCCCCACAGAAATTTTGGTGCAACACCCGTTACCCGATGGGGAGATGTTGGCTGACTATTTGAGCCGGAGCAAAGGTCGAAATGTGACTATACTCACTCCCCAACGGCAAACCAAAGCTGAACTGATTGAAATGGTCAAGCGCAATGCTAACTATGAACTGGAACGCACCCAGCGATTGGTTGACCGCAACACCAAAGCTATGGAGGATTTAGCTAACATTCTTGACTTACCGGATTTACCACGGCGCATAGAAGGGTATGACATTTCCCATATCCAGGGGAGCAATGCAGTGGCTTCTCAGGTCGTGTTTCTAGATGGCACACCAGCCAAGCAGCACTACCGTCACTACAAGATCAAAAATCCTAATATCACTGTCGGTCACTCCGATGATTTTGCTAGCCTTGCTGAGGTGATTAGCCGTCGCTTCAAAAAAAGTCAACTCGAACCAGAACTAGCAGATAATCAACACTCAACAAGCAACACTAAACAATCAACAATCAACAACCCAAACTCAACAACCCAAACTCAACAATCAACAATCAACAATCAACAATCAAAACTCAGAAAAGATTGGCCTGATTTGGTAATGATTGATGGCGGAAAAGGACAGCTGTCAGCAGTTGTAGCAGTATTACAAGAGCTAAATTTACAAGAAGAAGTGCCTGTGGTAAGCTTAGCTAAACAGTACGAAGAACTATTTTTACCAGAGGAGCCATTACCCTTAAACACTGATCCCGAACAACCAGGAGTGCAACTTTTGCGCAGGGTCAGAGATGAGGCTCATCGTTTTGCGGTAAATTTTCATCGCAAACAAAGAACTACTCACTTACATCGTTCCCGTTTAGATGAGATTCCTGGATTGGGATTTCAGCGGCAAAAACAGTTATTGGCTCACTTTAACTCCATTGATTACATTCGCAACGCATCAGTTAAACAGCTGGCTGAAGTACCAGGGATTGGTTTGCATTTATCTAAGGAAATTTATCACTACTTCCACCCATGACTAGACCTTTTTCAAAAGTATATATTATAACTAATACTAGACTTTTAGCGGTCAGCAAACAGAGGAAAATGCCACACAAAAACCGAGGTAACAACTGAAACAAAAACTTAGACAATCTAGTCTGATCTGCCCATTAGCCTGAAAATCAGCGCGTTTGTATTTGAGATGTAAACCTGTATGGTTTTTTTTACTGTCCAATAACACTGAGGATCTCTTGTATCTTGCCTTTTTAGGCAATTCGTGTTTCTTCCACCCAGATAAAAATGCTCTATAAACCTTGCGGTATCAATCTCTTAGTAGGTTTACTCTACTACCGCAGTTGTTGACTCAAGGGAATTGGAGGTTTTGCGTTCCCGTAGCGGCTCAATGCTCGCCCATCCCTTAGCTCCTCGTTAGGAGGATCTCATTCTTAGGGCTTTCTCTCTGTGTGCTTTTTTCTGTGCCCTGGCCTGATTAAAGTGCCAGTGGTTTCATTTATGTTTGCGAAACCTGCGTCCGCACCACTGTTTGCCCTGTGCTTTCCCCCAAGACATCGCTGCACCCGTAAATGGATGTCGGGGAGTGCTAAATCTGCGACTAATTACCAGACAGTTAGTAATTATACACCTTATTCTATTACAAATCAAACATGGATAGACAGTTTCAGCTCAGGTTCTAATACTTTATTAAATTAATATTTTTTAAGTTATATTAAGAAATAACCCTAAAAAATCATCCTTCTTTAATAAAATTACCGAACACTACCACTAACAGGGGAATAACCATGAGCCGAAACACTTTAGATGAACAGATATCTCAGCTGAATGGCTCTGGCACTATCACTAAGCCAGATCACCAACCGAGATCTCAGCTGAATGGCTCTGACACTATCACTAAGCCAGATCACCAACCGAGATCTCAGCTGAATGGCTCTGGCACTATCACTCAGCCCGATCAACAACCATTACACCAAGCTAATCACCAACAGGAGGATTCAGCCTCATCATTACCCAGATCCGAGACTAGTGAATCCAAAAACTCCTTGACATTAGGAGCAGGTAGTTTAGTGATGGCCATGGGTATGGGAATTATGCTGACCTTCCTAGGAATGCGATTGATCGGGACAGCTCCAAAGGTTCAAAAAACCGATTCCCCTGCTGAAACTGTTCAAACCCCTGGGGCTGTCCCCTCTGCTGAAACCCCTGGGGCTGTTCCCTCTGCTGTACCTGCTCAAACTGTTACAGTGGCAGACGTAAAAACCACCACAGTTAACCGAACCCTAGAAGCTATTGGTAGTGTTGCTGCTTTTGAGGAGATTAGGGTCAAATCCCAAGCAACGGGTTTACAGATTAAACAGGTACTGGTTAGAGAAGGGGAATTTGTCAAGGCCGGACAAGTAATGGTAAGCCTAGATAATGCTGTGCTTCAGGCACAGTTAGCTCAAGCTCAGGCAGCAGTTGCCCAAGCTGAAGCCCGTTTAGCAGAACTCAAAGCAGGGACACGCTCAGAAGAAAAAGCCCAAGCTAGAGCTCGTCTAGACCAAGCCCAAGCTCGTCTAAGACAGGCCCAAGCCAGTATCCCTAGACAAATTGACCAAGCCAAAGCCCGAGTGGCATCGGCTGTTGCACAGTTGAGTCTAGCTAAACGTCGCTTCGAGAGCCAGGAAAAATTGATTGCCGAGGGAGCCATCTCCCAAGACCGCTATAATGAGGTGGAAAGTCAATATTTCAGTGCTCAAGCGAATTTATCTGAAGCCCAACAACGCCTTGAGCAAACACGAAACACCAACTCCCCAGAAATTGCTCAGTTAGAAGCCGCTGTCGTAGAAGCGCAACAGCAGCTCCAGCAAAGATTGGCTGGTTCCCGTCCAGAAGTAATTGCTCAAGCCCAAGCTCAACTGGCTAGAGAAAAGGCACAAGTCCAGTTAGTGATGGCGCAACTGAACGATACCCAAGTGGTGGCACCAGTCAGTGGCAAAGTAGCCACTAGAAATGCCCGTGTCGGTGATATTACCTCTTCGTCAGAAACACTCTTTACCATTATCGAAAAGGGGCGTTTGGAACTGTTATTAAGGGTACCCGAAACCCAACTGTCCCAAATTCAGATTGGACAACCAGTAGAAATATCTTCTAAAGGAGATAGCCGCCTGAAGCTTTCTGGAACAGTACGAGAAATTGACCCGATAGTTGATCAGCAGTCTCGTCAGGCTCTGGTAAAAGTAGATTTACCCAATTCCGGCACCTTGCGACCAGGGATGTTTTTACAAGGCTCCATCACCACCTCAGCCACTACCGGTCTAACTATACCATCGAAAGCAGTATTGCCCCAAGCCGACACTAGCGCTATCGTTTACCGACTCGAAGCAGATAACACCGTTAAAGCACAACCAGTGGTAATGGGAGAACTGCTCCCTAGTGGGCAAGTAGAAATCAAGAGTGGTTTATCCGCAAGCGATCGCATTGTAGTAAAAGGTGCTGCTTTCCTCAAAGACGGCGATCCCGTCCAAGTCTTAGAAACCCAATAGAAGCGTTGAAAGTTAACCGGTTACAGCTTCCATGTTGATTAACGGTTGAAAGTTAACCGGTTACAGCTTCCATGTTGATTAACGGTTGAAAGTTAACCGGTTACAGCTTCCATGTTGATTAACGGTTGAAAGTTAGCCGGTTACAGGTTCGATATTGGGCAAATAACCTTGGCCAAAAGCCCACGCTACGGGCACAATCTTGGCCAAAAGCCCACGCGATCGCGTTCAACCAACTAACCTGAAACCTTCAACCAACTAACCTTCAACCAACTAACCTTCAACCGATTAACCTTCAACCGATTAACCTTCAACCTTGGCCAATAGGCACGCGCGTCGCGTTCAACCTTCAACCGATTAACCTTCAACGATTTATAAGATGTCCTTCCACGTCTCCTCTTGGTCAATTAAAAATCCGGTTGCTACTCTGGTCATGTTCCTGGTTTTAGGAATAGTCGGTCTATTCTCCTTTAAGCAGTTGGGAATTGATCAGCTCCCTAATATTGATCTTCCAGCCGTGATGGTTACTGTTACCCAGCCAGGGGCAGGACCTGCAGAACTGGAATTCCAGGTAACGAAAAAAGTTGAAGATGCTGTTGCTAGCCTCGGAAATATTGACCAAATCAGCTCTACCGTTACTGATGGCAGCTCCAGCACTATTATTAATTTTGTCCTGGGAACTGATAGCAATCAGGCAACTAATGATGTACGCAATGCCGTAGCTCAAATTCGTCAAAGTTTGCCCCTAGATATCAACGAACCTATCGTCAGACGGTTAGAATTTGCCGGGGGTTCAGTGATGACCTATGCGGTAGCTTCTGACAAACGCTCGGTGGAGGAATTGAGTGACCTAGTTGACCGGAAAATTAGCCGTGATCTGGTTAATGTACCGGGAGTTGCCCAAATTAATCGACTCGGAGGAGTTGACCGGGAAATTCGAGTTGACCTTGACCCCGCTAGATTACAAGCCTTTGGTATCACTGCTACCCAAGTTAATGACCAAATTCGGACTTTTAATGTCAACTTACCCGGTGGTCGTGGTAACATCGGCGGCGCTGAACAGAATGTCCGGACTCTCGGAAGTGCCAAGACGGTGGAAGAGTTAAAAAACTACCGTATTGTCCTCCCGGATGGCGCAAATGTTACCCTTTCGAGTTTGGGAGAGGTTACAGACGGCTTTGGTGATCTCAGGAAAGCAGCCTATCTCAATGGGGAGTCAGTGGTAGCCTTTTCTGTACAGCGCAGCACTGGTAGCAGTTTGGTATCCGTGGAAGAAGGGGTTCGCAAGGCTATTGAACAATTAAAAACTACTCTTCCAGAGGAGATCGAACTGCGCTTGATCTTCACCCGTGCTGATTCAATCCGTGAGTCCTACCAAGCAACCATTGATTCCCTGGTTATCGGTTCACTACTGACCGTAGCCACCGTGGGGATATTTCTGAGAAATTGGCGGGTAACTCTAATTACAGCAATAGCCCTACCTTTATCAATTATTCCCACCTTTTTGGTGATGAAAGCCCTAAACTATACCCTCAACGGTATGACCCTACTGGGTTTAGCCCTAGCCGTGGGAAACTTGGTCGATGATGCCATTTGCATGATTGAAAATATCGACCAGCACTTGGATATGGGTAAGAAACCCTTTAAAGCAGCGTGGGATGGGGCGCGGGAAATTGGTTTAGCTGTAGTAGCCACCACCGCAACTATTGTCGCGGTATTTATTCCTGTAGCCTTCATGGGGGGTATCCCTGGTCAATTCTTCCAACCCTTTGGAGTAACCGTTGCGGTATCTACTATGTTTTCCACCCTGGTAGCTACAACAATGACACCAATGCTGAGTGCTTATTTGCTCAAGCCAAAATCAAAAGGATTGAAGGTTGACCCGTTGAAGGTTGACCCGTTGTTCGCGAAGCGTGGCCAATTGGCCAAGGTTGACAAGTTGAAGGTTGACCCGTTGAAGGTTGACCCGTTGTTCGCGAAGCGTGGCCAATTGGCCAAGGTTGACAAGTTGAAGGTTGACAAGTTGAAGGTTGACAAGTTGAAGGTTGAAAGTTGGCAAAATAACCATCAACCCAATAACCATCAACCCAATAACCATCAACCCAATAACCATCAACCCAATAACCATCAACCCAATAACCATCAACCCAATAACCTTCAACCCAATAACCTTCAACCCAATAACCTTCAACCCAATAACCTTCAACCCAATAACCATCAGAGCCGACGTATACAACCTTATCGAGGTATATTAACCTGGGCGTTGAAGCACCGGATTACCACGATGTTGATAGCTGTAGCTTTTTTCATCGCTAGCTTGCAGCTTGTACAGTTTATTCCCAAGGGTTTGTTTAATAATGGGGATACTGGAGTCAGTACGGTATCGATTGAGCTGCCACCGGGGTCTCAGCTGAGTGAAACCATAGACGTCATTCAAGAAACGAATCGGTTGTTACAGTCAAACCCAGCTGTGGAAAATGTTCTGGCCAGGGCTGGAGATGATGGTGTAAATTCTGGTATTGTATACGCCAAACTCTTACCCAAAGAGCAACGGGAAATATCTCAGCAAGAATTTGAGCAGCAGATGCGTGAGGGTTTCCAGAAAATACCTGGCGCGAGGGTTACTTTCCGTAGTCAAGGGGCTGGAGGCTCTAGCAAGGATTTATCAATTGTTCTCAAGAGTGAGAATGGTGAACTGCTTTCCCAAACCGCCCAAACTCTAGAACAACAGATGCGCCAAAGTCCTGGTTTAGTGGAAGTCACCTCTAGTGAAAGTCTAGTTAAACCAGAAATTGTGATTGTACCTAATCCTGCCCGTGCTGCAGATTTAGGAGTATCTGTTCAAGCGATCGCACGCACGGCCTCTTTAGCCCTAATTGGAGATCTTGAGTCAAATCTGGCTAAATTTGACTTACCTGACCGACAAATTCCGATTCGTGTCCAACTCGACCCAGAATCGAGGGATGACATCGAAACCCTCAAAAATCTGCGGGTTCCCAGTCGAAATGGAACCTTAGTCCCCATCGCTGCTGTAGCCGATATCCGTTTAGGGAGTGGACCGGCCCAGATTGACCGCTTTAATCGTGCTCGTAAGGTGTCTTTGGGAGCCAACTTGCAAGGGATTTCCCTAGGAGATGCGATCGCAAAAGTTAAATCCCTACCTGCCATGAATCCCCTACCCCCTGGAGTTTCCGAGGAACCCGCTGGGGATGCCAAGATTATGCGAGACATCTTCGGTGGCTTTTTAAGCGCCTTAGGACTAGCAGTGCTATCGATTTATGCCATTCTGGTGCTGTTGTACAATAGTTTTCTCTATCCCTTTGGGATTTTGGTGGCTTTACCCCTATCCATCGGTGGTGCCTTAATGGGACTGTTGGTCGCCCAGAAGGAATTGGGACTGTATGCCCTAATTGGGATAGTGTTACTGATGGGATTGGTGACCAAAAATGCCATTCTGTTGGTAGACTTTGCCTTAGCCGATCAGAAAGAAGGGACATCCCAGTTTAAAGCAGTCATTCAAGCTGGAGTGAGTCGCTTGCGACCGATTTTGATGACCTCCGTCTCCACCGTTGCTGGGATGATTCCCATTGCCTTGGAATGGGGAGCAGCCGGTGAAGTTCGTAGTCCGATGGCTATTGCCGTGATTGGAGGATTTACCACTTCTACTCTGCTAACCTTGGTGGTGGTGCCGGTATTATTTACCTATGTCGATAACTTAGTTCGTTGGGCAAGAAAGACCCTCTTTGGAAGTAAAACTCAAGATTACCAAGACGATGTAGTAGAGGTTGAGGTAGAGCCTGAGCACTATTTGAGCAATGGTACTTCTGTTGCTGCCAGTAATGGTAAGTTCTAGTCTCTCGACTAATGTCTAGGTAAGCTATCAGCTATCAGCTATCAGCCGTCAGCTATCAGCCAAGGGCTGATAGCTGACGGCTGAATCCTTATGCCTAGGGTGAATAACAATTAACTATATAGCAACCGAAGTATAGTTTAGGACAGAGTATTTTGGTTGAAAGGGAGCAGGGACTAAGGCCGTAGGCCACGCGGGGCGCGTTCGGAGCAGGGAGCAGAAATATGTCTTAAGCTTTACTTCGACTGCTATACAAAGTTTATTGTTGGTATTTAATTATAATGATGCAGATGTCAATTACCTATTGATTGTATTAACCAAAACCCATCAATCCCTGCCCTGATAAGTTAGCCATAATATAGCGCTACGTGCAAGTCCGCAAGTCACAAGTCAGAAGTCAAAAGTTTACTACAAAAGGTTTTCAGCTTTTAGCAATGTCAAACACTTTAATGCGTAGTGCTATATCATGTCGGGATAATTACCCTTAATAAAAAACTCCCCCATCTCCCCATCTCCGCATCTCTCCCCACTTCCCAACCTCCCCACCCTCCCCTTGTTTTTTACAAATATGAGATGCACCCGGTTGGTGTAGTGATAGGGTGGATAGTATTCCCAGCAGTCTGATGATGGTAACATTTGAGGAAGGGGGGTGTTTGATCAACGGCGAAGACGGGAAGGACGCCAAGAAAGCAAGTAAACCCAAGAAAGCAAGTATAGCAGTCGCCAGGGCAGTTAGAACATGACAAAAGTCTCAAACCCTTTGTAAGCGCAAGAGTTTGACTTCTGACTTCTGACTTCTGACTTCTGACTTCTGCTATAAACCAGGGAGGCGGATTTTTGTAACCAATTAATATTACAATTAATATTACAATTCAGCAATTAACTAAATTAGCAAGCAACTGAATAATTATGATGTGTGACTACATAGGTTGATCAATTCAAAATTATGCAGTTAAATTACCTAAGATAAAGAAATTAAATAGCGATTAAGTTAGGTAAGGGATTAAGTTAGGTAAGGGATTAAGTAGCGATTAAGTAAGTTATGATTAGTTTAGGTGATTGGTGTAAGTTATTGGTGTAGTGGGAGCATCGACTCGTGAAAGCTGTTGGGTGGCATAGTAACTGGTTGTGGAAACTTTTTTCTCTAGTTGGAGAAATTTATTTAGGTATAGCCATACTGTATCCCGTCCATGTCGCTAAGGCTGAATCTATTATACCAGCCACAGATGGTACGGGCACTAGTATTACAATTTATGGCAATGAGTTGACGGTTGACGGGGGTACAGTTTCCGGAGATAGCGCCAATTTATTCCATAGTTTTCAAGAATTTGGTCTGACGGCAGAACAGACAGTTACGTTTCTGTCTAATCCCCGAATTCGTAATATTTTGGGTCGGGTGATTGGGGGTAAGCCGTCAATTGTTGACGGGTTAATTCGAATAGCTGGAGGTAACTCAAATTTATTTTTAATGAATCCAGCCGGATGGGTGTTTGGTGCTAATGCTCGTCTGAATATCCCAGGTGATTTAACCGTAACAACAGCGAATCGGATTGGGTTTGGTCAAGACAATTGGTTCACTAGCTTTGGGTCAAATGACTATCAAACTTTAATCGGTAATCCCAAGACTTTGGCCTTTGACTCGACTCAACCAGGGAGTATTATTAATGCTGGGAATCTGGAACTACTAGAGGGTAATAATTTAAGCTTAATCGGCGGTAGTGTGATCAGTACTGGAAACGTAAGTGCTGCCAACGGAACGGTTACTCTGGCTGCTGTAGATGGTGCTAATTTAGTTAGGATTAGCCAACCAGGACACCTATTAAATATCGAAATTGAATTACCAACGGATGCTGATGGGGAACAGCTACCCTTTACACCTCAGGATTTACCAACCTTGTTGACCGGAGGAGTTGAAGAGTTACAGACACCGATTGTGGTGAAGCCAGATGGTAAAGTACAGCTCGCGGATTCTGATTTACCGATTGAGATGGGTGATGTGGTGGCTCGGGAGGTAAACGCTCAGACTGCTACACTATCAGCTGCTAATAATCTCACCTTAGTCGAAAGTCAGCTCTCTACCACTGGGGATTTGAATCTGTTGGCTGGCAATACAGTGCGATCGCATGATAGTCTAGCGCGCCCCTTTATTGCTGAAGCCCTCGGCAGTTTATCCATCCAGGGGAATCAAGCCATCGAGATTTCCACCTTCAATCATCAAGCTAGTGGTTTCTTCTCTGGTGGAAACATGGTACTGCGTTCCGCTAATCCAGTACAAGGCAGTAGTCGCTATCACACTGGCGCTAGTTTTCGGATCGAGCAGTTAGATGGCAGTCCAGGAAATTTGATTAGTCCTGATGATTCCATCATTTTCGCAAATGGTGATGTCAGTCTAGGAAACTATCAAGGCGCTTCCTTACATATTTTAGCAGGGGGTAGTGTTACCTTAGGCGAGATTGTGATTAATCCTAGTGATGAGCCTAATCCTAAAATTAGTCCAACCCACTCCGATCCCTTTCGCGGCTTACTCGCTAATGTCACTCTATCTGACCAAAGCAATTTGGTGATTGATGGTGCTAATCAGGCGACCTTAGATATTAGAGCTGGTATTGATTGGACACAACTAGGAGGAATTCCAGGAAACAACTCAGGTAATCTTGTTCCTGATTTTAGTAATACTGTTACCAGTAATGCCACCAGTGCCGATATCAAAGTTAGGGATATTACCGTAGCTCGGGATGGATTGGTCTCGATAACCAATCAGTATTCGCCTAATACTGCATTAACCACTGGTGCAATTCAAGTTGACACCATTAAGACCGGTGGTTTAAGTAATAGTAATCCTAATACTAATTCCCCACAAATCCTGATTGACTCTCGCAGCACTATCGAAGTCACTAACAATAATCGCTTAGATACTGCTAATAATACTGGTAGGGGAGGGGATATTACCCTAAATGCTGATGGCAATAGTCAATTATCCACCACTCAACCTACTATTCAAATTCCTAGTATTGATTCCTTTGGTGGGTCAGGGGCCGGTGATGTCACCGTAACTAGCAGAGGTGGTGATATCCAAATCAATAGTGGGGGTAGCGGTATCAATGCTGGATCGGAATCAGAAAATGGGGGAGCGATCGCAATTACAGCTACTAACGGTAACATTACTATCAAAAATCCCATCAATAGCCCCAGCACTCTAGTCATTGATACCGATGGTCAAGTCAGTCTCGGCAATCCGGAGCAACCCTTACAAGTCAGTAACATTAAAAATGTTTTGATTACCGCTGGCGGGATTGAACTGATTTCCCAGCTGATGGCTGAAAGCATCACTATTCAACCAAAAGAGCTTAATACTACCGTGGGGATAGGGGAAGACGCTGGTGCCACCTTCCAAATCACAACAGCGGATTTGATCAATAACCTCGATCTAGGAACCTCCGGTACCTTAACCATTGGAAATCCTGAATTGACCGGTGATGTAAGAATCCGCAACTTTGACCTGAGTCAGGAAAACCTCAATGTTATAGTCAGAGGCCGGGATATTCACTTTGTTAGCAGTGACAGCAATCCTGTTGTCCAACTCGCTAATAATCAGACAGCTCAATTTATCTCTGCTGGTACCATCTTTGATAGTTCAGGCACTGAAGTAAAAATTGATGGGCCACAAGGGGCAGTCCTATTCGATGCTGAAAATGGATTTAGCTACGCCGATGCTAATGGTATAGATGTTCAAGCTCAGAATGTTGCTGCTATTACCCGCAACCGTGGCGATATTATCCTTAACCTCCAACATCCCAATGCTGTGATTACTACCGTGGCTGGTGTGAATGGGATTAGCGCTGCTAATAATGGCAACATTAGTCTGGGACAGGATATACCTGGTACTATCATTATTGATCAACCCATCCTTGCTCAGGGTTCAGGGACTATTTCAATTGGGGAATTCAACACTAGTCAAATCAATCTCAACAGCAGTGTGACATCTGGCAGTGGTAACATTAGCTTCCTCAAACCCCTGAATCTTGATAACACTAGCGCTAACATCACCAGCACTACCGGTAACATCACTTTTGATGGCACTGTTAACGGTAATCAAGACCTGAGTGTTAATGCTGGGACTGGCACCATTCAGTTTAATCAGGCAGTGGGAGGTACCATTCCCCTAGGAGATATTACCCTAACTGCTGATGAAATTAACTTTAACGACATAGTTCAAGGGAATGCCACCATTACGTTACAACCATTCACGTCTGATCAAGCGATCGCAATTGGTGGCAATCACAGGAGCAAAACTAGTAGTTTAGCGCTAACTGGCCAAGAAATCAACCTCCTGCAAGATGGCTTTACTGCTATCACTATCGGTAATCCTAACAGTAGCGCTAACATTACCATTGCTGAGACTGGGGTCACTTTCCAAGACCCAGTAACCATTCAAGCCCCAGCCGGATCAGGTGCCATCATCGGCAATGGCACAATTCAAGGCATAGACGATGCTTCCATTACTCTAGAGGCCAATCAAAGTATTGTAGTTGAGAACATTATCACCAATGGCTCCGATATCAACCTTACCGCTAGGAATGGAGAGGTATTCACAGACAACCTAAACACTTCTGGTATTAGTGGTGGTAATCTTGTTATCGATGCCTCCACTACCATTAAGACTGGCTTAATTAATACTAGCGGTAGTCTTGGTGATGGCGGAAATGTGATTATCGACCCGATTGGGGATGTGGAAGTCAGGGCGATTAATGCTCAAGGGGGAGAAAACGGTAGTGGTGGTAATGTTGATATTACCGCTGGTCGATTTTTCCGAGCTACCGATACCTTTAGCGATCGCAATCAGACCACAGCTAGTATTTCCACTAGCGGCGGAGTGGCAGGAGGGTCAGTCATCATCCGACATAATGGCGGAGCTCGTTCCATACCCTTTACCGTAGGGGATGCTACCCTCAATGGTACCGCTGCAGCCATTACCACTGGCATCGACAATTCGATTTTGCCAACGCAACGGTTTCTGGAGTCCTATACTCAGGGTAATTTTCCCAGTCAGATTCAACTGATTACTCAGTCATCTCCTAATACTAGTAATAATACTAGTAATACTGAAGTAACCAATAGTGAGCCAGATTTACCTGAGTTACCACCGGAAATCCTGCCACCAGTGATGATAGAAGAAACTGAAGCATTGTCCAAGGAAATGCTAGTCTATCAACTAGAGGATTATTTTACCGGTCAAGCCACCGGTCAAGCCACCGGTCAAGCCAACGGTCAAGTTGAGTCATCTATTCCTGAGATTAAAACAGCCAAAGACATTCAAACAGAACTCAAGCAAATTGAACAAGTTACCGATGCTAGACCGGCACTGATCTATGTCTTTTTTCGGAATTCTGGAAATTTACCAGGACTAGACGTTGTCTTGAAAACCGAATTCCTCAACATCAATCCTAATGTAATTGTAGAGCCCAAGCCTAATGCTCCGTTAGAACTAGTATTGGTAACTAGCCAAGGCAAAATGATCTACAAACGGATTGCTAATACCAGCCGGGAGCAAGTGTTAGCCTTAGCTCAATCATTCCGCGATAGTGTAGCATCTCCTAGAGCAGGGGTGTTTCGACCAGAAGACCTAGCCAAATCCCAACAACTCTATCAATTACTGATTAAACCCCTCCAGAAGACATTAGATCAACAAAACATCAATAACTTGGTGTTTGTTATGGATAAAAGCTTGCAGTCTCTCCCCTTAGCAGCCCTCCATGATGGCGAAAGCTTTATTGTCGAAAAATACAGTGTTGGTTTAGTGCCTAGTTTGAGCTTGACCGATACCAACTATACCGATGTCAGAAAAGCCCCAGTGCTGGCTATGGGCACGGAAAAATTTGACCAGCATCGAGACTTACCCTATGTTCCCAAACTAATCGAGCATTTAGTCAATACCTGGTCAGCTAAAGCCCTAGAAAACGACAACTTTACCTTAGCTAATCTCCAGCATGAAATTAACCATAAATCCTTTAACATCCTTCATTTAGGAACCCATGGTAAATTTCGGTCTAATGCTAATGATTCCTACATTCAGTTCGGGAAAAAACGATTAGGATTAGGAAAAATGAAAACCTTGGGATTAGAGCAACCACCGGTCAACTTATTAGTCTTAAGTGCTTGTGATACAGCCCTTGGCAATCAACAGTATGAATTAGGATTTGCTGGATTTGCCTATCAAGCCAAAGTGCAATCGGTTTTAGCAAGTTTGTTAGCAGTGCCTCAAAATGGAACGTTTAAACTTCTGAAATCTTTTTATGACCATTTAAAAGTAGTCCCTATAAAAGCAGAAGCCTTAAGGTTAGCCCAAGTAGAGATGCTTAAGGATAATACTAACACTAATAATAATTTATCCCATCCTTACTATTGGGCATGGTTTACTATTGTGGGGAATCCTTGGTAGTTTTAAAAGGGAACAGGGAACAGGGAGCAGGGAGCAGGGAGTAGGGAGTAGGGAGTAGGGAATCGGGAGTCGGGAACAGGGAACAGGGAACAGGGAACAGGGAACAGGGAACAGGGAACAGGGAGTGGTGTAGGGTGCGTTAAGGACCGGCTCGCCCTGATTTTATCTGTGATCAGGGTATATATAGCCGGTTCCGTAACGCACCACCGGGTCAAACAGCAAAGAATATCTAAACGTAGCACCTCAAGTAGCGTGACCATTCGCGTAGCGTGGCCTAAAGGCCAAGGTCAATCGCTTTTAGCGTGGCCTACGGCCAATCGCGTAGCGTGACCATTCGCGTAGCGTGGCCTAAAGGCCAAGGTCAATCGCTTTTATCTTCCCTATCTCCCTATCTCCCTATCTCCCTACTCCCGATTCCCTACTCCCTACTCCCTACTCCCTACTCCCTACTCCCCGAGCTCAACCCTAAAGCTTCTTCTTCAGAGCTGACGTAGCAGTTAATGCACCAACAGCTAATATACCGAATACAGTGGTTGGTTCAGGAACGGTAGCTGGGGCTCCGTCATAAAACACTGTAATGTCAAACATCACATTTTGTTCAGCTTCTCGAAAAGCAAGAACTGCCTCACCAGGAGCAACACTCCCTGAGGTTAGCAACAGTTTTTTCATATCCTTAGAAAAGATGAGTTCGCTGAAAATATCAGAAATACTTTCCTTACTCCAGGCTGCATCTTCTTCGCCAGGAATTGTGTAGAGGATACTGGTTAAGGTCTTGTCGATGTTATTTCCAATTACCACTCTACGCCCTAGATCTGTGGTAATGGAATCCCCAGTTTCACAAAAAGGAGGACAAAGCTGGGCAGTAGGCTCCTCACCAACGGGGGGCTTAACAACTACATTTTTAACTAGTGTAACTGCCTGGGCCACACTAGGCATTACCACAGTCATCAATGCTGCTGATGCTGTAGCCATAGCTAATTTTTGAGCCATCCCTTTGGTAACCGCTAATGATGATGATAATTCAGTCATCTAAATCCCTGATTATTTTACCTAGGTCATAATACCCAACAATCTGGACATTATTTATAAATCTTTGGTAAACTTATTATGAAGCTGATCTTCAAGATTGTGAAGGCTTTTATTCAGGTTATAAGGTAAGCAGTTAGCCGTCAGCTGCCAGCCGTCAGCCGTCAGCCGTCAGCCGTCAGCTATGAGCCTAATGCTTAACATAAACCTCGAATTTATGTAACTCAGATTAAACAAATGCTTACCTATTTTGTTCAAAAGCTGAAAGCTAAGCATATGCGCTACTTGAGGTGCTGCTTGAGGTGCCGTCAGCCGTCAGCCGTCAGCCATCAGCTAAAAGCTCACGCTACTTGAGGTGCTATCAGCCTAATGCTTAACATAAACCTCGAATTTATGTAACTCAGATTAAACAAATCTTTACCTGTTTTCTTCAAAAACTAAAAGGTAAGCATATGCTGTTCGCGTAGCCTGTGCGTAGCACATAAGCTGAAAACTGAAAGCTGAAAGCTCAAAGCTGAAAGCTGAAAACTGAAAAATGAAAACTGAAAGCTGATAGCTCAAAGCTGAAAAATGAAAAATGAAAAATGAAAAATGAAAGCTGATAGCTCAAAGCTCAAAACTGAAAGCTGATATGATAGCTGATAGATAAAAACTGATAGCTGATAGATAAAAACTGAAAACTGAAAGCTGATAGCTGATAGCTGATAGCTGATATCTCCCTACTCCCTACTCCCTACTCCCTATTCCCTGTTCCCTATTCCCTGTTCCCTATTCCCTACTTATGGATACAAACGCCTCTGAATTACAAGAAAAAATTCGTCAACAATTTGATTTTGGACCCTATCCCAGAATTCCCATCGACCGCTCCCCGAAAAAGCAGCTAAGCTTACTTTATTTTCATAATATTGTTACTCCCTATTATTTAAGAAATCACCAAGTTATTAATCCAGACCAGAAAGTCATATTAGATGCTGGCTGTGGCACGGGATACAAATCATTAATTTTAGCAGAAGCGAATCCCGGAGCAAAAATTATTGGGATTGATATCTCGGAGCAGTCTCTGGATTTAGCCCGTAAACGATTAAGCTATTATGGGTTTGAAGAGGCAGAATTTCATCAGCTCTCCCTTTATGACTTACCTAGCACCGGGTGGGAATTTGATTATATCAATTGCGACGAGCTACTGTATTTATTTCCTGAGCTAGCCGTTGCCCTGAAAGCGATGAAAGCGGTTTTGAAGCCTCAGGGAATTATTCGCAGCAATCTACACAGTAAGCATCAACGCTCGCTCTATTTTCGGGCTCAAGAAGTATTCCAACTTATGGGTTTAACTGATCACAATCCCGAGGATATGGAAATTGAAATTGCTATAGAGACTATGAAAGCATTAAAGAATACTGTTGATATCAAAGCCAGAACTTGGAAGAGTAAATATGAGGAAGAAGAGGGTAAACATACAATGTTAATGAACTATCTCCTCCAAGGGGATAAAGGCTACACTATGTCTGATTTATTCGCTGGCTTAAGAGAGGCTAATCTAGAATTTATCAATATGGTCAATTGGCGAGAATGGGATTTAATGAGTCTATTCAAAGAACCAGACAATTTGCCAGTGTTTCTAGCCATGAGCTTGCCGGATATATCTGTGGAAGAGCGACTGCATTTGTTTGAGCTATTACATCCTGTTCATCGGCTCCTAGATTTCTGGTGTGGACACCCCGAGCAAGGCCAATCCTTTACCCCAGTTTCCGAGTGGACAATCTCCGATTGGCAGAAGGCTAAAGTACATCTCCATCCTCAGCTGAATATACCAGACGTGAAACAAGACATTCTCAAAGCCATTACTGAATTACAGCCCTTTGAAATTAGTAGGTATCTGCCAGTGAGTGGAGTGCAATCTCTGGTAGACAGTGCCGTTGCCTCTTGTTTATTACCCCTATTTGATGCTCCTCAGTCGATGCCATCTTTAGTAGAGCGATGGCAAAGATTGCGCCCAGTGGATCCCGTAACCCTTGAGCCGATAGCTGAGCAGAAGGCGTTTGATACGGTGAAAGAGGCATTGATGGGATTGGAGAATTATGGGTATGTGTTGGTTGAAGGTTAGGAGGTTGGTAGGTTAGGAGGTTGAAGGTTGGCAGGTTGGTAGGTTGAAGGTTAGTTGGTTGAAGGTTGAAGGTTAAAGGTTAAAGGTTGGTAGCCGTAGGGTGCGTTAGGGACCGGCTCGCCCGGATTTTTGGCCTTGAGCGCCAGGGTTGAGACAGCCGGTCCCGTAACGCACCAGGAGCAGCCATCAGTGCGATCGCGAAGCAGCAGCTTGTAGGGTGGGCAAAAACACCACGGTGCTTTGGAGAAGTTCTAGATCATCGAAATTTTGCCCACCACTACTGGTTCATGTGAGGTTTGCGATCGCGTTTGGCCGTAGCTCCCAATTCCCAATTCCCGATTCCCGATTCCCGATTCCCGATTCCCGATTCCCGATTCCCTACTCCAAAAGTCCCGGATCAATTCCTAATTCCTGAAGTTGTTCCGGACTGAGGGCCTTCAATTGTGCTACCAACTGTTGCCGCTTTTGTTGCTCCTGCTGGGCTTGATCCTCAGCGTAGGCTGCCCGCTCCTCAGCGTAGGCTGCCCGCTCCTGGCCAGTGAGTAGTAAATTTCCCTCTCGATCCCACCATCGCAACCAAGGTTGTTCGGCTAAACCGAGATAGGTGCCTTGCCACACCCCTAGTTCTACATTCATGCGATTAATGGGATAGTGGTTGCGCTCGTTGGGACTCAGGCGCTCGTAGCTGCCATCTTCCCAGTGGTAAACTTCCAACTCCCCGGTATTGATCATAAAGATGCCGTAATAGGGAATGCGGATAATTTTTTCGTATACCCAGAATTTCCCTGGTTTTTGAACAGTACCATCTACGGCTTGTAAGGGTGTCCGATCCCGTTCTTCCGCACCTGTACCCGATGCAAACTCTAGGACAATCAGAGGTGTAATATATTCCCGCCAAAGAACATAAGAGCGTCTAATCTGGCCATCAAGTCGGGGCGGCACATCAGGCACATAAAACCAATCCGGGGCTTCTGCACCTTTTTCCGGGGGGTTAGTCTCTCGCCAGTAAATCCCACAATCTTGACCGATGGCATAGCGATTGTCCGGGTGAAGCTCTTGCAACACTGGCTCGATGGAGTCAGTCAAAAGAATGCTTTGGGGATGTTCCTGAAAATTTTTCACAAAGGTTCCATCAGATTCCGGCAGTTGGGTATGGTCTGGAAACGGGCGCAGTTGTTCGTCGATGGTGGTGTTGGACTCAACCATAGGTCGAAGGTGTTGACAATTGACCAAACTTGTGTTGTTAGCTATCAGCCATCAGCTATCAGCTGTCAGCGATCGCATATGTCGAAATTAATGGGATTGACCTTGGCCAAAAGGCCACGCTACGCGAATGGTCACGCTTCGCGATCGCATTAATCTAGCAGGCAGTGGTGGGCAGTGTGTAGTTTGACTATGGCTTTGTGATCTGATCTGTCTGACACACTGCCCACCCTACATCTATTCTATTCCCTCCCTACTCCCTACTCCCTACTCCCCACACCCCACACCCCACACCCCACACCCCACACCCCACTCCCGACTCCCTAAAATTTTTTTTCCCCTAGATGATATGAAAATCAAAACAAGTGGGTAAGTTAAGTCTAGAAGAAAACAATTGGTAAGCATTCAGCTATCAGCTTTCAGCTATCAGCTTTCAGCTTTCAGCTATCAGCTATCAGCTATCAGCTATCAGCTATCAGCTTTCAGCCATTGGCCGTAGGCCAGGCTAAGGGAACAGCTTTTGAATAAAAAAAGCTGACCACTGACCGCTGACCACTGACTGCTTACAACAAATCAGCATCCCACATCTGTATAAAGACTTATGAAAACTGATCTAAAAGTTAAACTGCTTAAGCACCTGAGCCAGAAAAAGCAAGACGAAGGTTTTACTCTAATCGAACTACTGGTTGTAATCATCATTATTGGAATTCTATCCGCCATTGCTCTGCCTTCTTTCTTGAACCAAGCTAATAAAGCCAAGCAGTCGGAAGCTAAAACTTATGTCGGTTCCATGAATAGAGCTCAGCAAGCTTACTACCTGGAAAATGATAAATTTGTAACTGTGGATACTGATTTTGGTGAGTTAGGTCTTGGCATTGCCACAGAGACTGATCACTACTTGTATGGGCTAAGAAGCGACGATGAGGAAAGCAACGTCTCTAACTATGCAGACCCAAATAAGGATGGAGACATTGATACAGAGTCTGCGCTTAAGGCATATTATGGCATCACAAGCGTAGGTGAGACAGAGACCAGTGAGACAACCACGTTGGCTGTATTGTGTGAAGCAAGAAAAGTTAGTCGGTTTCAAGGTCAAGTGGGATCCCAGGGGGATATCAATGTTGATGCGAAGGGTGTTCCTAGCTGCCCGGAAGCCGACTGGAAACCGTTATAAGGTGATTAATATTTAGGTAAAACCTTGGTGACGACAGTTTGAATCACCAAAAATTAGATATTTAGTTAGAGTGGGTAGACGGTTCTACCTACTTTTTTTTATGGAAATACTTCAGTGGACAATTACCCTAATCAGGTTTTCAATAGTATTATAAAATGGGGTGATATCTTTGATTTAATTAGCACAAAAGTATGACTAACTGGCAGCAACAAGCGGAGCACTATCTAGTTCAGGGGGACTACAGTAAAGCCGCAAGCTTATACGAACAGGCTATTGAAGCAGAACCTGATGTGATTGCCTACTACTGGCATTTAGGGTTACTGTTCCTCTTGCAGGGTCAAGAAACCGAAGCCCAAACCACTTGGCTGCTGGTGATGGCGGAGGCGGAGTCAGAGCAATTAGAGACTTGGACCGAGGAACTGCTCCAGGTGTTGCAAACCGAAGCTGAGCGCAGGCAGAAGTTAGCCGATTATGCCCTAGCCTGGGCAATCCGCCAGCATATGCGGGAAATTTGCCCCACGGATCTGACTAATCTCTTGGAAATTATTGCCCTAAGCATCAAGCTAGAAACCTTTAGGGGTGATGACTTGACGGAGCTGGGGGTGATTGAACTGCTACAAACCCAGCCAAGAATAGAATGCAATCAGCAATTATTACCAGAGGTTTTGGGGCAGATACTAGAAGCCGAACCATTGCATCCAACCTCCCTAGAATTTACCGAAGCTTGCTTAGCTTACCTGCCCAATCCTGAGGTTTGGTTCTGGCCGTTACTGTCAGCCTGTATGAAAATTGGTCATACCTTAAAGCAACCGACCATCGCTGCTGGTTTTCTGGAACGTTATCGCTCCTTAGATCTTCATAATCCTCAGAATATAGAAATATTACGACATCTCGCTACCTTTTATCAAAATGCTCGTAATTATGACCAGGGCATAGAAACCGCTAAGTTGTGCTATTCCTTATCGGAATCTTTACCAGACAAAATATCGGGAATTAACCTGGTACTGCGGGGGATCATGAATGCCGGGGGCTATTGGCCGGAAGTTACTGGGGCTTGCCAGACCCTAGAATCACTGCTGGTTTCACTAATTAAGGAACAACCAGCTAACTTGTCTGATGTTGAGACTCTACGTCTGCTTACCCCATTCTTTTCTTTGGCTCATGTTCAGGACCAGCCTAGCCATTTCAGACCAATTTTGAATCAAATGGCTGAGGTGTTCCAGAGGAATATTCGGGGGTATACGAAGGAAAGAGCGGAGTGGTATGGATCCCCCCTAACCCCCCTTAATAAGGGGGGAATTGAGGATGGGGCAATTGAGTTAAAGTCCCCCAGAATTGGGGGATTTAGGGGGCTTGCACCTGAAGGTAGTGAGGTCAATTCATCGGAAAATCCCTGTAATAGGGAGCAGGGATCCCCCCTAACCCCCCTTAATAACGGGGGAATTGAAGATGGGGCAATTGAGTTAAAGTCCCCCAGAATTGGGGGATTTAGGGGGCTTGCACCTGAAGGTAGTGAGGTCAATTCATCGGAAAATCCCTGTAATAGGGACCAGGGATCCCCCCTAACCCCCCTTAATAAGGGGGGAATTGAGGATGGGGCAATTGAGTTAAAGTCCCCCAGAATTGGGGGATTTAGGGGGCTTGCACCTGAAGGTAGTGAGGTCAATTCATCGGAAAATCCCTGTAATAGGGAGCAGGGATCCCCCCTAACCCCCCTTAATAAGGGGGGAATTGAGGATGGGGCAATTGAGTTAAAGTCCCCCAGAATTGGGGGATTTAGGGGGCTTGCACCTGAAGGTAGTGAGGTCAATTCATCGGAAAATCCCTGTAATAGGGAGCAGGGATCCCCCCTAACCCCCCTTAATAAGGGGGGAATTGAGGACGGAGGAAAAACTGCTAGACCCTTAAAAGTCGGATACCTGTGTCATTGCTTAAGACGGCATTCCGTGGGGTGGCTAGCTCGTTGGCTGTTTGAGCATCATGACCGGGAGCGGTTTCAACTTTATGGCTATTTCGTAGACTACAAGTTAGTAAACGATAACCTCCAAGAATGGTATGTCAATCAGGTAGACCATCCTCGCAAATTAGGGATTCATGTTCTAGAGGTGGCTGAGCAGATTTATCAGGATCAACTGGATATTTTAGTTGACCTTGATAGCATCACCTTGGATATCACCTGTGCAGTGATGGCTCTGAAACTGGCACCAGTACAAGTCACCTGGCTAGGGTGGGATGCTTCAGGATTACCTGCCATTGATTACGTGATTGCTGACCCCTACGTATTACCAGATTCCGCTCAGGCTTACTATTCCGAGAAAATCTGGTGCTTACCCCAAACCTATATTGCGGTGGATGGGTTTGAAGTGGGTGTACCGAGCTTACGTCGGGACCACCTGGATATTCCCAACGATGCCACCATTTATCTCAGTAGTCAGAAGGGATACAAGCGCAATCCCGATACCACAAGGCTGCAAATGAAAATTATCAAAGCGGTCCCCAATAGCTACTTTTTGATTAAAGGCAAATCTGACCAAGACTCGATCACACGGTTCTTTAACCAGATTGCGGAAGAAGAAGGGGTAGACTGCGATCGCCTCCGGTTTCTACCAGAAGTCCCTACGGAAGCCGTTCATCGTGCCAACTTAGGCATTGCGGATGTGGTCCTGGATACCTATCCCTACAATGGAGCCACTACTACCCTGGAAACCCTGTGGATGGGTATTCCCCTAGTCACCAGAGTGGGAGAACAGTTTGTTGCTCGCAACAGTTACACCATGATGATGAATGCCGGAATCACCGAAGGCATTGCCTGGACAGATGATCAGTATATCGAGTGGGGGATTCGCTTAGGCAAAGACCCAGCCCTGAGACAACAGATTTCCTGGAAACTGCGACAATCTCGACAAACTGCCCCCTTGTGGAATGGTAAGCAATTTACTAGGGAAATGGAAAAGGCTTATGAGGCAATGTTAGGGAGATAGGGAGCTGTCAGCTATCAGCTATCAGCTATCAGCTATCAGCTATCAGCTATCAGCTATCAGCTATCAGCTATCAGCTTAAGCGCTACGCGCACGCTACGCGAACAGCTATGAGTTTATGCACTACAGATGGTGCTTTTGAATCAAACAGGTAACCATTTGTTGAATCTGAGGAAAGTCCCAGCATCGTTCGCACAGCGTGGCCATTCGCGTAGCGTGGCCGTTCGCGTAGCGTGGCCAAAAGGCCAAAAGGCCAAGGCCAAAGCCTGTGCCACAAAGCAGACAACTGACCGCTTAATGCTGACTGCTGACTGCTGACCGCTGACCGGTGAAGGCTTAGGCGTAGAGCGATAACATTAGCCCTAAAGAATTTGGTACAAAAATTTTCAAAATATGTTATAATAATAAATTTTGTGTAATATACTGAAAATGTGGATGGAAAACGTCCGTCACGAACTCGCCGCTAATTCCTTCGGACTATAGCGGGAGATTGATTGCTCTGTCGTGACCAGACTAAGTTCTTAGAGAACTACGTTATTCAGCTCATGACACCTACAAATACGTGCCAGTTTGTAGCAACTGTCGTACAGCTTTAAACAGGCGTAACGAGTTAAACCAGTGAGTTGTACCTAACAAGGTTGAATAACATTGTCGAGGCTAACTCTACCCGTTTATCGGAGTGTTCGTGCGTAATGCGAGTTTTCGTTCTAGATCAAAACAAACAACCTCTAGATCCTTGTCATCCAGCGAGAGCTAGAGAACTACTTAAGAAAGGGAGGGCTAAAGTTTTCAAACGCTACCCATTCACTATCATCATGCCAGATCGGTCTATCGATGATTCTGTTACTCATTCACACAGAATTAAGATAGACCCCGGCTCAAAAACAACAGGTATTGCTATTGTTTGTGAGCAAACTGGACGGGTTACCAATGCTTTAGAAATCAACCATCGAGGTCAACAGATTAAGAAGGCTCTAGAATCTCGACGAGCATTAAGACGTGGTAGACGGAATCGCAAAACCCGATATCGTCAGCCAAGATTTCTAAACCGAACACGCCCTGACGGTTGGTTGCCACCATCATTAATGAGTCGAGTTTTCAATGTTGAGACTTGGGTTAGGCGGCTGATCAAGTTGTGTCCTATAACCGCAATATCTCAAGAATTAGTTCGATTTGATACTCAGAAAATGCAAAACCCAGAAGTATCAGGAGTTGAATATCAACACGGTGAGCTATTTGGATTTGAGGTAAAAGAGTATTTACTTACTAAGTGGGGACATAACTGCGTTTACTGTGGCGCTATTGATACTCCCTTAGAGGTTGAGCACATTATCCCCAAATCAAAAGGTGGTAGCAATCGAGTTAGTAATTTAACTCTTGCGTGCAGAAGCTGCAATCAGAAAAAAGGTAATGACTCGATCGAGAAATTCCTAAGAAAAAAGCCGGAAATACTCAAAAAGGTATTAGCTAAAGCCAAAAACCCTTTAAAAGATGCAGCAGCAGTTAACGCAACCCGATGGGAATTGTTCAGAAGACTAAAACTAACAGAGCTACCTATTGAGGTAGGTTCTGGCGGCTTGACTAAGTTCAACCGGAAAACTAGGGGTATTGAGAAAACCCATTGGACTGATGCTGCTTGTGTAGGTAAGTCTACCCCACAGATGTTATTACTAAGCGGAGTGAAACCACTAACGGTTACAGCCAAAGGTCATGGCGTTCGTCAGCGATGCCGTCCAGATAAGTACGGTTTTCCAAAGGCTCATGCACCTGCTGCTAAGTTTTTTAGAGGCTTTCAGACAGGGGATATTGTCAAAGCTGATATCAAGAAAGGGAAGTATGCTGGGCAATACACAGGGCGAATTGCTATTCGTTATCGTCCGAGTTTTGTGCTTTCGGCAAAGCCGTTCGCGAAGCGTGGCCTACGGCCTCCGCTACGCGAACAAACTTCTGCTCAGAAGATTGATGTACATCCAAAATATTTGCAAACAATCTTTAGGGCTGACGGCTATGAATACCAAGTTAATTAATGCGGATTCGCGCTTGGCTGTAGGCCACGCTACGCCAGGGCAAACGCATCTAAATTCTAGAAGCCTTACTCAGAAGCGATTTCAAAATTAATCAGCATAAATACTTATCGGTTCAATCTCATATCCAGTAGGCATTTCAGAATAAAATGCGTTTACCCTGAATGAATAATTACCAATTATAAATTCTACATTCTAAATTCTTCATTATCAATTCTAAATTATACATTCTTATTCCCTATTATCAAATAAAAACACGATGCTATTACAAGACAAAAAACGCTACTACACAGCAGACGAGTATTTAGAACTAGAAGAAGCTGCTGATTATAAAAGTGAATATCGGGATGGAGAAATTATACCGATGGCTGGAGGAACCACCAATCATAATAAAATTGCTCTCAATTTTGCCGCTAACTTGAAGTTTGCCTTAAAAGGAAAAGACTACGATATCTATATCGGTGATGTGCGATTGTGGATACCTGATTATCGTCAGTATACCTATCCTGATATTATGGTAATTCAGGGGAAACCGATCTATACCGGAAAAGGTAAGACTACTGTGATGAATCCTTTGCTAATTGTTGAAGTCTTATCTAAATCTACTAGAAATTATGACCAAGGAGAGAAGTTTCTCTACTATCGCTCAATTCCCCAATTCAAAGAATATATACTAATAGACCAAGCCAGATATCATGTTATTCAACATACCAAAACTATTGAAGGACAATGGTTACTGACTGAGCAAACATCAGAAAATGTAATTTTGGAATTAAGTACTATCGATTTTACCATTAACTTTAGTGATATTTACGAGGGAATTAAGAATGAAGAATTAAGAATGAAGAAGGCAGAATGAAGAATTGAGAATGAAGAATTAAGAATGAAGAATTAAGAATGAAGAAGGCAGAATGAAGAAGGCAGAATGAAGAAGGCAGAATGAAGAAGGCAGAATTGAGTTATAATGGTGAAGGCAGAAGGCAGAATGAAGAATTGAGTTAGAATGGTTAAGGCAGAATGGTGAATGGTGAAGGCAGACTTCTAAATTCCAAATTCTAAATTCTAAATTCTAAATTCTAAATTCTAAATTCTACATTCTAAACTATGTATCTCACCCATTTCGGCGCAAACACCTGGCTACTGGAACTTCCAGAGCAACGGATTCTGATTGACCCCTGGTTAGTGGGTTCATTGGTCTTTGGCAATCTACCTTGGTTCTTTAAAGGGGACAAACCGGAAGCAATTAACAGCATTCCGGATAAAATTGACCTAATTTTGCTCTCCCAAGGCTTAGAGGACCACACCCATACCCCAACCTTGGAAAAATTAGACAAAACTATTCCAGTGGTGGGCTCTACTAGTGCGGCAAAGGTAGTCAAACAGCTAGGTTATACCCAGGTAACCCCCCTTACTCCTGGTGAAACCGTTGCGTTAGGAAATCACTTAGAAATCCGAGCCTTGCCAGGAGCACCCATTGGTCCATTCCAGCAGGAAAATGCCTATCTGATCACGCAGTTGGATAGTGGTACCAGTCTTTACTACGAACCTCATGGCTATCCCCCTGCTGAAGTCAAGGATTATGCCCCAGTAGATATCGTGATTAGCCCAGCCCTAACCTTAGAAATTCCCTTAGCCGGGCCAATCGTTCAAGGGCATAAGACAGCACTGCAATTGGCGCAATGGTTACGACCCCAAGTCTTTCTGCCCACAACCATTGATGAAAATGTCAAGTATGAAGGGGTTTTGGGTTCCGTAGTGCGGGAAGTGGGGAGTCTCGAAGAATTGCGATCGCAACTCCTCCAGGACAATCTGCCCACAAAAGTCATCACTCCGGAACTAGGGGTTTCCTTGGAATTATAGGAAGGGAATCGGCAATCGGCAATCGGCAATCGGGAGAAGAGAGGGGGAAGTGTGGGAAGTATGGGAAGTGTGGGAAGAGGAATGTGAAAACGCTACAGTAGCATAGTGTCCCACATCAACAGCGAGAAGATCCAACATGCTGGAGTTGTATCAATTTGAACTGTCCCAATACTCAGAGAAAGTACGACTGATTCTGGATTACAAAGAGCTGGACTATCGTAAAATTGAGGTAACCCCAGGAGTAGGACAGTTAGAACTATTCCAACTGTCTGGTCAAAGTAAGGTACCAGTGCTAAAAGATGGGGATACCGTGATTAGTGATTCTACTGCGATCGCAATGTATTTGGATCGCAAGTATCCCGACAAACCCATCATCCCCACCGATCCCAAAGAACGAGGACTGTGTTTACTGATCGAAGAATGGGCAGATGAATCCATTGGTACCAAAAGCCGGAAAGTGGTCTATGGCGCATTGAGCCAAAATCCCGACTTCCGCAAATCGGTCCTACCGAACCAAACCCCGGATTTGCTCAAAACAGTAGTTGGTTCGGTACCCTCGGAATTTTTAGATATTCTAGGGTTTGGTGTCGGTTGTGGCACTGATGCCGTCAAGGAAGCCAAAGATGGTCTCAAGCAAGACCTAGAAGCCTTGAGTCTGTTACTCCTGGATAGTCCTTATCTAGTCAGCAACTCCCCTTGCTTAGCAGATTTTGCCGTAGCCGGTTTAAGTCTGCTCCTGAAATTCCCCGATGGGAATTATCTCGATATTCCCCAGCAATATCAAGGTAAAGGGATTCCTGGCTTGGCCGATAGTAACCTCTACGAAACCTTTTTCGCTTGGCGCGATCGCATCTATGCTGATTATCGCAAACCTTTAGTTTCCGATAGTCCTAGTGATTCTCAACCCACATCAATTGAGATCGACTAATAATAATTGACTCTAAGGGGTCAGCGGTCAGCCGTCAGCGGTCAGCGGTCAGCGGTCAGCGGTCAGCCGTCAGCTGTTCGCGTAGCGTGCGCGTAGCGCTTAAGCTGATAGCACCTCAACTAGCTTGTGTGGCACAGGCTTCTAGCCTGTGACCCATCCCATAAGCTGATAACTGATAGCTGATAGCTGATAGCTGATAGCTGATAACTGATAGCTGATAGCTGATAGCTGATAGCTGATAGCTGATAGCTGATAGCTGATAGCTGATAGCTGATAGCTGATAGCTGATAGCCTACTCCCTACTCCCTACTCCCCATCACCCAAATGATTTAGGATTGCTATAGTCCTGGAATTATGGTAATGGATTTAAGTCAACCTTTAGGTTCAGTTATTCAAGGCTCTTTGTCTGCTGGATTGGAAGTGCGATTACACCCCGATGTCTCCGTAGAAGATATGCGGGTGGGGAAATTTCTGGTGGTCCAGGGAATGCGATCGCGTTTCTTCTGTATGCTCACCGATGTGTCTTTGGGAACCTCCAGTCAGCGGATTCTGGTTAATCCTCCTAATCCCAATGATGATTTTCTACGGGATGTACTCGCAGGTAGTGGCACCTACGGTACGATTAATCTAACCCCGATGCTAATGTTTACGCCACAAAAGTCCCAGTCACAACAGCCAGTGGAACTAAATGGAAAAAGTCCCTTAGGCTCCTTTCAAGCTCAAAGTAGCGAAGAGATGGAATTGTTACCAGTAAAAACAATTCCCAGCCACTTTTCTCAAGTATACGATGCTAGTGAACGGGATTTTCGGGCAGTCTTTGGCTGGGAAGATGACCCCCATCGCCGGAATTTTTCCATTGGTCAACCCCTTGACATGGAAGTCCCCATATGCATCGACTTAGATCGGTTTGTGGAACGGAGTAACGGGATTTTTGGTAAGTCTGGCACCGGTAAATCCTTTCTAACTCGACTACTGCTATCTGGGATTATCCGTAGGCAAGCAGCAGTAAATTTAATTTTTGATATGCACTCGGAATATGGCTGGGAAGCCGTATCGGAAGGGAAACAATTTAGTACAGTCAAAGGGTTGCGCCAGCTTTTTCCATCCCAGGTACAAGTTTATACCCTCGACCCAGAATCCACCAGACGACGAGGGATTCGGGATGCCCAAGAGCTTTATCTAAGTTATGACCAAATTGAAGTAGAAGATATCAACCTAGTCCGAGGAGAGTTAAATCTTTCTGAAGCTAGTCTAGAAAATGCCATTATTTTACGCAATGAATTTGGCAAATCCTGGATTGTGCAACTGCTGTCTATGACCAATGAAGAAATCCAGGAATTTTGCGAAGTCAAACGAGGCAACAAGTCTTCAATTATGGCATTACAGCGCAAATTAAGCCGATTCGATGAATTGAAGTATATCCGCAGTGCTTGTCCCCATAATTATGTCAATCGAATTTTAGAATCTCTCGATGCCGGGAAGCATGTTGTGGTAGAATTCGGTTCCCAATCCAATATGCTTTCCTATATGTTAGCAACTAATTTAATTACCCGTCGTATTCATAACAGTTATGTCAGAAAAGCTGAAATATTTTTGCAGTCGAAAAATGCCAGCGATCGCCCCCGTCCCCTAGTAATTACCATTGAAGAAGCCCACCGTTTCCTAGATCCAGCCACAGTACGTCAAACAATTTTTGGGATTATTGCCCGTGAAATGCGCAAGTATTTTGTGACCTTGTTAGTCGTAGACCAGCGTCCTTCTGGCATTGATAACGAAGTCATGTCTCAAATTGGAACTAGGATTACTTGTTTACTAAATGATGATAAAGATATTGAAGCAATTTTTACTGGGGTGTCTGGTGGCCAAAGTTTGCGTTCGGTATTAGCCAAGCTCGATTCTAAGCAACAAGCCTTGATTTTAGGACATGCGGTACCAATGCCAGTCGTAGTCAAGACCCGTGCTTACGATCAGCAATTTTATCGGGAAATTGGGGAGCTAGATTGGCAAGAAGTGTCCGATCAAGAGGTATTTTTAGCCGCCCAATCAGCTAGGGAAGATATAGGGTTTTGAAGTAGGCTATCAGCAGTCAGCAGTCAGCGGTCAGCTTAAGCGCTACGCGCACGCGTGCGCGTTCAGTGGTCAGCCGTCAGTGGTCAGTGGTCAGTGCTCAGTGGCCACTCAAGTAGTGTGGCACAGGCTTCTAGCCTGTGATCCATAAGCTGTTCGGCGTAGCTTGGGCCTAGCCCATCAGCTGATATAGCAATCCGTCTAGGAATTGCTGAGAATTTTGTTCCCTACTCCCTACTCCCTACTCCCTGTTCCCTACTCCCAGATCCGCTGTTCCCTTTGCTTAAGCTGATAGACGAACTTTTCTAGTATGCTGAAAATATGATGCCATAAAGCTTACGAGATCTGGCAAATGCCCTATCTGGTAACATCAGTGCTTAATTACCCTGTGATTAATCCAGGGGATAATTCAAAAGGAGATTAAAACTTGAGGAACCAAAATCCACAAAATTTGCAATCTTTAGTCGGGGGGATTATCGCAGCATTAGTTATTCTCCTCTCCTTTAATTGTTTTGTAATTATCAATCCCGGTCAGGCTGGAGTCCTTAGTATTTTGGGTAAAGCTAGAGATGGCGCTCTGCTTGAGGGTATCCACTTCAAACTGCCCTTCGTCTCTATAGTCGATGTGTATGATGTCACCGTACAGAAGTTTGAAGTCCCAGCCCAGAGTTCCACAAAGGATCTTCAGGATTTGACCGCACGATTTGCCATCAACTTCCGCCTCGATCCCACTAAGGTGGTTAGTATCAGACGAAAACAAGGAACTCTACAGAATCTAGTGACCACAATTATTGCCCCTCAGACTCAAGAGTCATTTAAAATTGCTGCCGCCCTTCGCACTGCTGAAGAATCGATTACCCAACGGAGTCAGTTAAAGGAAGATTTTGATAAGGCTTTGGGCGAAAGGTTAGCCAAGTATGATGTCCAAGTATTGGATACTAGTGTCATTGACCTGAATTTTTCTAGGGAATTTGCCAAGGCAGTTGAAGAAAAACAGGTAGCAGAACAACAGGCCCAACGAGCTGTCTATATAGCACAGGAGGCTGAGCAAGAAGCTCAAGCAGAAATTAATCGCGCTCAGGGTAAGGCCGAAGCCCAACGACTGTTGGCGGAAACCCTCAAAGCCCAAGGGGGTGAACTGGTGCTCCAGAAAGAAGCGATCGCAGCTTGGCGAGAAGGTGGGGCTCAGATGCCTAAAGTTCTGGTTATTGGTGGTGAGGGGAATCACAGTGTTCCCTTTATCTTTGACCTAAACAACGTACCTCAATAGCATCAAAATGTCAATAAAATAGTCAAAAGCTCTTTAATTTCATGGTAGTTAGTAATAGTAAGTTTGATATTTTGCACTTGATTATTAGTAGTTAAATTACAACTACCAAAAACCGTTTTCTACCCAGAAAACGGTTTTTTTTTAAATAAATTTATAGCAGTCTAAGTAAACCTTAAGACATATTTATCTTCCCTACTCCCTACTCCCTACTCCCTACTCCCTACTCCCTACTCCCTACTCCCTAATCCCTAATCCCTACTCCCTAATCCCTACTCCCTAATCCCTACTCCCTTTCCTATAAATTTTTCATGAGTATTTTCACCCTACAATCAGTTCACAAAGACTTTGGGATTAAGGAAATCCTGAAAGAGGCTAGCTTTAGTCTAGATCCTATGGATAAAGTTGGTCTAATTGGCACTAATGGTTCAGGCAAATCGACCCTATTAAAGATAATTGCTGGTCTTGAGCCCATTGATAGTGGTCAACTCTCGGTTAATCCCAAAACTAAAATTGTTTACTTACCCCAACAACCAGACTTAGATGAAAACAACACGGTTTTGGAACAAGTGTTTGCTGATAGTGGTCAGCAGATGACTCTGATTCGTGAGTATGAAGAACTTTCCCAGAAATTGGCTCACAATCCCGAGGATAACCAACTGCTAGCACAGCTCTCAAGTGTAACCCAGCAGATGGATGCCACAGGAGCTTGGGAACTAGAAACAAAGGCAAAAATTATTCTGAGTAAATTAGGGATAGTTGATTTTGATGCTCCCATTGGTCAGTTGTCTGGTGGCTATCGTAAACGGATTGCTTTAGCAGCTGCCTTGCTAGCGGAACCAGAGGTATTGTTAATGGATGAGCCAACAAACCATCTTGATGCCATGTCAGTGGAGTGGTTACAGAGTTATCTGAATAGTTATCGTGGAGCAATCTTACTGATTACTCACGACCGCTATTTTCTAGACCAGGTCACCAACCGCATTATCGAAATTGACCGGGGAGACCTGTATACTTACTCTGGCAACTATTCCTACTATTTAGAGAAAAAAGCCTTAGCTGAAGAATCAGCCATCAGTACTCAACGGAAACATCAAGGGGTATTGCGCCGAGAGCTAGAATGGCTAAAACGAGGTCCAAAAGCTCGCAGTACCAAGCAAAAAGCTCGAATTGACCGTATTCACGACATGCAAGCCAAGGAGTTTAAACAAGCTCAGGGTAAAGTAGAAATTTCTACCCCTGGTCGTCGCATTGGCAAAAAAGTGATTGAGTTAGAAAATGTTTCTAAAGGCTATAACGCTAGAATTCTGCTCAAAGATTTTACCTACGAATTTAGTCCCGATGACCGAGTTGGCATTATTGGTGGGAATGGCGTAGGGAAATCTACCCTAATGGATATTATTACTGGACGCATTCAGCCCGATGCTGGTAAAATAGAAATTGGTTCCACCATTTATATCGGTTACTTTGACCAGCATTCAGAAGATTTGCTCGAAGCTCTTAATCAAAATCAACGGGTAATTGATTACCTTAAAGACGTAGCAGAGTATGTGACAACCGCTGATGGCACATTGATCAGTGCCTCACAGATGCTGGAGCGTTTCTTATTTCCTCCCACCCAACAGTATGCACCAATTCATAAGCTTTCCGGTGGAGAGAAACGTCGCTTGTTTCTGTTGCAAGTACTGATGAGTTCTCCCAATGTACTTATTCTTGACGAGCCCACTAATGATTTAGATGTACAAACTCTAGCTGTACTGGAGGAGTATCTAGAGGGGTTTAATGGTTGTGTGATTATTGTCTCCCACGACCGCTATTTCCTAGACCGCAGCGTAGATAAAATCTTTGCCTTTGAATCTGAGGGTAAGGTACGCCAGTATCCTGGTAATTATTCCCTTTATATCGATTATAAGCGAGAAGAAGAAGCAAAACTAGCCCAACAGATGGCTCAGACTCAAGGGAAAAAGGCTGAATCCTCTAAGGTCGAGCCGTCCACTAAAAAATCATCGAGTAATAACAAACCCCGTCGGCTGTCTAATTGGGAAAGGCGGGAATTTGATCAACTCGAAAGTCAGATTCCCCAACTGGAAGCTCAGAAAGCTGAGTTGGAGAAAACCCTTTATCAATCTCCTCCCAAAAATACCAGTGAGGTCCAGGCACTTTATCAGACCTTGGAAGCCTTGACTCAGGAAATTGATACAGCAACTGAGCGTTGGATGGAGTTGGCGGAACGGGAATTTTAGATCACAACCGTTGCGATTGGCCTACGGCCACGCTACGGGATTGACCGTAGGTCACGCTACTTGAGGTGCATAATTTAGATCACCAGCGCTGTGATTATACCGTTGCGAGCCTACCGTTCCATACGCATAATTGAGGTGACAGCTGATCAACGTTCAATTGTTCGTCAGTGGTTTGGAGGTACTACCAGTCATGATGAATTTTTGTTACGATCACCAAAAACATCCTGGCTCGTAAACTCTATCACTAGACTTATTGCATAAATCATGTTTTTGCCTCCCTAGCCCCCCAAATCTGGGCAGGGGATAATGGGGGCTTGGCACCATTGATGCAAGAGGTCTACTGTAGGTGGCGGTTTCCGGGGATAATCTGCTGTAGATGGGAAAACTAAGAAGGACTAATGGTCAAAGGAACAGGGGAATCCCTGTCAACCAAACTTCTGTAGTCTCGCGCTTAAACGCCAATAAAGCGGTACAAATCGGGATTTAACACCTCAAAACGGACATGGACATTTTTGTAGCGCTAGGGTAAGATGGAGAAGTAAGAAACAGCAGTTAATGATGCCAAGAAAGTTGGGGACAACCAAGAAAATATCGACTCAAGTCGTTCCCGTAGTGGGAATGAATAATTCGGTCAAGCAAGAGTGGTTCTCTACGATCAAGAAGCTAGGCATCGTTAGAGCCGAGTCTTACAACAAGCTAGGTAGCATTAGCCATTGGGGGATGGATTGGAAAAAGGCTATCCCCGAGATCAAAAGCTTTAGGACTCCTGAAACCCTGGGCTTACCGGCTAAATTGATGGATTGGACGATCAACGATGTAGCCAAGGCAATCACAGCTCAGCAGGCAGCTTCCTCCGATGCTGTAATTAAAAAGATCTACAAAAGATTTCCCGGAAAAGAAAACGAAAAGTGTAGAAAAGAATATGCCACGCAGCTTAAAACCTTAGCTTTCCTGGAGAAACCACTACTTCACCGGCTTGTCAGGAAAGAATTTAAAAGAGGTCATTCTTGGGTTGACAATCAGATGGTTTATCAACAAGTAGGATACAAGTGCAAAAGACTTTATCCTAATACATACCAGCTGGAAATAGCTGGATTAACGAGTAGAAAAAGAAACAAGATAGTTGTCAAAAGTAACAGAAAAGTAAAAGGTCAGATCAGACTGATATATAATAACCAGTCTCAACAATTTGAGATTCATTTCTTGGTTGACCATGGAAGAGTCGAATCTGTTCGAAGACCTCGCGAGATAGGAGTAGACAAAGGTTACACAGAAGCCTTCTATGATTCGGAAGGCAAGGCTCATGGGAAAGGCTTAGGAGTCTTGCTAAGCAAGAAATCAGATAGAATATGTGCCAAGAACCGAAAAAGAGGAAAGCTTTGGGCACTTCATAGAAAATTAGAAAAGTTAGACCCAGCTAAATCAGCTCGAATATTAAGAAATAATCTGAGCAGAAAAACCGAGAACAAACGTTACAAGCAAGATCAATCAGAAATACAGTCAGTACTCGGAGCTGCCTCCAAGTCACTAGTTGGAGGAAGAGCGTTAAAAGTTTTTGCAGAAGATTTAACACAACCAATTAAGAATAAGCGCCAGTCGTTGGCCATGTCTCGCAAGCTCAATAGCTGGATGATTGGACAGATGCGAGACTCCCTGCAAAAATGGGCTGACTGGACTGGCTCGGTTGTCACGGAAGTTCAGCCTAGTTACACGTCGCAAATTGACTCCAGGAATGGAACCCTATTAGGGAAAAGGACTGGGGACAGTTTTACCGGATTTGATGGGGTCGTGTTGCCGGCTGACCACAATGCTGCCAAGAACATCCTTGCGAGGGGTACGGACTTCGAGATTTCTCGGTTCTCTTCTAGGACTGAGGTTCAGGCCGTGTTGTTGCGTCGTACCGCGCGTTTCTTGAAAGGGTTGGGATTGAGTCTAGCTGATGCAGTTGAGCTTGGTTGGCTTAACTCCAAACATAGTAAGACTCAGGCTTTCAAGCAACTCCTCATCGAGATGTGAGGAACGTCCAGATAGCTGGGTGGTAGGTTTAACTCCAATTACCGTCTAACCACTCCTCACTCGGACAACAATAAATTGTACCTTGACCGTTAAATCCGGGTTTATCCCGATTAATCACGGTTTAAGAGTATCTCAACCCGACAGCAACTTGGGATCAGGAATAAAAGTCCCCAGCTAAAATTTTCCTTGGAGACATCTTAATGCTGCGACTCGAACAAATTAGTAAAGTATACCCCACTGGCGAAGTTCTAAAGGATGTCAACTGGGAAGTTAAACCAGGCGATCGCATTGGCTTAGTTGGCGTCAATGGTGCCGGGAAATCTACCCAACTGAAAATTATTGCTGGAGAGATGGAACCCACCAGCGGCGTTGTTATCCGTCCTGCCAGTCTTCATATCGCTTACCTCACCCAAGAATTTGAAGTAGACCCAACCCGCACGGTCTCAGCAGAATTCTGGACGGTATTTAAGGAAGCTAACCACGTACACTCCGAAATGCTACAAGTCCAAAACGCCATGGAAATGGCTGATGAAGCAGAATTGGAAGGGCTGATTAGAAAACTAGATAGGTTGCAGCGCCAATTTGAAGCCCTCGATGGTTATGGCTTACAAGCAAAAATTGACAAGATCTTGCCGGAGATGGGATTTGAGCCAGAGGATAGCGATCGCTTAGTGAGTGCTTTCAGTGGTGGCTGGCAAATGCGCATGAGTTTAGGCAAAATCCTGCTCCAGAAGCCAGACGTCCTACTAATGGACGAGCCGACTAACCATCTTGACTTGGAAACCATCGAATGGTTAGAAAAGTATCTCAAGGGTCTGAAGACCCCAATGGTAATAGTATCTCACGACCGGGAGTTTCTTGACCGCCTCTGTACCCAAATTGTAGAAACCGAACGGGGTGTCTCGACTACCTACCTAGGCAATTACTCAGCTTATCTCCAGCAGAAAGCCGAGATGCAGGCAGCTCAACTGAGTAGCTACGAGCGTCAACAAAAGGAAATAGAAAAGCAGCAAGCCTTTATTGAGCGTTTCCGTGCTAGTGCAACCCGGTCTACCCAAGCCAAAAGCCGAGAGAAACAATTAGAAAAAACTGAACGGATAGAAGCCCCAACTGCTAATCTCAAAACTCTCAAATTCCAATTCCCTCCTGCCCCTCGTAGTGGTTTTGAGGTAGTCAAAATCAAGGATTTAGTCCATGACTATGATGACAAGATTTTATTTCTGGGAGCAGACTTGTTGATTGAACGGGGCGATCGCATTGCCTTCATCGGTCCCAATGGTTGCGGTAAATCCACCTTACTCCGGATGATCATGGGAATGGAAAAGCCAACAGAAGGGATAGTAGGACTGGGCAAACACAATGTGATTCCTGGTTACTTTGAGCAGAATCAAGCAGAAGCCCTAGAATTGAGCAAAACGGTCATGGAAACCATCCATGATGAAGTCCCAGACTGGAAAAATCAGGAAGTGCGTACCCTATTGGGACGGTTTCTGTTTACTGGGGACACGGTATATAAAAAGGTTGAGTCCCTTAGTGGAGGCGAAAAAGCCCGCCTGGCCTTAGCCAAAATGCTCCTTTGTCCTGCTAATTTACTAATTCTGGATGAGCCGACTAATCACCTGGATATCCCAGCCAAAGAAATGTTGGAGGAAGCACTCGGTACCTATGATGGTACAGTAATTATTGTTTCCCACGACCGCTATTTTATCTCGAAAGTGGCCAAAAAAATAGTGGAAATCCGGGATGGCGAATTCTGTACCTATCTGGGAGATTACCACTACTATCTTGAAAAGATTGCCCAGGAAAAAGAAGAAGCTCGGTTAAAAGCGATCGCTGCGGCCAAAGCGGCTAAAAAAGCGGCAAATGCTAGCAAAAAGACTAAAAAGACCAAAAAGAAAGCTGCTGCTAAACAAAAGTAACAACAAAAGTAACATATAGCAGTTTTCAATACCCAATTGAGAACTGCTATATTACCTATTACCGATTAAAATTACCGATTAAAAGCTTATTGCTTAAGTGCTGAGGAGTCAACTATATTGCTGGTTAATCTCTGCAATACCTGATCAATATCGTTCAAATCACCGACAATCCGCCGGACAGGCTCGGGCCATACTCTGAGTAGTGTCGGTGTAGCTGAGATCTGATCACTTTCTGCGAGTTCTGGGTGCTTGAAAACATCAATAATTTTTAGGGTATAGGGATGACCTAAATGATTCTCTAACAACTGGTATAGACTCTTGAGAGTATACTCAGTTTCTGTACTATGTCCGCAAACGAACAAACGCAGGACATAGCTATGGGTAGGTTGTGCCTGGGAGTGAGACACATCAGGCAGGGACATCCTGGATAAAGAATCAGGTTTGGTGACATCGGTGACAGTCAGTGAGTCTGTACTATCAGTGGCAGACTTAGATAAACCCGGCAGCTTTTCAATAGCTCTCAAATGCTGCTGAGGTGACCATCTCCCAGAGTTTTGATTAGTAACCCTTTCTGGCAAAACCTCTTCTGTATCGTAGTAGGATAATGGCTCTGGGCGGTCAATGCGCAGGATCAAGTCGTGGTTTTCCCAAAGTTGGGGAAACTGATTGCGATAAGTTTCTAGCACCGCCGGGTCACAGGACTCTTCCTCCCAAGGGGCTACTTGCCAAATCAGGTTGTCAGTGCCAAATACGGCATTTAACAATGCCTGATGATGTTGCACCAACCAATGAATTTCTGCTGACATGCGCAACTGATTGGTTTGAGGGTCAATCCACCGATCAATGGTAGCAGTATATCCGGGGACTAAAAAATGAGGTGGCTCTGGTAACCCCAGTATTTCCTGTAAACTCGCACACAGATGCAGGTGCCAGTGACTCTGCTTATTAAAGTCAATGCTATACACTAGATCTTCCCCTGGTGTAAATATAGCAATACCTTTAAACAGTTGGGGCGAGGGGGTTTCATCCAGCATATGCTAGTACTATGTCAATTTAGTTTTGATGGTCAAGGTGTTACGGTAATGGTGTGATATCATGTCCGTTTGAATACTTACACTTTGGTAAATCGAAGGCAGAGGGCAGAAGGCAGCTTTGCTGAAGGAAAGGAGTAAGGTTTGAAGGGAGAAGGTTTTTCATCACTAATTATCCGGACATGATATTAGGGGTTAGGTTTTAGGGGTTAAGTCAGTATCCCTAATTCCTAATCCCTATACAAGCCTGCCTAATCCCTAAATCCGACCGCGCAACATCATTGCAATCTCGTTGGGAGTGGGTGACTTTTCCAAGGCAGTTTCCTCAGTAATACGCCCCTCTTGGTAAAGAGCGAACAAGGATTTATTTACGGTAACCATACCGTCAAATTCACTGTCCGCCATCAGTTGTTCAATTTCTTCGTATTTGCCCTTGAGGATGTAATCCTTAATGGATTCAGTATTAATCAGGATGTCATGAAAAGCAGCACGCTTGCCATCGGTAGTACGGCACAACCCTTGGGAAATGACTCCTACTAGGGCTTCTGATATGGACACCCGCATGGGAGCCTGTTCTTCTGGATTGTAGAGATTGAGAATCCGCTCAATGGTTTTCACGGCACTGTTGGTATGCAAAGTACCCATGACCAAGTGACCAGTTTGAGCAGCTTTCAGAGCTGTATTGACTGTTTCTCGATCTCGCATTTCCCCAATCAGAATCACATCGGGGTCTTCCCGCAAAGCGGCTTTCAACGCCCGGTCAAATTTACGGGTATGCATTCCTACTTCCCGCTGTTTAACCAGAGATTTTCGACTTTGGTGGATAAATTCAATGGGGTCTTCAATGGTAATTATATGCCGCGCCATCTCTTTGTTCATATAGTCTATCATTGCGGCCATGCTGGTAGATTTTCCGGAACCTGTGGGACCGGTGACCAAAATGAGACCTTTATGGTAATGACAGACATCTTTCAGGATTGGTGGCAACCGCAACTGCTCAAGGGTCAATATCTTCAGGGGAATAATCCGCAAGACCATGGCAGGACCAAGAAGGCTATCGAAGACATTAATCCTTACCCGACTAAACTCGTACTGAGTTGCCCCATCAAATTCCAACTCTTCTCTAAAGCGCCGGATTTCTTCATCAGTCATTACTTCCTTGAGCCAACAGTTAAATGTTGCGTGATCGGTGAGTGGATATTCGGTTGGCTCCATTTCACCGCGACTCCGGAAACGGGGAGTTTCACCAACACCTAGATGAATATCAGACACTCCTTTCTCAAAAGCCTCACGGACAATGCTTTCTAAGCTTGACTGTCCAGGGGGCAGACCGATGCTATGGGGTGTCTGCTGGTGCTGATTGGCGGATGGTTTTGCTTGGACGTTAGTGGCTGAATTCTGAGCTGCTGTGGCCACAGGCCGAGGGCGTGAGGCTACTGCGGCACCGGCTTGACTGCTTCTTGGAGCCATGGCTCTTGGTTGTGCAGGTCTCGATTGATTGGCTTGAGCAGATACTGGTCTAGACGCTATATTCGAAGGCGGTGGTGCTGGTGCAATCCGGGGTGAACGCTGTGGGTCTGTCATCTTTCAACTACCAACTACAGTTGGGCTACGAGAATTTATTTTACAAACTCTTACATTAAGTTTTCCCAACAGTTAGGGTTGAGTATAACTTATAACAGTTCTACCTTAGGTAAGGGATTTTCGTCCTGGGTTAATGGGAGTCGGGAGTCGGGAGCGGTGCGACCCGTGGCGAATTTAATTACGGGTCAAGCGCACCGAGGGAGTCGGGAGTCGGGGTAAGAAAATTGAGTGTACCTGATAAGTATGAGAAACGCTATAGACCAATTTCATTTCTTCGAGCTATAAATGGTGAGGAGGTGATGTGTTTATAGGACTATGTATGTTTTGAAATTCGTCAGCTGTCACCATCTAATTGTTTGTTATTGTTTGTGATTGTTTCTTTTTGAGTAAGCAGGAAAAGCTCTAAAACCCTCTCCCCTGCTCAAGACCAGATTTAAGATCACCTTGAGGGCGGGGCGCAAGCCGTCAGGGCGCAAGCAAAGGGCCCCATTGATTCAAAGCACCCCTAAGATTAGGGTTGAGCAAGGGACGGGGGGGAAAGTCCTAATCACAAATACCTAATATGAGTAATTATCCTTAATTATCAGTAATTATGCTTAATATTAGAAAACTATTCAATTTGGATAAAAAATATTAAGCAAAGTATAATAAATGTTAAGCAAATCGGAGTCAACCCCTCACCCATCCTGATCCGATTCGGTGACCCTAGTTCCCTTTCTTGTTCTTGCGACTCTATAACTTATCTCTATAACTGATTCGGTCTATATAACTCTAACTATAACCCTATAACTGATTGGGTCTATATCTTCGGTCCATGTATCAGCGATCAAAAATTGCTTCATCTGTCTAATGGTAGATTATGGGTCTGTCTTAAGATAACCAATAATTTCCGGCTTTTAACGATTGTAACAATTTTGATACATAGGTCGGACGAGTTGACTGTAAACTTTTTTGACAAAAGGTTCATCTTCATCAAAATTTTACCTATACTGAAACTCACCTAGAAAATTTCCAATCAAAGAATTTACTCAAAGACAGACCCTGTCAATGAATGACAGACACTGTCAATTCATTTTTTTAATGATTACTGGAGAAAACACCATGGCATTAACCACAAGTCAAAGCTTGACACAAACTGATTCATTAGCAGTGGTCAAAAGCTTTTTAATTTGGGCATTTACCTTGGCAGTTTGCTTACTGGTTGTCGGTTTTCCGTTGATTGTATTGATGGTGACCACCGGCGCTCTGTTAGCGATCGCTCTACAATCGATTCTGCCGGTTAGTGCTGTATTACTAGTAGCAGGTAGTATGATTGGAGTAAATGTTTTAGCAGTGATATTAGGTGCAGGAGTCTTAACCTTTAAGGGGGTTCATCCTCAGGAAGTTCGTTGGTTAAATTGGCTACATGGCGAGCCTGATCTGATCCAGACTCCCGTTTATGCGGCTTGCCCCCTCACCTGTAACATTATCAGGTAACATGATCAGATAGTCACATAGAAGGTTTGTGAGCTGACCCAAGTCTCGGAATGTTAATAATTGATGACCTTCTAGGATCTCAAAAAAGGGTACAAGGTGTGGGAGTGTTTTCTCTTTTCCGTCTAAAGGTCATCAAGGGTCAGCACCCTGCCCGTTCATAGACGGGGCTTCCAAACATTCCACGATTTTTTGTAATAAAGCCAAGCTTTGGTAAGTTGATTGGTTTTTCAGCAATTTTCCCGGTCTTGACCGGGTTTTTTGATGAGAACATTCAAGAGTATCCTACGAAGGTTGAAGGTTGCAGGTTGCAGGTTGCAGGTTGCAGGTTGCAGGTTGAAGGTTGAAGGTTGAAGGTTGGTTGACGGTTGCAGGTTGAAGGTTGAAGGTTGGTTGACGGTTGCAGGTTTAAGGTTGCAGGTTGAAGGTTGCAGGTTGCAGGTTGCAGGTTGCAGGTTGAAGGTTGCAGGTTGTTCGCCTTTGGCGTTCGGTGTAGGGTAGGTTGCAGGTTGCAGGTTGAAGGTTGGTTGATGGTTGCAGGTTGTTCGCCTTTGGCGGTTCGGTGTAGGGTAGGTTGCAGGTTGCAGGTTGAAGGTTGGTTGACGGTTGCAGGTTGCAGGTTGCAGGTTGTTCGCCTTTGGCGTTCGGTGTAGGGTAGGTTGTTCCCGTAGCGTGGCCGAAAGGCCAAGGTTGGTTAACGGTTGCAGGTTGCAGGTTGTTCGCCTTTGGCGTTCGGTGTAGGGTAGGTTGCAGGTTGAAGGTTGGTTGAAGGTTGGGTGAAGGTTGGGTGAAGGTTGCAGGTTGAAGGTTAGTCGAAGGTTGGTCAAAGGTTGGTCAAAGGTTAACGGTTGCTTCGCTACCAATTACCCATCTCCTCATCTCCTCATCTGGCCAGATGGCCAGATGGCCAGATGGCCAGATGGGGGAGATTTTTATTGGGTGCATCTCATATTTGTAAAAAAGATCGGAAGTGTGGGAAGTGTGGGGCCCGGGCGCGGGGAGTGTGAGGAGTGTGGGAATTTTCGCCCGAATTTTTGCCTAATTGCAAAAGTGATGCAGCTTCGGAACAGGGGAGGCAGCGCCGCCAAAGGGGGTTCCCCCCACTCGCGCTTTGCCGTGGTTTCCCCCACTCGCGCTTTGCATCAAGACACTGAGATGCACCCTTTTTATTAAGGGTAATTATCCCGACATAATATAACAATCAATTTCAGTACTTAAAAAATCAAATATTATCACTGTTCCCTGTTTCCTACCTTGATAAGTAAATTTTTAACTTGGGGCAATCACTAAGTTTATACTGCCATGATCCAGATTTAAGCTACTAGCTAAAAAAACTACCATTCTAATCGTTATATTTTAAATAATTATTAACTTTTATGTAAATTACCTTGATTTTTTTGATTTTATTGTTGACAAGAATAGTAGCCATTGGTTATACTATAATCATTGGAAAAAGAGCCGCGATCATCGGCCACCAACCTGGAAGCGCGGCTCTCCCCCCCAAGTTAAATGGAGGTAACTCTATCATGCCAAAAAAACGATTCGTTTATCATCCCATCGATTATCACGAAGCTTTCGCATAGCGTGTGCGTAGCACAATGGAGCGCCTGGAACAGCTTGCACAACAGAGGGAGTTAAAGGGCGAGTATTCCTATCCCTATCCCATTACCGAGCGCGAGCAAATCTTGATCCGACTTTACAGTTACTCCGAATTGGGTATGACACCGCAACGGTTTTACAATAAGTGGGACTTGAGTCGGGAAGATATGGCTTTAATCTGCTCTTGTTCCGTTCACACCGTTAACGGCTGGTTTAACACCAGTCGTCGCTGTTACCCTCCCACTCCTGGTCACTTGCGCCATCTGGCCATTATGGATCTCTTGTTGGAGGATTTCGAGACAATTCCTAAACCGTTATTGGAGCGATTGTTGTCGAAGGGTCTTGAAGGCAGAATGTAGAATTAAGAATGTAGAATTAAGAATGTAGAAGGTAGAATGTAGAATTAAGAATGTAGAATTAAGAATGTAGAATTAAGAATGTAGAATTAAGAATGTAGAATTAAACACCTACACAGAATTAATTACCTACTCTCAATTTCTGTAATCCTGACATTGTAAGGTTTTTAATTTTGTGAAATGTGTAATCAATTTTGTATACCTGCTTACAAATTCTAAATTATAAATTCTACATTCTAAATTAGAATCTATTCCCATGGTTTTATTTTCACAATTAAAATAGGGATGCTAGACTGGATTTAATGTAACCTAAAATGACTCTCCCAAGGTTTTCGACTTTGGGAGTATTTACTTGCTGTTAAGCAATTTACTATATTTCATAATACTTATCAAGCCTTTTTGAAACCTTATTGATAATAGATAGCAGTTATCAATAAGGTGAGGTAAATCAGTTAAGAATTTTAGTAAATCAGGTAACAGGTAAAAAATCCTGTATACTTGATTACTATCAGAACTAGCGTAACTTTGCTAATTTCTCTTGAGCAAATTCCCGCAGTTTAGGATCGGGGTCATGCTCTGCTCTATTTTTCAATAAAGACCGGGTTTGGGAATGGTTAGGATAATATTTCAGGATGGCCTGAAGGGCTACTTGTCGAGGATTGACATTGTCGTAATCCTCGTCTTGATCACGCTCAAAGGGGTCATGGAGAATGCGATGCTCTGAAAGAGCCGCTACGCGAACGCATAAAAATTCCCATAACCAAGGCTGATCGTGCCAAGCTTGAGCTAACTGTTCAATTGCTGTACTTCGCAGCCAGGAATCTTTATCAGAACGAACCGATTCTTGAAGTATGGCTAAGGTATCTGGGTGGTCTTGGTAACCTTGAGCTAACTGTTCAATTGCTGTAAGTCGCACCGACGAATTTTTATCAGAGCGAGCGGATTGTTGAAGTAGGGCTAAGGTATCTCGGTGGTCTTGGTAAGCTTGAGCTAACTGTTCAAGTGCTGTACGTCGCACCCACGAAATCTGATCAGAGCGAGCGGATTCTTGAAGTAGGGGTAAGGTATCTGGGTGGTCTTGGTAACCTTGAGCTAATTGTTCAATTGCAATACCTCGCACCCACCAATGCTGATCAGAGCAAGCCGATACTTGAAGTAGGGGTAAAGTATCTCGATGGTCTTGGTAACATTGAGCTAACTGGTAAATTGCTGTACCTCGCACATCCGAATCAGTATCGGAGCGAGCCGATACTTGAAGTAGGGGTAAGGTATCTCGATGGTCTTGCCAATGGGTGGCTACTCCTACAACAGCTGTAGTGCGTATATAACGGACTAAGAATCCCTGATATTCATACTTTTTATAATCATAATTTAGATCATAGTGAATTAAGTCTTTGAAGCAATTCAGTAATTCAGTATCCGTTGATTTAATATCATACCGATTCCTGACTTCAGACAAACAATCCCCTGCCAGAAATAAATTATGAAACTTATCCCCTTCTCCATCTTTTGCCATCAAATACTCAATAATCTCTCCACCTTTCTTGGAATCAATCATGCCCACAATCAACTTGATCACTTCATGCCAAGATTCATCCTGCCAGTGTTTACCAAATACCTCGTTTTTCAAATGTTCTAGGGAAATTTCCTGTTTTTTTTCAAATTTACTGACAAATTCCCAAGCACAGAAATATTCCAAAAATGTCCGATGCACAAAGGCGTAGTAATCGGCTCCCATGAAACACAAGATAAAATTGCGGGTGCGCAACTGATTAATCATTACCTTAGCAACGGCTCTGGGATTAGTAACCTCCCGTAATTTCAGCTCATCTTTGATAATCCTTTCTAAATCCTCTCCACTAATCAGATTTCCCGCTAACCCTGCTTGATTTTCATGCATAAAATATGCCACTTTTCCAAGCATTTGTTGCTTATCTTTATAATCAATCGTCTTGGGATCAACACGATTATCTTCTAGTAATGCTCGTTCCACATCCCATTGATGGAGCAGTAATCGAGACGCTTGGTTGTAGAGTTCAGAGCGGTCACGAGGCAATTCTTGATTGCGGTTCAGGATTGCCATCATAGTTAATAATAGGGGATTTTGCGCCAGTTGTCGAATTGGAGGTGATGTGTCTATTGCTTTTTGTAAGCGCTCGCGTTTCCTAACTTTATCGGCTTGATTAGTAAAGGTTAACTCGTGCCAGTGCTCGATAAAGGTTTGAATTTGTTCTGACTCCAAGTCTTGGAGCATCACATGACGAAATTGAGCATTTCGTAGCCGTTGGGGTTTATAACCAATGAGGCGAGATGTAACAATTACTCGTACCTTAGGATAGGTATTGGTAAAGCGATGAATATCAGTAATCACATCTTCTCGTTTCCCTGGCTCAAAGACTTCATCCAAGCCATGGCCGTTGGCCACGCTACGCGAACAAACATCACTAAAGCTTTACCAGCCTTTAACTGGTGATGCAGTTGATGTTGATTGAGATGACATATCGCTCCACTGCTTTGATGGCAGAATTCCAAGAAGTTATTACACTGTCCACTATCGCGATTGCGGATATAGGTACGTAATTCAATCAGTAAGGGAATTGGTAGAGAAAGGGCAGTAGTCAGATCCGTTCTTGCCCAATTTAATGCTAAATATTGCAGCAAGGTAGATTTACCGGAGCCTGGGTCTCCTAAAACCACCAAATAGGGATAACCTTGAGAGTCATTAATAACATCCAATACAGATTTAATTGGCTGTTGATGATAAGCGTCTTTAGCTCGTTTCAACTCCTCTATATCAATTGCTATGTCTAGTTGACCACTGTCTCCTAGTTGTCTATAATAATCTTTAGGAAGTTCATGAATAGCTGACGGCATCAGGTCATGAACCTCTCGCACATTTTGGGGGATAAATATCGTCCAGAGTTTTAGTTCGTTATAGGCACAAGCATTGGTATCTAAACTATCCAAGCCCAGATTACCGTAACGCTCTAGGAGTGCTTCTTGATAGGTGCTTAAGTCAAAGTCTGGGATAATGCCTGCGGTAGCTTTAGTGTTTTCTGCGATCGCGTAGCGTAGCCCTTCGGGCTAATCGCATCCAAGGTTTGGGAATCTCGGATAGGCCGTAACTGATCCGACTCCCGGATGATAGTGTGTACTTGCTTGAGATACTGTCTAGCAATATACTTCCAACGAAATTCTTCTGGTAATGGTAATAACTTAAGCTCAATCCAAGTCTTGGTTAATGTCTCGGTATCTATGTGTTGACAGCCATATTTAAACGCACTTCCTAGGATAGCTTTAATGGATTTGTTTTTAATATACTGCTTGAGGGGTTTAGTATACTGTTTTAATTCTTGCTTGGATAACTCAGCATCTTCCAATTCTCTTTCAACTAAGGCTACAAATTCTTTTAAAGCTTTACCGAAGAGTTTTTTCTGGGTATTTTGATCCGATAGTCCAGTATAGTCTTTGATGGATTCTTTGAAAAAATCTTTGGTGTAGTCTTCTAGAGCTTCTTTGGCCAAGGGACCGATCACTTCTTTGGCGAGATAGCCACCGGCACTAGAAATTCCCCAAACTGCTAACCAATCCAGCATGATATTGGTATTTGTTTTTTAGTTTATCTATTAGTATAGAGCAAAGGGAAAAGGGAGTAGGGAGTAGGGAGTAGGGAGTAGGGAGTAGGGAGTAGGGAACTTCGGATCTGGGAACAGCGGATCTGGGAACAGGGAGCACAGCTGATGGCTGACAGCTGACAGCTGACGGCTAAATGCTTACCGACAGTTGCTAAAATCAAAATCATGAGTCGGAAAAAATTGAGGTAATCTCATGTCTGTTGCCAAACCCTTATTTGAGCAGGTTATTCTCCCTCATCCGGCCAAAGAAACCCTGCCCACCATGTATGATTTACCCAGTGAAGATCCCGAGGAACCGGGTTTGCCTGACGAATTTCATCTTTGGCAACCACAACTGTGTAGTGAGACCTTTCGCCCTCCCAATTATGAGAGCGATCGCGTTTTTGTGGCCAGTGACTTAAATTTATATTATGACCCCAACCATACCGCTTGGTACAAACGACCGGATTGGTTTGCTGTAGTGGGGATTTCCCGATTTTACCAGGGACGAGAGCTCAGAATGAGTTATGTGATCTGGCAAGAAGACGTCAGACCAATTGTGGCCATAGAGTTGCTCTCTGCCAGCACCAAAGATCAAGACCTTGGTTACAGTGAACGAACGGGAGAACCACCAACGAAATGGGAAGTGTACGAGCAAATTTTAGCGATTCCCTACTATGTTACCTTTGACCGAGTCAGTAACGAATTACAACTTTTTAAGTTAGATGGCGGCAGCTATCAACCACAAACATTAGACAATTCCCAATTTTGGATGCCTGAGTTGCAATTGGGTTTAGGACTATGGCTTGGTCAATATCGGGGATTGAATCGGTTGTGGCTACGTTGGTATGATCAACAGGGAAATTGGATTCCTACTGAGGCAGAACTTGAACGTCTTCGAGCTGAACAGGAACGGCAACGAGCTGAACTGGCTCAACAACGAGCTGAACAGGAACGTCAAGAGAAGGAACTGGCTCAACAACGAGCTGAACAGGAACACCAACGAGCTGAACAGGAACACCAACGAGCTGAACAATTAGCAGAACGGTTACGACAGATGGGTATTAATCCCGATGAAATTTAACCCCTGTCTGAGTTGGTGGGTGTATCTCATTAAAGCTGTTTGACCCGGTGGTGGGTTAGATTATGTTCGGATAATTGGGGACAATACTGATAGATTGGCAATCTTTTTCAGTGCTACTGATACTGACGATAATTCCTTAAACGCAGTGCATGGCGAAAATTCGGAAAACCGTTGTGAACACGATTGGGTTAAATCCAGATTACCTGATTCCCGTTCCCAAAGAGACGATTCCGAAAACAGGGATCGGCAAAATTCAGCGCCAGGAATTGAGAAAAAGATTCGAGGCTGGTGAATTCCATGGAATCTTTTGAAAGGCTGAAGTCAGGAGTCAGAAGTCATAATTTCAAATACCTCCTGTTATCTGATCGCGTTTTCCATACCTATGAGGTACACAGGATTTTTTACCTGTTCCCTGTTCCCGATTCCCGATTCCCGATTCCCGATTCCCGATTCTGCAACCACCATTGACCTCAAAGCCCTTAGATGCTTTCTCCAGCAGTAGCCTTCCTTTTAAGACGCAGGCTGACCCAGATCATTTGCTTGAGAGGTAAAGGAACCTCTGGGTGCAACCCTTCCGCAATTTCTTCAAAAGTTTTAATTGACCCAGGATAAACAAAAACTGGCCATCCTTCTTTAGCAAGGCAGGTAAACACAGCTGACTCTTCCAGCAGGTAGGTGATCGCCAGGTGCTTTTGCCTTTGGAGAAGCTGCTCTACTTCCTCTTCTTCTGACTGTTCCCCCCGATTAAGATAGGTTTGGGCAAAGGAGTTTACCATCCTTTGAAAGGATTCATCCTTTTGATAAAGACCCTGAAAGTCTTTGTAATAGATCTCAAATTCTGATTGGTTCTCTATTTGGGAAGCCATCTGGAATTGGAATTGACAACTTCCAGAGTATTGCTGGAACAAGAAACGGTTTTGATTAATAAAGGTCTCTCCAGTGCGAATTGCTTCCAGCCAAGCTTCATCCCCTTTAAGTCCCTGTCTAAGCTCGATTGTCAATCGGTAGATACTATCGCAAACTAGTACTAGGCAAGCTTTGAAGTGTTCGCTAATCCATTTAATTGAGGCTTCGAGTCGCTCACTATCAACGAAGTTTCTGCTTCCCAGACTGATAATGAAAAAACAGTTTTGATAATCAGAGAGGGAGCTACGTAGGCGACGAGGGAAGACCTTAGCTAAGCTTGCCTTATACCTATGAACTTTGCTCAGATTGGCAGTAGATTGGGTCAACTTTAAGTCGCGTATCTTAAGATCGATTGCTTTGATTATTTGAGACTGAAGCAACTTCAACTGTTCTAGTGAAAGCTGATTCCAGTCAAAATTTTCAATGATCGTTTCTTCGTCCCTGTGGCTACTCATTCTGTTATACCAAATCCCCTTGACTGAGACTTTATTCAAAACAATCAAAATCCTTGCCTAGAGAGGATTTTAATATTTGTTTAATTACTCTATCATAACCAGATTTGGTATTAGATGTTTTTGGCCGTCAGCTGACAGCTGACGGCTGACAGTTTACGGCTGAATGCTTACAGCCGAATTAAACGTCGGTTTCAAATAAGGAAAGGCGCAATCGCTCCGCTGAATCTTCTAGTTCTGCCAGAGACTCAAGGCTCACCGCCATGGTTTTTTCAATCCCTAAAATCTCCGCCGCTTTAGCCACAGATGCTTTTTCTTTGTCATGGTAATTACCATCCGCTCGACACATCTTGATCGCTTGGTACAACATGCTTCGGCGAAAATTCAGCGGAAAGTCATACTTTATCCCACTCAATAGCTCCTCAACGTTAGCATTTTTCCAATCGAATTGGCGGAGCGCTTCAATGTATTCTGCAGATTCAACAAAGTTCATTTGCTGTTCGTCAATATACCACTGGAATTCTCCTTCTGCCAGTTCGCCATCTGCTCCAGCAATTGCCATTAAAGTACCGCCGTAATTCATGGCTACCTCAAAATCAATTGGTTTAGTAATGTTATATCTCTTATTACCATATGGGGTCGGCTGGAGACTTTTTCCACTTGTCATAGTTTTCCTCTCTGTTTTTGATTTAGGTGTTTTGAGCAAATTTATTCTACCACAAGATAAATTGATGGGAGCATGGGGTAAACCCCCTGTTTGTCAAGTCAAGTTTATAAAACTCAATACTTTGAGGTTAATCACCTGTAGTTTGAGAAGATTATCAAGAAAACTATCTAATAATTTATAATATAAAACTGTACTAAAATCATAGACTGTTTGTTAAATTTTGCTTAAATTATTTTAGCTATTAGCCACAGGTACCTGTTGGGTAATACAATGAATTCCTCCTCCACCTTCAGCCAGAATCAGACTATTTACACCAACAACCTTCCGCCCAGGGAAAACCTCACGCAGAATAGCAAGGGGAGCATCATCTTGGCTGGAGTCACCAGCAATCGGAACGATTACCGCACCATTAGCAATGTAAAAATTCATGTGAGCAATATCTAAGCCAAGAGGAATCTCAACAATCTCAAACTTACGTCCACGAGCATCAGTACTTTGTTGTAATCGATGCTTAGCATCCCGACAAATCTTGTAATTTGGATCATTAGCATCATCAGTGCTATGGAGTAAGACCAATCCAGGTGCGGCAAATGCGCAAATGCCATCCACATGTCCATCTGTCACGGGATCAGGTACGATACCACGACCCAGCCAAACCACTGTTTCAGCCCCGAGATAGTCCTTCAAAAGTCTCTCAACTTGAGACTTACTCATCGTGGGATTGCGATTAGGGTTAAGTAAACATTCCTCAGTAGTGATAATAGTGCCTTCACCATCTAATGTGACACCACCGCCCTCCAACACTAGAGAGGATGAGTACATGGTTGTATCAAGATAGTGGCACAATCGCGCCTTAAGTAAAGCATCGTCCTGATAGGGGGGAAACTTACCACCCCAACCGTTGAACGTAAACCCAGCTACCCGACGTGAACCCTTGCCGTTCACCAAAAACATTGGACCGGAATCCCTGGCCCAGCCATCGTTTACGGGAAATTCAATTAGTTCGATATCTGAACTCAACAAGCCTTTAGCCACACCCTTGTCTTGAGGATGAACAACCATCGAAACCGGTTCAAACTCATTGACAGCATTCGCCACTGCTGCCCATTCCCGCCTTGCCTTCTTCAGACCATAGCCTTTCCAATTCTGAGCTGGAGGAAACACCATGATCGTGAATTCATGGGGCTGCCATTCCGCTGGAAAGAAAAAGCCATCCTCAAGGGGTGTTGTCTGCTGTAATAACGTAACTCCACTGCTGCTATAGTCCGGCATTCTACTACTAACCTCAGTTCTCACCCTTGAGCAGACTGCTGACATACCCAAGGCACTAGCAGCTGAAACAAGACTTAACTTTAGTAACCTTCGACGATTCAACATAGCGTGTATCTATTCTAGAGTACTTATCACTTGGGTCGGGAGTCCGGAGTCGGGAGTCGGGAGTCGGGAGTCGGGAGTCGGGAGTCGGGAGTCGGAATCCTGCCATACTTCCAACACTTCCGACACTTCCGACACTTAACACACTTTTTGATGGTCAATGCTAGCAGCGGTATCATAGAGTGGCTCAAATGTCCAGTGACAGGTGATCTGTTTTTTCTACTGATGGTCAAATTAAGGTAATTAGAGATTCTGTAATGCGGTGTGATTGCAATTACACCTTTGGGTAATGGGGAAAGTCTTTTTACCATTACCCTTATTTCCCATACAGAAAATGCTCACTAATGTAAGCTATCAGCTATCAGCTATCAGCTATCAGCTATCAGCTATCAGCTAATGCGCTATGGGAACAGCTTTTGAATCAAACAGGTAAGCATTGGTTTAATCTCAGTGAAGTCACAGCTTCGTTCGCACAGCGTGGCCAAACGCGCACGCGTGGCCGAAAGGCCAAGGCCAAAGCCTGTGCCACGCTGACCGCTGACCGCTGACCGCTGACTGCTTACTCACTAATACCAAGTCCGGTTAATTTGTTAAGTTTCAAGTTTCTAGTTTCAATTTTAATCGAATGGTGTCTTTCCTATGACTAAAGTACCTATTACTAAAGTAACTGACGAACTCAAAACCGAAATTTTCTACCCCGACAGTGATGGTAAGCCTATGACAGAAAGTGATCCTACTCGGGATTATCTGATTTATGGGGTAAACGCCTTAAAAAGTTATTTCAAAAATCGGGAAGATGTTTATGTTTCCGGTAACTTATTTATTTACTACCAGAAAGGAGAACCCGATCAGGTAGTCTCTCCCGATGTATTTGTGGTTTTTGGCGTAGAAAACAAACAGCGAAGAAGCTACAAAACTTGGGAAGAGGGAGGAAAACTGCCCAGTTGGGTATTAGAAATAACCTCAAAAAGCAGCCGGAATAGTGATCAAACCACAAAAAGCCAACTATACCAAACTATGGGAGTATTAGAATACTTTCAGTATGACCCTACTGGGGATTATCTTAACCCGCCACTTAAGGGATTACTTTTGGTGAAGGGAAAGTATAAACCTATCCCCAGCAAGTCTTTAGGGGATGGAGATTTTTCTATTGATAGTGAAGTCTTAGGTCTAGAGCTTCAAGTGCATCAGGGAAAACTAGAATTTTTTGATCAGAAGCTGGGTACAAAGCTATTAAATTTTCAAGAACTGGAGATAGCTTATCAGCGAGCAAAGTTAGAGCAAACCACAGAAGCTCAAGCCCGACAACAAGCGGAGTTAGAGCGAGCTGCTGAAGCTCAAGCCCGACAACGAGCGGAAGAAGGGCTACAGAATGCTATTTCCCAGTTATTAAGCTTAGGCTTGACTGTTGAACAGATAGCTGAAGCACTAAATTTATCAGTGCCAGAGGTTAACCGTCACCTTTAAATTGGTTATTCCCCCTTACCTATTCCCTATTCCCTGCTCCCTATTCCCTATTCCCTATTCCCTGTTCCCTGTTCTAATCACCAATGACTAATGAGCAATTAAAACCTAAATTTTTTTATCGCAATACTAATGGTACACCAATGGCAGAAAGTGACCCTAACCGAGATTATATCATTTATGGCGTAGAAGCCTTGAAAAACTATTTCAAAAATCGAGACGATGTTTATGTTTCCGGCAACTTATCGATTTACTACCTAGAAGGCGTATATGATGCGGTAATTGAGCCTGATGTATTTGTAATTTTCGGAGTAGAAAATAAACTACGAAAACACTACAAAGTTTGGGAAGAAGGAGGAAATTTACCGAGTTGGATATTAGAAGTAACTTCAATAAATACTAAGGGAACTGATCAAAGATTTAATCGCCAAACATACCAAGATATGGGAGTATTAGAATACATGCAGTATGACCCTGTGGAAGATTATCTCCAACCACCCCTGAAAGGATTACGTCTGGTGGAGGGAAACTATGAGCCTATAGCTAGCAAACCTTTAGGAGATGAAGATTTCTCGATTTACAGTGAAGTCTTAGGTTTAGAACTTCAAGTGAATCAGGGAAAACTAGAGTTTTTCGATCCGAAGTTGGGAAAAAAGCTATTAAACTTTCAAGAACTGGACATGGCTTATCAGGAAGCTGAACAAGCACTACAGCAAACTGAACAAGCACTACAGAAAGCTATTTCCCATTTATTAGGATTAGGGTTAAGTGTGGAACAGATAGCTGAAGCCTTGAGCTTATCAGTAGAAGACATTAATCACAGACTGCAAGAATAACTAAGGTCAGTTTTGGATAAGGAGGAGCGAAGGGAGTAGGCTGAAAGTGTTTAAGAATTCAGCCGTCAGCCGTCAGCTGTCAGCCATTGGCGTAGCGTGCGCGTAGCCCATAAGCTGATACGCGACACGCTGATAGCTGATAGCTGAATGCTTACGAACGTGCCACTCCTCAAGCTTCCCAAATTTCTTCCATAACCATGACAAAACCAGGCAGCACCGAATCATCCCCCTTCACCGTAGCGGGATTTTCCAATTGCTCCACATCAGCACCAGGACGGTAAATATACACCCGACGACTATTTGGCTCAATCAACCACCCCAACCTCGCACCATTGTCCATGTACTCCTCCATCTTCTCCTTGAGATCTTTTACCCTATCACTGGGGGAACGCAACTCAATCACAAAATCTGGGCACAGAGGAATAAATTTTTTTCTTTCTTCTTTACTCAGGGATTCCCAGCGCTCCAGCTTGAGCCAAGATGCATCAGGAGAACGATCTGCCCCATTGGGCAGCCTTATTGCCACAAGAAGACTCAAAAACCTTCCCTAGCTTTGTTTGGCGGTTCCATAACCGTAGCTGAAAATTAATGTCGGAATTTCTGTCAGATGTTTCACCTCCTGTTGGGGGCATAACAATTATTTTTCCGTCTAATGTACGTTCAATACGTAAATCTCGATTAACCTGACAAAACTCAAAAAATTGGTCATCATCCATATCCAATGCTGGAGGCATCCTCAGCACAATGGGATTAGTTTCAACAGGTGTGGTGGCTACTGTCATGATTTAGCTACTTCCCGCATAAAAGAGTTTCTTCGTAAGCATTCAGCTCTCAGCTATCAGCTATCAGCCAAAAGCTTGTGGCGACGCTACGTAAACAATTTATACCCATAGCGCACGCTACACCAAACAGCTAGCTTTTGAACAAAATAAGCACCTCAAGCAGCGTGAGTCTAAAGCTGACGGCTGACGGCTGACGGCTGAATGCTTACGTTTATTCTATTCTAAAGTTTTGGTTAAGCGATCGCTGGCAAGAGCTTCTCTAAGGGAAGAGAACATTAACTATAGTTAGTGTATTTTTCAACAAAAAAATGTAGGGGTTGGTTCATACTCCCCCTACATTACTACATTAATAAACCCTACTAATTTGTTAAGCACTAGTAGGGTGGGCAAAGTAATCGAGTCTAAAAGAATCAACAAAATAGAATTGTTTTTGCCCACCCTACAAGCTCAAAAAAATAGAACTGTTTTTGCCCACCCTACTAGTTTTTGCTACTAGCTAGTCAACAGTAAAATATCAATCCTTAACGAGGACTAATGGGTGGAGCGAAAGAAACTATTGGAGCATTTTCTAGTGCTACTGGTGGTTCGTTGACCAAGGTTGGTACAGAGTTGCGGAGTCGTGCGGTTAGCTGGACTGTGGTAGCGTCATAGATCTGAGTCACAATTTTCGGATACAAACCAATCCCGATAATTGGTACTAATAGACAGGCAATAATAAACACTTCCCGAGGTTCCGCATCAATCAAGGCTTCGTGGGCGACTAATTCCTTGTTTTCCGGACCGTATAAAATCTCGCGCAGCATCGAGAGCAGGTAAATTGGTGTTAAGATAACCCCGACAGCTGCCAGGACGATCACTAATACCTTGAAGAAGGAACCGTAAGCATCACTGGTAGCAAAGCCAACAAACACCATCACTTCTGCCACAAACCCACTCATTCCGGGTAATGCTAAGGATGCCATGGAACAGGTTGTCCACATGGCGAACATTTTGCCCATTCTCTTACCAACACCCCCCATCTCATCGAGCATCAAGGTATGGGTACGGTCATAGGTAGCTCCTACTAAGAAGAATAGGCTGGCACCGATTAAACCGTGGGAAATCATTTGCATCACTGCCCCACTCATGCCTAAGTCGGTAAAGGAAGCAATACCAATTAAGACAAATCCCATATGGGAAATGGATGAGTAAGCAATCTTACGCTTGAGATTACGCTGGGCAAAGGAGGTAAGGGCAGCGTAGACAATATTGACAATCCCTAAAATCACCAATACCGGAGCAAACACGGCATGGGCATCGGGTAGCATGCCAGCATTCATGCGGATGAGGGCATATCCCCCCATTTTCAGCAGAATTCCAGCCAGGAGCATGTGTACCGGGGCTGTGGCTTCCCCGTGGGCATCTGGTAACCAGGTATGTAGAGGGAAGATGGGTAGCTTGACCCCGTAAGCAATCAGGAAGCCTCCGTAAAGCAATAGCTGGAAATTGAGGGCGTAATCTTTCAGGGCTAGCGATCGCATATCAAAAGTTACGGTATCCCCATAGAATGCCATGCCTAAGGCAGCTAGCAAAATAAACAGGGAACCCCCTGCGGTGTAGAGGATAAACTTGGTAGCTGCATAGAGACGCTTTTTGCCCCCCCAGATTGACAGTAGCATGTAAACCGGAATTAACTCCAGTTCCCATACCAAGAAGAACAACAGCATATCCTGAACAGCAAATACAGCAATCTGACCACCGTACATTGCCAACATCAGGAAGTAAAACAGCTTAGGCTTGAAGGTTACCGGCCAAGCTGCCAGCATCGCTAGGGTAGTAATAAAGCCAGTCAGTAACACTAGAGGCATGGATAAGCCATCTACACCTACTGACCAATTCAAGTCCATTTGAGGCACCCAGCTGTATTTTTCGACCAGTTGCAGTTCTGGGTTGCTCAGGTCGTATTGGGTCACAAAAGCATAGACAATTAGGGCAAAATCAATTAACCCAATAATTAAAGCGTACCAACGCTCCCAAGTCCCATTTTTTTCTGGCAGAAACGGGATCAGGAGCGATGCCGCAATCGGAAACAGAATAATTATTGTTAGCCAGGGGAAATCTGTCATAGTCAACTAGTCAGTCACCATTGGTCAAAATAAAATTGCAAATTTTATTTTGTTAATTGTTAATTGTTGATAAACAACTAACAATTAACAAAGCAGGTCAGGTCACACCTGAGACAATTACTAAACCCAGTACTGCGAGGAAGACAATTAGAGCATAGAATTGGGCACGACCGTTTTCTACGTATTTCAGTGCTTCACCACTGAGCAGGGTGAAAAAGCCAGTCAGGTTTACAGCACCATCAACGATACGGTAGTCTACCTCCATAACTTGCCGTGCTAATCGACGGCTTCCCTGAACAAACAGCCGGTCATAAATTTCATCGAAGTACCACTTATTGAGAGACAGCTGATATAGGGGCTGGATTTTTTTAGCGATCGCATTGGGGTCAATCTTGCCCTGTAAGTACATCAGTACCGCAACGGAAATCCCAATCAGACCAATTCCCACGGAACTGCCGCCCATAATCAGAAATTCTGACCAGTCAAAGGCTTCTGCTTCTGCCACGACTTCGGCTATGGTTTCACTGGCTGGGTGGATAAATTCCTCAAAGTAGTTGTTAAAGGGAGTTCCCACCAAACCAATCAGTACCGATGGCACGGCTAAGACTAACAACGGTAGAGTCATCGTTAAGGGTGACTCATGGGGAAACTCACTGTGGTGGTGGTCGTGGTGATCATGGTCAGCCTGAGCTTCAAGTTCCCGTACATCCATAGCACCAGGACCAAAAGCAGGTACAGCTACACCAGCAGCTTCCTTGAGTTGATGACGGATTTCCATTTCATTGCCCCGAAATTCCCCTTCAAAGGTAGAGAAATACATCCGGAACATATAGAAAGCAGTCATTCCAGCAGTCAGCCAGCCAATTCCCCAAAGTATTGGACTTACTTCAAAAGTACTGCCTAAGATTTCATCTTTTGACCAGAACCCTGCGAAGGGGGGAATTCCACAAATTGCCAAGGTTCCAATTAGGAATGTCAGGGAGGTAATGGGCATAAACTTACGCAAGCCTCCCATTAACCGCATATCCTGAGCTAAAATCGGGTCATGGCCAACCACAGCTTCCATACCGTGAATTACTGACCCAGAGCAGAGGAACAGCATGGCTTTGAAATAAGCGTGGGTCATCAGGTGAAATAAGCCAGCACCATAGGCTCCAATGCCCATTGCCATTACCATATAACCCAATTGAGACATAGTTGAATAGGCTAACCCTTTCTTAATATCATTTTGAGTAATAGCAATGGTTGCCCCTAAGAAAGCGGTAAATGCTCCCGTCCAGGCAATCACAGTCATGGCGACTGGAATCCCTTCAAACACGGGGTACATCCTGGCAATCAAAAACACCCCAGCAGCTACCATGGTTGCGGCGTGAATTAGGGCAGAGATCGGGGTTGGGCCTTCCATGGCATCGGGAAGCCAAACGTGGAGGGGAAATTGGGCGGATTTAGCCACCGGACCGAGAAACACTAAGACAGCGAACACAGCTGCCATGCCTGCACCCAGGTAACCGGATTCCACAAAGGTTTCCAGATTGGCTCCCATGACATCAAAGTCGAAGGTGCCAGTTGCCCAGTAGAGTCCCAACATGCCTAACAGCAGACCAAAGTCTCCGACACGGTTAGTCACGAAAGCTTTTTGACAAGCATCTGCTGCTGCCTTACGGTCATACCAGAATCCAATTAACAGGTAGGAACACATTCCCACCAGTTCCCAGAAAATATAAACTTGCAACAGGTTGGCAGAAACGACCAACCCTAGCATAGAGGAACTAAACAAGCTTAAATAAGCATAAAAGCGCACATAACCGGGGTCATGAGCCATGTAGCCATCGGTATAAATCATCACCAGAAAAGCTACGGTGGTCACAACTACCAGCATCAGTGCCGTTAAGTGATCGATGGTATAGCCCATCATTAGGTGAAAATTGCCAGCAGCAGCCCACTCCAGGGTGCGTTGATAGGGTTCATGACCATGAAATTGACTCCAGAGTATAGCAAAGGAGAACACCATGGACGCCCCCAACCAGGAGACAATAAATACAGCTAACAGCTGCCGCAGACGGTTCGTTGCTCTATTGAAGGAAATTAGCCCCAGACCAACCAGCATTGCCCCTGCCAAGGGAAACACTGGGATTAGCCAGGCATATTGATAAAGCGGTTCCATTTAAGACAGCCTACTTCAGATTTCGTTACTATTTTGGCAAACTGTTAACCGCTCATGTCTAAAGTTTTTCTTTTTGTTTGTCTGTAGAAGGCCAGACGCTTTAATCTCAACTGCACTATAGCAGCCTAGGCCATGGACTTACGGTCGGCATTGGCTTGCGGCGACTACTACCAACAGCCGCCATCCCGTGAATAGGCTACTAAGGTCTCATATCTGATACAAATCTTAACCTTTTTCGTAATCTTCATCACAAAATATCTCATCAAAATGGGTAATCATCATGAGATAATCGGACTAATTGATGAAAATAATAAAAAAAGTTTAGTTAACAAAAATTTATCTTTTCGTTACGGAGCCATTGCCAATTACTAGGAATGGAAGTGCTATAATCGATAATTTATAAATTCACAGGCACAGATCAGGCACAAGAGTCAGAAACCAATTAGTAATTGGCAATCGGTAATTGGTCATGGGAAAGGGTAAACCCACAACCTGGTTACCGATGACCAATTCAATGGCTAATTAGGTTAAGGCGCGCTAATTAGTTTAAGTTAAGGTTCTAGGCTTTTAGGTTGAATGGCTAAGGGTGTTCTGACCTAGTTGGCTAGCGCCTGGTCAAGCACGGAGGCTCTCAAAAGCTTTCCTTCTGTACCATTACCCTCTTGTAGCTAATACCTAATACCTAATACCTAATACCTAATACCTAATACCTAATACCTAATACCTAATACCTAATACCTAATACCTAATACCTAATACCTAATACCTAATACCTATAATTTCTCTTGAGGAGATATTGACCGAAAAAGCTTTCAAACCTTGGCGCTGCCTTTTATCCAAGTCCTTGGTGAAATCTGGGTATTGGCAGTGTGATTTGAGCAGCCTGGCAATTTCCCTGAGCAGCTCATCCCGACCTTGGAAACCTTCTATTCGTGAGACCAACTGACCTTGCTCAAAGAATAGCAATGTCGGTAGGGTCTTGAGTCGATAGGTATTGGCAAGCTTGAGATTGTTATCGGCGTTTACTCTGACAACCTTGACATAATTGCTTCCTTGAGTTTGGAATTCCTCAAGTATGGGGTGAACAAACCGGCACACTCCACACCAAGGGGCCCAGAAATCAACGATAACTGGGGTGGAAGAGTCTAAAACTGTTTTTGAAAACGTCCGTTCATCAACAGACAATACCATGGTTTTTTAAAATATAAGGGTTTTTACATTTGTTTGGGATCATGCTACATCGAATCGGGATCATCTGAACAACAGAAATGCCCTAATTACCAATTTACTTGGGCTACAGCTGTAATCATGAGGGGATGTACCCACCACAACAGCCCAGTAAAACCGATGACTCCTAGGTATGCCGGACGAACAAACTCTTGCCATTTCAGGAATTGACGTCCCTGGATAATTGCCAAAAAAGGGATTACCGATGTGCGAGCTTTGACTGTACAAAAGGCTTCTCCATGCCGTGCCAACAACCGGCGGTCTCCATGCCAGACAGCGAAAAGATGGTGGAGAATTAATCCCACGGAGGTCAATAGGGTAAAGGTGCTACCAATCCAGAGGGTATGGGCAATACACCATATTACTTGTCCTACCATTTGGGGATGCCTGGTAACCCGCATAATGCCAGACTCATATAGATGGACTTGGGGCTTTTGAATCGCAGCAATTTCCAATAAATTAAACGTAGCTGGATAAAGAAACAAGAACGAAATCCCTGAAAGCCCCCATACTAATGACTTCATCCCTGGCAGGTCCTGAAGGAGCCACAACTGTAGACCATCATACCGATGGTTCAAAAAGTAAATAATTAATACAACTGCTAGCGGAAGACTCACTAAAGCAAAGACAATACGATAAAGCCTTGGACCAATTATTTGTTCACCCTTAGAACGCAGGGCGGCTAAACCACTATGAGCGATCGCAAAAGTCAATAGCAACCCAAACATGACAAAGTGGCTGACACTCAGCCAATTTGGAAATACCATAGGCAAGGGTGATAGATGAGAAATAACGCTCTATTATAGCAAAAAAGAGCAAGAATTTGAGTCCTGGTTATGTTAGTGTCGATTTCAGCTCGCTCCTTTCTGTTAATGGTTTAGCCCTATGTCTGACCTACCTTTTTCTCTCGATCAACTCCGTATACTCAAAGCGATCGCTACTGAGGGGAGTTTCAAGCGTGCTGCTGATAGTCTATACGTAAGCCAACCTGCTATCAGCCTGCAAGTACAAAATTTAGAGCGACAGTTAGAGGTGCCGTTATTTGACAGGGGTGGACGCCGTGCCCAACTGACCGAAGCTGGACACCTGCTGTTGGACTATGGGGAAAAAATTCTGGCTCTATGCCAGGAAACCTGCCGAGCCATTGACGACTTACAAAGTCTCCAAGGTGGGACCTTAATTATTGGTGCATCTCAAACTACCGGAACCTATCTACTACCTCGGATGCTTGGTATGTTCCGACAACACTATCCTGAAGTGACAGTACAATTACAGGTTCACTCCACTCGCCGCACTTCCTGGGGTGTAGCCAATGGACTGGTGGATTTGGCCATTATTGGTGGTGAAGTTCCCCTAGAACTTCAGGAAACCTTGACCATTAGTCCTTATGCTGAAGATGAGCTAGTGCTAATCTTGCCTGCATTTCATCCCATGGCTTCTTTGGAGAAGATCGAAAAAGAGGACCTGTATAAGTTACAGTTTATTGCCTTGGACTCCCAATCCACCATCCGTAAGGTAATTGACCAGGTATTAGGTCGCAGTGGCATTGATGCTAAACGGTTTAAGGTGGAGATGGAACTTAACTCCATTGAAGCGATTAAGAACGCAGTACAGTCAGGACTAGGAGCTGCCTTTGTATCGATTACAGCTATTGAAAAAGAATTACAAATGGGCGTGCTACACAGGGCAAAAATAGAGGGAGTAGTGGTTAAACGGGTATTGTCTTTGGTGATTAACCCCAATCGTTACCTTTCCAAAGCAACAGAAGCCTTCTGTAGGCAGATTTTGCCCTTGTTTGGCTCAGTAGCATGGCACGGGCAATCCTTGCCACTATCAGGGATGGTAACTAATCCCAACAATCTAGAAGTGGATAGCCCCCACGCTGAAGCCGGGGGTTGAAAGGGTAGAAAACAAGTGACGGAATTTATCCCGCTGCCCAGGAGAAGATCTGATCAGTAATGCAAAAAATTCCAGGGGCTTCTTCAAAATGGCGTGAGTTTAATATTAGCTAACGACTAAAATAAACACAACAACGAGCGACTTGCTAGAGCTTGTCAGCTGAGTTCTAACCTCTGATACCTGAGCGAAGCGCGAAGCGGTAGCAAGGAATGAACATTAGCATTTGGATATAGATATAGATTAAAACTATAGAACTAATGTACAAATGCCTAGCCCTCGATTGAGGAATATAAATAGACTCTAGTAGAGTATCAAGTAGATGCCTGGTAGCGCCTTGTCTTTCATAGTGATCCTCTAAAACATGGAAATTTTCTGCACCCGTCCTGGCTGCCCAAATCCCCATAATTACTTTGATGATCTAGATAACAGAACCACTCTAACCACCACAGAGCAAAGGTATTGTAATAGCTGTGGTATGCCCCTGATTGTAGCAAGTCGCTACATTCCCTCCCAGCTGCTGCGGAAAGGAGGATTTGGAGCCGCATTTCTAGCACGCGATCGCTATACCCCTACCTTGCGTCAATGTGTAGTTAAGCAGTTCCAACCGTCTGGGAGAATTAGCCAGAGGGAACTACAAACTGCCCACAGATTGTTTGAGCGGGAAGCAACGGTTTTAGAGAAATTGGGCAGGCGTCACCCCCAAATCCCCGATTTGTATGCCTACTTTCCGTTGACTGTGCCGAGTCTGAAACCGGGTAAAGAAGACCAGTTTTTCTATCTGGTACAAGAATATATTGATGGACAAAACTTGGAGGAAGAACTCAACACCTTAGGAGCATTTTCTGAAGCCAAAGCCATAGAAGTGTTAACAGAAATTCTCAAAGTCCTCCAATTTGTCCATGACAATGGCTCCATTCATCGCGATATCAAGCCTTCCAATATTATGCGCGATCGCAATGGGCTTCTCTATCTATTAGACTTTGGTGCAGTTAAGCAACAGGTCAACCCAGGATCAACAGCGGCGAGGTCTACTGGTATTTATTCCATCGGATTTGCACCACCGGAGCAAATGACCGGTTCTCAAATTTACCCTTCAACGGATTTGTATGCTCTGGCAGTGACTGTGATGGTTTTGATGACTGGCAGAGAACCCAATGAACTCTACGAACCTGTTACCCATGAATGGAACTGGAGAAGTTATATCCAAATCAGCAATGCACTTGAGAGTATTTTCAATCGACTACTTATGCCAATGCCCCATCAACGCTTTCAGTCTGCTCAGGAGGTTCTTGATGCCATAAATTGTTTAAACATTGCTCAGACAACCCCTCAACGCCATTATGGCTCAGTTCTACCAGTATCCCCACCCTCCCAGCCCCACACCAGGCGACCACAAACCCACTCACCCCTATCCAAACCCCTCAGACCAAACTTTTCTCTACTTGAGGTACTAGGGGCGGCTGCGTTTACTGGATTTGAGGGAGCTTTATTATTCATTGCTGCAACTGCTTTTGCTAAGATCGTCTCCTCCAACCCACTGGGTATGCTTTTATGGGGAATGAGTTTGGGAGGGCTAATTTATGCTCAATATCGCAGGTTTATTGAAAAAATTGACTTAGTGATTATTGGAGGCATAAGCTTGGGACTTTTGATACTTTTCCCGGTGCTGCGAGTCCAGCAGTCAATCCAGTTAGTTATCATAATATCAGTTCTAGCTGCAGCAGCAGCGATCGCTCTGACGGCACTTTTCCGGCTGGTTTATCAACTGTTATCTCGAATACTATAGCAGGGGCGTTGCTGATTAAAGGAATGATGCAGGGTAACTGACAACGGAACTTATGTCCGATGAAAAACGAAACGAGTGTTCTTTTGCTATCCATGGTGATTACGGTAGCTATGGTGTTGGGAGGGTTATGGTGGCTTCAGAAAAGTCAGATAATCACACTGCCATTTCCGGAGGAAACGGAGGAAGATGAACCTAGGGCTAAGGTAACTCCAAAAACTACAAACATTAAGCCTCAGATAATCATAGCAGAGCACCTTAGTGCCGGAGATAGAAGCTTAATATCAACAGAGGTAACACCAGCAAAACAGGCAGCAGTCAAAGCATTTGCTTCTGGGAATTATGGTAAAGCGGCTTCCTTACTGGAGGCATCGCTTAAAAGTAAGAAAAACGATCCAGAAGCTTTGATTTACCTCAATAACGCTCGGATCGGTACATCTGAGTCTTATACAATTGCGATCTCAATACCTATTGGTGTCGAGGTAAATGCAGCCAAAGAAATGTTACGGGGTGTTGCCCAAGCCCAACAGGAAATCAATGCTAGGGGTGGCGTTAATAATATACCATTGAAGGTGCTGATTGCTAATGATGACAATGATACCAAGGTTGCTAAAAAAATAGCTAAAGCTTTTGTGGATAATCCAGATGTTTTGGGGGTTATTGGTCATTTTAGCAGTGAGGTCACCCTGGCAGCCGCAGAGGTTTATCAAGAGAATCAGTTGGTGGTGATTTCTCCGACTAGTACCTCAGTAACTATTTCAAGACTGGGTAATTATGTCTTTAGGACTATCCCTAGCGATCGCTTTTTTGGTAGCGCCCTGTCTCGCTACATGCTAAATCAATTAAATCTACGCAAAGCAGCTGTCTTTTTTAATTCCCGGAGCAACTACAGCCAATCTCTTGCTGATGCATTTACCACTGCCCTGTTTGCTGATGGCGGCGAGGTCGTGAGAGAGTTTGACTTTACTAAACCTAACTTTAATGCTGCTGTTGATGTCCAACAGGCGATCGAAACAGGTGCAGAAGTGTTGATCTTAGCCCCCAATTCCGCCACCCTTGACCAAGCGTTACTAGTAGTGCAAGTCAATGATGGACGTTTACCGATGCTAGCAGGGGATAGTCTTTACAAACCCAAGACCTTGCAAATCGGTGGTAAGGATGCGGCTAGTATGGTGTTGGCAGTCCCCTGGCATATTTTGGGCGCTCCAAATTCCCCCTTTCCCCAAGCCGCCACGAAATTATGGGGTTCAGATGTGAACTGGCGCACTGCCTTGACTTACGATGCTACTCAAGCTTTAATTGCAGCCCTTAAACAGCAGCCAAGCCGTTCCGGTGTGCAAAACTCCCTATCCGGATCAGGTTTTCAGCCCCAAGGAGTATCCAGCAAAATTCGGTTTTTACCATCAGGCGATCGCAACCAGGCTGTCCAGCTGGTCAAGATTGAACCAGGTAATCGTTCCAGCTTTGGTTATGACTTTGTGCCGATTCCTAGCAAGTAGAAACGGGGCAACATAGAAATAAGAGCGTTGCCCAATTCTGGAATGATTGAGGGTAATCGGTAATCGGTAATCGGTAATCGGTAATCGGTAACTGACCTAACTCGAATTGAGTACCCAAACCCTATTCAGCAATGGCAACAGTCGAGTTGACTAAGAACTAAGGATTAAGGAATCAGGACTAAGAACTCAGGACTGATAAATATTTTTGCCATTTTGTCACCTGATCAGTGCTCAAATCTTGTACCATAAGTTATTTCCATAAGTTATTTCCATAAGTTATTTACTTAACCAGGAGTATCCAACAAGGGCTTTTGTTAACTAGTTGTATTTAGTTGTATTCAGTTGTATTCAGTTGTATTCAGTTGTATTCTACAGGGTCACTATTTCAAGCGCCGTTGATGGTTTTTCGTTGACCTTCAACTGTCAACCGTTAACCGTCAACCATTCCACTCATCAATTACCTTGAAAGATTACAAAACAAATTAGTATTAAGCATTATTCCGGGTAATCAACAGGGTTGGCATGTATAAAAATTAGCAATAGCGTATGTATCAGAACAACGAAACTAAGCTTCTTGGGCTATCATTGATGATCTCCTTAGCTTTGGTATCTGGGTGTCTGTGGTGGTTTAAAGTGACCACATCTCCCTTATCTATGCTGGTATCGAAAAATACATCTTCAGAGAAAGCAACCATACCAAATTACCTTAGTCGGGGAGACCATATTTTATTTTCTGATTCAACAACACTGGAAAAACAGCTAGGAGTAGAAGCGGTTACTGCTGTTAATTACGACGAGGCAGTGGTGAAATTCACTGAATCCTTAGACCTCCACCGTGATGATCCAGAAGCTCTCATCTACCTTAATAACGCTCGTATTGGGGAAAAACCCTATTACACGATTGCTGCTGTTGTGTCCATTAGTGATGACATAAATACTGCTAAAGATATACTTCGGGGTGTGGCTCAAGCTCAACAGGAAATCAATCAAGCTGGTGGAATTAAAGGTATTCCTGTCAAAGTACTGATCGCTAATGATGATAATAATCCAGAGGTGGCCAAAAAATTAGCATTGAAGTTGGTAAGTAAGCCAGAGATTTTGGCAGTTGTTGGTAATTTCAACAGCAAGGTTACTCAAGCTACAGCAGATAGCTATGAATCCGGTCAATTGGTAACGATTTCGCCCATTAGCACTTCAGTAAACCTATCAGGAATTAGCAATTTTGTTTTTCGTACTGTCCCGAATGATTTCCTGGCAGGTAGAGCATTAGCTAAACACATGGTGCAAGACCTCAAGCAGCATAATGTTGCTGTTTTCTACAATTCTCAAAGTGAGTCTAGTCAGTCTCTTAAGTCAGAGTTTGTAACCGCTGTATTCTTGAAAGGAGGACGAGTAGTTAGTGATTTTGACGTGTCTGAGAAAAATTTTAGTGCTGCTAAAAGCTTTAAACAAGCGATTCATCGTGGTGCTCAAGCGCTGATGTTAGGTGCTGATTCTAGCACCCAACATCAGGTACTAAATGTGGTTCAGCTCAATAGCAAACACCGCAATAGTTTGGGTCAACAATTAGTGATTTTGGCGGGAAATCAAGTTTACAATACCAAGACATTGACAGTAGCAGGTAAAGATGCTGAAGGGATGGTAGTAGCATTACCCTGGCATCCCCTAGCCAAGCCTGGTTCTGAATTTCCGAAAACCGCTGATCAGCTTTGGGGTATTGATGTTAACTGGCGCACAGCCATGGCTTATGATGCTGTCCAAGCCTTAAGTGCGGCGATTAGACATAATCCTACTCGCAGCGGAGTTCAACAAGAACTTTCAGCACCGAACTTTTTTGCTAGAGGTGCTGCTGCTCCGATTCGTTTTTTTCCATCAGGCGATCGCTATCAACCGGTCAATTTGGTGACAATTGAACCAAGTAATAGTTCTAGCTTGGAGTATGAATTTGTGCCAATTCCTTAACCCTTATATTAATTTCATTTATGTTTGCTACCGATGATAATGGGGAGATAGGGAGATGGAGAGATGGGGAGATTATTAATCTGTAGGAATATTCTTAAAAATTGGTAAGCTCATGGGCGTTGCTGAATTAAGGAATGAATGCGCGATAATCTGGTTTTATTAAAGCCCCCTAAATCCCCCAATTCTGGGGGACTTGTCTTGATGCAGTCGCTCATGGGGGAAACCCCCAAGACCGCGCTGCATCGCTTGAGAGTTTTTCCCCCCAAGCGAGCAATCCCTCGCTTGGGGGGCTAGGGGGGCGAAACCATACTCAGAATCAGCAACGCCTTTAAATTGGTTATTTCCCGTTCCCTGTTCCCAAATCCCCTGTGCGGTTGTGCTACTGTTTATCTCAACTCCCTAATCTCATACTCAAATCCAACCAACTAGAGCGAGTAATGGGAGCACTGCTGGAGATGTAATCTACTCCTGTTTCTGCCACTGCACGAATCGTCTTTAAGGTAACATTACCCGATGCCTCAATTTTAATGTTGTTGTTGCGTACGCGAATTAGCTTAACTGCTACCTCCATCTGCTCAACTGGCATATTATCCAACATGATAATATCAGCATTGTGGGCGATAGCCTCTTCTACTTCCGCGAGAGTTGTTGTCTCTACTTCAATGGTCATAGGATAGGGAATAGTCTTACGAATTCGAGCGATCGCTTCCCCAATTCCCCCAGCCGCTTGAATATGATTATCCTTAATCATCACCGCATCATCCAAGCCCATGCGATGGTTAATAGCTCCTCCCACTTGAGTTGCATATTTTTCCAAGAGTCTTAAGCCTGGAGTAGTTTTGCGAGTATCCACCAACTGAGCAGGCAAATCAGCAATTTTTTCGGCATACTGACGGGTTAGGGTAGCAATGCCACTCAGACTCATAGTTAGATTTAAAGCTACTCTCTCTCCCATTAACAAAGCATCAAATGGTCCGTGAAAACGAGCAATGGCTTGGCTTGGCTGACAACTTTCTCCCTCTGCTACTAGGGGGATAAAGCTGACCTTTTCATTTAATAAATAGAACACCCGCGCTGCAATTGTCAGTCCCGCAATTGTACCTGCTTGCTTAGCGATCCATTGTCCGTTTCCAGAACTAACTTCTTGAGCGAACAAAGCTTGGGTGGTGCGATCGCCTCTACCAATATCTTCTTTGAGCCATTGATGCAGTAGAGAGTCTAACACTATTGGGGGAGGTAATATTGCCATAAATCTTACCAAAAAAACCTGGTTATTTTTTTTATTTTAACGAGTTTTGATGTCAATTTTTACAATAAATAATTTAATTTAATCCTTGTTTTTTTAAAAAAAATCTATCCAACTTGCATCAGCTTTTGATAAACCCGGAATATTTTTTTGTTTGTAGTCAATCATTAAATCATAGCGGCCTTGGTCATAAACTTGATGTAAAATCATTTGTAAATCTAGAAGTATTTCTGGATCTTCTGGACATAGAGGTAAAGGAAAAACAGGAATCACATCTTGAAGGTTAAAAGCATATAGATAGGCTTGAGGGCGTTGATGACTAAGACTAACTAAAATGTGATAGTCACGCTCGATATTCTGATTTAAATTAATCAGTGAATTACCTTGACGTAGTAAATCTATTTCTACAAAATTTGTTTGGCTACTTAAAATAAGCTGACGTTTTTTTTCATATTTTATCCGACCTTCTCCTACATTTTTATTGATAGGAGAAATAATTTCAATAGCCGTAACAACTTTTCCTGTACCAACTCTCCTAACTTCTAGATATCCTTGCTTAATAGTTTCTGTCAGAGCAAGTTCTATCGTTAAAGGTTCGGTAGAAGGAACTGCAACAGCTACATTAGACTCGGGAGATCTGATCGTATTTTCAGAGCTTTTAGCAATGACATTATCAGGAATACCAATAAGCGTGGACTTTTCTCCACTAGTTTCGTAGATTCGCACTTCTACCGCAACTACATATTTAGGGGCTAACTGTTGGTTTAATAAGCGAGCAATTTCCGTAATTAGCCAATGATGTACGCTTGACCAATAGGCTGAATCTTCTAAATAGGGATTCATTCCAGGGAATGGTGAGGGCATGGTTATTTATACTTAAACTTAGGGGGTAACAGAGAAGCTAAGGGTGCATCTGATTAAAGCTGTTTGACCCGGTGGGTGGAATGGGGATCTTGGTGGAATGGGGATCTTGGTGGAATGGGGATCTTGGTGGAATGGGGATCTTGCCCGTTTCTGCTCTTTTCAGACGGACTGTCCCAACACTGGCTACCGAGAAAATGAGGGCGAGCCTTTTGGTGGTGCGTTACGGGGCGGACTATCGCAACGCTGACTACTAGGCGAAAAATAAGGGCTAGTCCGCCCCTAACGCACCCTACGCACTACTTCCTAGCTCCTTATTCTCGTCCTGCTGACTCTGGTGGTACTGTGGAACTGTTGATCAAGGATATTATGAATGGTGAGCGGTTTGGTAATAATATTCAGTTTGTCAATACCACTACTGTAGCGCTTCGTAAATTCATTTTATTAAAATCTCTTATTAAAATCTCTCAGATGGGAGGATTTACCGATATACATAGAGATGTTTATATTGATGAAAGCGCTGCCTTGCCTCCAAAAAGTCCCAAGAAATACAGGCGATTTCCAGATGTCGATTACCTGCAAAAGCTTTCCGTCCATGCATAATCCTGGAGTCATTCATCAGCAGAAGATCTCCCGGTTGGAGACGAAAGCAGTATTGGTAAACGGGATTTTTTAGATAGAGAAAGAAGGTTGTGTAGGCTGCATAAAATGCCTCCATCTGGTCAAATGGTAGTTTCCAACTGTAGCTGTGAGAATTGGCAAAGTTGATTCTCGTGACCTTTCCGGAGTCATCCAATTCTAGGATAGGCTGAGTCCTAGAGTAAAAGTATTGCCATTCTGTGTAAACCTGTTTAAACTGAATGGGAGTTTGAGTCAAAAGCTGAAAATGGTCTGGATGTTGCTGACGAAAGTCATCCACGACTCGAAAACCGTCTGTTATAAGTGATTCCCCACCAGAAGCATCATTTTCCACACAATACAAGCACGACAGGAGAGGGGGAGTGTGCCAATAGGTATAGTCAGTATGCAAGCTCATCCCATTACCAGTCTCTGCTAAGTCCTTTCCTTCCTTTGTGGTCTTTGATGGTGCGAACAATCCATAGTCACTTTTGTAGATGGGTCCAATGGATTCGAGCATTGGCTGCAAATCCTTAAATTCTATGTTATGCAGTACGGTGAATCCTACGGTAAGGAGTTGATTGAGCCACAACTCAGGATCGGATGAAAGGGCTTCCTGCAACCCGGATATGTTTGCCTCTATCCAAGGTTTATCCCACAGAATTTCCTGGTTGTGAGGATCTGATTCCGGCTGTTGATTGGCACTACCTGCTTCTGATTCGTCATCATAGGCATGAGCGAGCAACCAAGAGATTGGGAATATACTGACATGAGCCGGATCTTCTTTCCAGGTAATCCTCAGTTCCCCATCTTTTTCTTCCCAAGATAAGGGTTCTGGGGTTGAGGTGCCACTAATCTCATAGAGCTTCTGAAAAGAAGTTGGATGGCTGCACTGGGGACATAAGCAATTATCCCGCAACCAAATGTAGTGGAAGCGTTTACCTGCAACTGTTAAAAAGCTCTCTTTTGTGATTACATTGCTTGTCATCAAGACCTCCTGATTATTTGTTGTTGCAATGGTGTGTAATATTTACAACCAGTATAAAATTTTATTTATTCTCCAATTTCTGACATTCCTCTAGCAAGATTTCCATCAGTTTTGGCGGCAGACGCTGATAGGATAAATCCAGTTGGTGGTATTTTTTCCACAACTTTTGATATTCGCTCCTATCTAGACGGGCTTTTTTAGAATAGCAGTTAATCGCCTCTCCAGTAAATCCCCGTTCAACACATTTTTCTAAAGCAAGTTTCGTTTCTTCGATTTCGCCCACACATTCAAAAGCATTATGAGCTTCTAGCCCCATCAACTGACGATAATAAAGCTGTAAATCTGGGCGATCAAAAAGATTTTCCTTGCCTAAGAGGTGTTGAACTTCATTTGCCTGCTCTGGAGTAACATAAGCCATATAAGATAAATAAACGTAAGCACATTTAGGGCAGGATTTACACCAAGGAGGATTGGTGTTACATGAATAAACTAATTTGAGATCTTCTTGTCTAACTTTTTGAGATAAGAGCCGATAAACTAAGGTATCTGACATGGGTTTGAGCAAACTAAAAATAGCCAGATTACTGATAAATTCTTGTTGAATATATTCTTCATAAAGAATTTCGCATTCAGTGCTTTTACACCAGGCGTGATTAATCACCTGATTATCTACCTTAACCTGTTCGCTGTCAGCACTTTTTTCATTTCCAAAACAAAGTTGGGTATATTTCTCCTGAAGGATTATGGGAAGAATGCCAAACATTCCATAAGCGAGGGGTAAGTCTTCATAGTTTCTAATTTCAGAAACCTCTACACCTTCTACCCCATGAAGTTTAGCTGCTGGAGAATTGAGGAATGACTCGATAATATACTGACGATGAATTTTGGGTGGCGGATTTTGGAGTTTGTAAAGATGTTGTTCGTGCATTTCAAACAACTTTTCAGGATTAGCATGGGTGTGTAGGTTAATACTGAAACTATCAAAAGGAACACTATTATCGTCCAACAAACGTGCCATTAGTAGACTATCTTTACCACCACCATTACAAAGAAGCAAGGGAGTGCTTCCTGGAACTAGAGTTACCGCTTCTCTTTTCATGGTGGTAACATCTTTATGAATAATTTCGGCTCCTTGATAATTTAAATTACCAGTTTCATACCGCCACTGACCTAAACATTGTTCAACACTTACTTCCCAGAGTTTTTGTAGATTATTTGTCCAATATTTGCCATATTTTCCTAAATCCAGATGAGTCGGTTTTAAACTTAATATTTTTAAACCATGAAATAACAAAATATGGAAATAAATTTTTTCCATGTATTCCTGACTATACTCAGACTCAAGCTGATGAAAGTCAATTGTTGAATACCAGAGAGTAGTTGTAAAAGTTATTTCGTCATATTGATAAAGTAATGTCAGGTTGTGTTTGGAGCGAGTACAATCTAAAAGTTTTAAAGTGATATTCATTTAATGCTCTAAATTTACCTCTTTTTTATCTTAAGTATAGCAAGTCTTATACCCATGAGGTACAAATCTGTGGGTTTTAGGGAGCAGGGAGCAGGGAGCAGGGAGCAGGGAGCAGGGAGCAGGGAGCAGGGAGCAGGGAAGAGGGAAGAGGGAAGAGGGAAAAAATAATGTGTACCTCATAGCTATGATAAACGCTATATACAATGAGTTATTTACTAAGGGGTTATAACCACTTTACCAAAAAATGTTTTAGTCTGAAAAAATTGCTGAGCCTCCTTAATTTCAGAAAGTTGAAAAACTTTAGCAATCAAAGGTTTTAAAAGACCTTCTTCAAGATATCCAACCAATTGTTGGAACACATCAGGTTCAAGCCGCGTTGCTCCAATCATCTCTAAATCTTTGTAAATCAAATCCCGCAAATCTAAAGGAACCATTGGATTTCCAATTGCACCACAGGAAACATATCTTCCTCTGGGTTTAAGCGCTTTAATAATCAAATTAAAATAATCTCCTCCCACCACATCTAGAGCAACAGTAATTAGATGTTGCTCTAAATTAGAGGCTAATTGCTCATCTCGTCGATAGACATAATCAGCACCTAACTCCTCTGCAAAATGCTCTTTATTCGCGCCAACAACGGCAATAACTTTGGCTCCTCTAATTTTGCTTAATTGAATCAAAGCAGTCCCTACACCACCGGAAGCCCCCATAATCAATACCGTGTCTGCTGCTGAAATTATTCCCTTAGTTACCATATTTTCTGCTGTGGAATAGGAACAGGGAAAGGTAGCGAGTTCAAGATCGGAAAGTGGAGAATTAATCTGATAAACATTGGTGGCTGGAATCACTGCATATTCTGCAAATCCCCCATCTAATTCACTGCCAACATATTGATAGTCATCTAACGTTTCATCACGAATCCAACTGTCAACCATAACTCGTTGATGAAGGAGTTGCGGTTCTACATCGGAACCCATTTCCACAACTTGACCAACAATGTCAGCGCCTTGAATTCGAGGGAATTCTGTTCCATTTTGTGTCCAGCAAGCTGAATGATTGGGGTCATTTTTTTTTGAGTCTCGCAGAAGATCTTGAAAATTATCCTCTGCAGCATACCAGCCAGTACGAGTATTAATATCTGTATTATTAACAGAACAAGCTCCTACTTTAATTAACACTTCTCCCTGTTTCGGGACTGGTTTAGGGACTTGGGTATAGACCAGTTTTTCTGGCCCTCCAAATCCGGTAAGAATCACAGCATTCATTAACTCTGTCATGGCTGCTCGCTCAAGTCATCCTCGTCAATAGTACAGTAATAAGCTCGAACTTTATTCAAAATCTATCCCAGGGTATACTTGCTATACTCTTTGAGATAAACGGCAATACTACTGTTTATCCCAACTCCCCAATCTCATACTCAAATCCAACCAACTAGAGCGAGTAATCGGAGCACTGCTGGAGATGTAATCTACTCCTGTTTCGGCCACTGCACGAATCGTCTTTAAGGTAACATTACCCGATGCCTCAATTTTAATGTTGTTGTTGCGTACGCGAATTAGCTTAACTGCTACCTCCATCTGCTCAACTGGCATATTATCCAACATGATAATATC